>NZ_JAXUAK010000008.1:0-149779 GCF_046535855.1 Puerhibacterium sp. TATVAM-FAB25 | reverse complement strand
CCCTCCCCCCCCCCCCCCCCCCCCCCACAACCACCCACGCGCGCCCACCCTCTCCCCCCCCCCCCCGCTCTCCCCCCCGGCCCCCCCCGGCGCGGGTGGGGGCCCGCCGGCGCCCCCCCCCCCCGGGGGGGGGCGGGCCTCCGTGGTGCGGCGCCGGACGGGTCCGGCGTCGGCGACGAGCCGGGGCTCAGTTGCCGGTGAGCTTCTCGCGCAGAGCGGCGAGCGCCTCGTCCGACGCGAGCGTGCCCGTGGCCTCCTGGGCCGGAGCCGAGGAGTAGGACGACGCGGCCGAGGCCGGCGCCGAGGCGTCGCCGGCGGCCTCGGCGTCGGCCGCCTGGGCCGAGCGCACCTGCTCGCGGTGGGACTCCCAGCGGGCGTGGGCCTTGGCGTACTCCGCCTCCCAGGCCTCGCGCTGCGTCTCGTAGCCCTCGAGCCACTCGTTGGTCTCCGGGTCGAAGCCCTCGGGGTACTTGTACTCGCCGTTCTCGTCGTACTCGGCCGCCATGCCGTACAGCGCGGGGTCGAAGTCCTCCGACTCGGGGTCCATGCCCTCGTTGGCCTGCTTCAGCGACAGCGAGATGCGGCGGCGCTCCAGGTCGATGTCGATGACCTTGACGAACACCTCCTGGCCCACCGTGACGACCTGCTCGGGCAGCTCGACGTGACGCTGCGCCAGCTCGGAGATGTGCACGAGGCCCTCGATGCCGTCCTCGACACGGACGAACGCGCCGAACGGGACGAGCTTGGTGACCTTGCCCGGCACGACCTGGCCGATGGCGTGGGTGCGGGCGAAGGTCTGCCAAGGGTCCTCCTGCGTCGCCTTGAGCGACAGCGAGACGCGCTCGCGGTCGAAGTCGACGTCGAGCACCTCGACGGTGACCTCCTGGCCCACCTCGACGACCTCGGACGGGTGGTCGATGTGCTTCCAGGACAGCTCGGAGACGTGCACGAGACCGTCGACGCCGCCGAGGTCCACGAACGCACCGAAGTTGACGATCGACGAGACCACACCGGTGCGGACCTGGCCCTTCTGCAGGGTCTGCAGGAAGGTCGAGCGCACCTCGGACTGCGTCTGCTCGAGCCAGGCGCGGCGCGAGAGGACGACGTTGTTGCGGTTCTTGTCGAGCTCGATGATCTTGGCCTCGATCTCCCGGCCGACGTACGGCTGGAGGTCGCGGACACGACGCATCTCCACGAGCGAGGCGGGCAGGAAGCCGCGCAGGCCGATGTCGAGGATGAGGCCGCCCTTGACGACCTCGATGACGGTGCCGGTGACGACGCCGTCCTCCTCCTTGATCTTCTCGATCGTGCCCCAGGCGCGCTCGTACTGGGCGCGCTTCTTGGACAGGATCAGGCGACCCTCCTTGTCCTCCTTCTGGAGGACCAGGGCCTCGACGACGTCACCGACGGCGACGACCTCGCCGGGGTCCACATCGTGCTTGATGGAGAGCTCGCGCGAGGGGATGACACCCTCGGTCTTGTAGCCGATGTCGAGGAGGACCTCATCGCGGTCGACCTTGACGATCGTGCCCTCGACGATGTCACCGTCGTTGAAGTACTTGATGGTGGCGTCGACGGCGGCAAGGAAGTCGTCCTCGGTGCCGATGTCGTTGACGGCGACCTGGGGCGCGGACTTCGTGGTGGAGATGGTCATGAAGTGAAAGCTCCGATGCGGACAGGTTGAGTCGTGCGGACAGGGACTGTGGTGACCGCGCACCGCCCGCCGGACCGCCTCGACGATCCGCTGAGGGGACCCGCTGAGGGACCCGCTGACGGGCGCACTGCACCGCATGCGATCTTAGCGTCGGCCGTTCGGCAGGGTCAACGCGCCGCCGACCGGCAGGATGGGCCCCGTGAGCGACGCGACCCGCCCCGACGCGCCCGGCGCCCCCGGCCCCGACCTCCCCCCGCCGGACGACGTGCACTCCGTCGGCTACCGGGACGTGCCCGACGACGCCGGCGGCGGCGCCGGCCGGCGCTGGTGGGACGCCAACGCCGCGGAGTACCTGGCCGACCACCGCGAGTTCCTCGGCGACGCGGGCTTCCGCTGGGGCCCGGAGGGGCTGACCGAGGCCGAGGCCGGCCTCCTCGGCGACGTGACGGGCGCCCGCGTGCTCGAGGTGGGCGCGGGCGCGGCGCAGTGCTCGCGCTGGCTCGTCGGCCGCGGCGCCCGGGTCGTCGCCACGGACGTCTCGGCCGGGATGCTCGCGCAGTCCGCCCGCCTCGACGCCGCCACGGGCGTGCGGGTGCCGGCCGTGCAGGCGGACGCCCGCGCGCTGCCGTTCGCCGACGGCGCGTTCGACGTAGTCTTCACCTCGTTCGGCGCGGTCCCGTTCGTGCCCGACGCCGCCCGGGTGCACGCCGAGGCCGCCCGGGTGCTGCGCCCGGGCGGGCGCTGGGCGTTCGCCGTGACGCACCCGCTGCGGTGGGCGTTCCCCGACGACCCGACCGCGCGCGGGCTCACGGCGGTCCGCTCGTACTTCGACCGCCGGCCGTACGTCGAGCAGGCGGCGGACGGCGCCGTGCTCTACGCCGAGTACCACCGCACCCTCGGCGACCACGTGCGCGACGTCGTCGCCGCGGGGCTGCGCCTGCGCGACGTCGTCGAGCCCGAGTGGCCGGCCTGGAACGACCAGGTGTGGGGCGGCTGGGGCCCCGAGCGCGGGCGCCTGCTGCCCGGCACCGCCGTGTTCGTCGCGACGAAGGACTGAGCGCCCCGCTGCGAGCGCCGGGCGGCCTGCCTAGCGTCGGGGGCACACCCGCCCCCGACGAGCAGGAGCTCCCACCGTGCGCATCGGCTACACGCTCATGACCGAGCAGAGCGCCCCCCGCGACCTCGTGCGGTACGCGCAGGCCGCGGAGGAGGTCGGCTTCGACCTCCTCGTCTCCAGCGACCACTACAGCCCGTGGCTCACCGAGCAGGGCCACGCCCCGAACGCCTGGGTCACCCTCGGCGCGGTGGCGCAGGCGACCTCCCGCACCGAGCTCATGACGTACGTCACCTGCCCGTCGATGCGCTACCACCCCGCCGTGGTGGCGCAGCAGGCCGCGACGCTGCAGCTGCTGTCGGAGGGCCGGTTCACGCTCGGCCTGGGCGCCGGGGAGAACCTCAACGAGCACGTGGTCGGCGAGGGGTGGCCGAGCATCGCGGTGCGGCACGAGATGCTCGCCGAGGCCATCGAGATCATCCGTGAGCTGCACACCGGCGAGCTCGTCACGTGGGAGGGCGAGTACTTCCGCGTCGACTCCGCCCGGGTCTGGGACGTGCCCGACGACGGCGTGCCGCTCGGCGTGGCGGTCTCCGGACCGCGCTCGATCGAGCGGTTCGCGCCGCTCGGCGACCACCTCATCACGACGGTGCCGGACGCCGACGTCGTGCGGGACTGGTCGCAGAGGCACCCGGGGCCGTCGCGGGCGATCGGCCAGCTGCCCGTGTGCTGGGACCCCGACAAGGACGCCGCGGTGCAGCGCGCGCACGAGCAGTTCCGCTGGTTCGCCGGCGGCTGGGACGTCAACGCCGACCTGCCGACGCCCGCGGGGTTCCACGCCGCGTCCCAGTTCGTGCGCCCCGAGGACGTCGCGGAGTCGATCGCGTGCGGCCCCGACCTCGACGAGCTGGCCGAGAGCGCCCGGCCGTTCCTCGACGCCGGGTTCACCGACGTGGCCATCGTCCAGGTCGGCGACGAGAACCAGGACCGGTTCCTCGCCGAGGCCGCCGGACCGCTGCTGGAGCGGCTGCGCGCGCTCTGACGCGCGGCCCGGGAGCGAGCGCGCCGCGGGGCCCGGACCGTCCGGTCCGGGCCCCGCGGCGTGGGTGCCCGGCGTCGGTGCCGGCGTCGGTACCGGCGTCAGTGCCGGCGTCAGTGCCCCGCGTCGTGCCAGGTCGCGCCGGTGCCGACCGAGACGTCGAGCGGCACGTCGAGCGCGAAGGCGGAGCCCATCTGCGTGCGCAGCACGTCCTCGGCCTCGTCCCGCTCCCCCGGCGCCACCTCGACGACGAGCTCGTCGTGCACCTGCAGCAGCAGGCGCGAGCCCAGGCCGCGCCGCTCGAGCTCGGCCTGCACGCGCAGCATGGCGAGCTTGATGATGTCCGCGGCGCTGCCCTGGATGGGGGCGTTGAGCGCCATCCGCTCGGCCATCTGCCGCCGCTGCCGGTTGTCGCTCGTGAGGTCGGGCAGGTAGCGCCGCCGGCCGAGGATGGTGGCGGTCCAGCCGGTGGCGCGTGCCTCCTCCACGACGCCGTCGAGGTACTCGCGCACCCCGCCGAACCGCGTGAAGTAGTCGTCCATGAGCGTCTGCGCCTCGCTCGTGGCGATGCTCAGCTGCTGCGACAGGCCGAACGCGCTCAGGCCGTACGCCAGGCCGTAGCTCATGGCCTTGACCTTCGAGCGCATCTCGGGCGTCACGTCGGCCGGCGCCACGTCGAACACCCGCGAGCCCACGTAGCGGTGCAGGTCCTCGCCGCTGCGGAAGGCCTCGATGAGCCCGGCGTCCCCGGACAGGTGCGCCATGATGCGCATCTCGATCTGCGAGTAGTCGGCGGTCAGCAGCGTCTCGTACCCGTCGCCCACGGCGAAGGCCCGGCGGATGCGCCGGCCCGCCTCCGTGCGGATCGGGATGTTCTGCAGGTTCGGCTCGGTCGAGGACAGCCGGCCCGTCGCGGCGATCGTCTGCTGGAACGTCGTGTGGATCCGCCCGTCGTCGGCCACCGACTTGAGCAGGCCCTCGACGGTCTGGCGCAGCCGGCTGGCGTCGCGGTGCGCGAGCAGGTGCTCGAGGAACGGGTGGCCCGTCCTGGCGAAGAGCTCCGCGAGCGCCGCGGCGTCCGTCGTGTACCCCGTCTTCGTCTTCTTCGTCTTGGGCATCCCGAGCTGGTCGAACAGCACCTCCTGCAGCTGCTTGGGGCTGCCGAGGTTGACCTCCCGGCCGATGGCGGCGTACGCCTCGTCGGCGGCGGTGGCGACCAGGTCGGCGAAGTGGTCCTCCAGCTCGCGCAGGTAGGCGACGTCGGCCGCGATGCCCGTGGCCTCCATCCGCGCCAGGACGGCGGACAGCGGCAGCTCGACGTCCGTCAGCAGGTGCGCGGCGCCGCGGTCGGCGAGCTGGCCGGCGAGCGCGTCCGCCAGCTCCACGATCGCCGCCGCGCGCGTCGCCTGCCGCGCGTCCTGGCCGCCGTCGTCGTCCAGCGCCAGGTCGAGGGCGCCCTGCGCGCCGCCGTCGTCCTCGACGCGCAGCTCGCGCCCGAGGTGGCGGGCCACGAGGTCGCCCAGGTCGTAGCCGCGCTGGTCGGGGTAGCACAGGTAGGCGGCCAGCTCGGTGTCGAACGCCACGCCCGCCAGGCGCAGCCCGCGCGCGGCCAGGGCGTGCCAGGCCGTCTTCGCGCCGTGCAGCACCTTCGGCGCGGCCGCGTCGGCGAGCCAGTCGCCGAGCGCCTTCTCGTCGGCCGGGTCGATCTCGGCGAGGTCGTAGGCCACCGCGTGCCCGCGGCCGTCGGCCAGCGCCACGCCCCAGGCGTCGCCGCCGGTGGGCGTGCCGCGGCCGGAGACGTCGACGCCGAGCGTGACGCCGGCGCGGTCCGCGAGCCAGCCGGCGAGCCCGCCGGCCGGCGGCGTCGCGAGCTCGAGGTCGAACCCGGCGTCGGCACCCGACGTCGCCGCCTCCTCGTCCGCCGCCGGGTCGACGGCGAGCAGCCGGTCGCGCAGCGCGCCGAACTGCAGGGTGTCCGACACCCGGTGCACGGCCTCCCGGTCGAACCCGTGCAGCGCCAGGTCGTCCGGCCCGAACGGCAGCTCGACGTCGCGCAGCAGCGCGTTGAGCTCGCGGTTGAGCCGCACCTGGTCCACGGCCGCGCGCAGGTTCTCCCCCGCCTTGCCCTTGAGCTCCCCGACGTGCTCCAGCAGCGCGTCCAGGCCCCCGTACTGGGTGACCCACTTCGCCGCCGTCTTGGGGCCGACGCCGGGCACGCCGGGCAGGTTGTCGCTGGTCTCGCCCACCAGCGCGGCGATGTCCGGGTAGCGCTCGGGCGGCACGCCGTACTTGTCCTGCACGGCCTCGGGCGTCATCCGCGTCATCTCCGACACGCCCCGCACCGGGTACAGCAGCGTGACGTCCTCGCCGACGAGCTGGAGCGAGTCGCGGTCGCCGGAGCAGACCAGCACCTCCATGCCGGCCGCCGCGGCCTGCCCCGCGAGCGTGGCGATGATGTCGTCCGCCTCGAACCCCTCGCGCTCGAGGGTCGGCACCCGCAGCGCCTCGAGCACCTCCTTGATGAGCGGCACCTGACCACGGAAGGCCTGGGGCGTCTCGTTGCGCGTGCCCTTGTACTCGCTGTACCGCTCGGTGCGGAACGAGCGCCGCGAGACGTCGAAGGCCACCGCGAGGTGCGTGGGCCGCTCGTCCCCGAGCAGCTTGGTCAGCATCGACGTGAAGCCGTAGACGGCGTTCGTGATCTGGCCCGACGTGGTGGCCATGGTGTCCGGCAGCGCGAAGAACGCGCGGTAGGCCATGGAGTGCCCGTCGATGAGCAGCAGGCGGGGACGCGCCGGCGCGTCGCCGCCGGCACGGGATGGCGCGGTGGTGGTCACGGGTGCCAACCTATCCCGCATGGCCGACACTCCCCCCGCCACGCCCTCCTCCGCTCCTGCCGCCGCTCCTGCCGCGCCGGTGGACTGGCGCGCGGCGGCACGCGGCACGCTCATCGAGCGCCTCGGCATCACCGTGGAGACGCTCAGCGCCGAGCGGGTGGTCGGCACGATGCCCGTGGCCGGCAACACCCAGCCGGCGGGCCTGCTGCACGGCGGCGCGTCGGCGGCGCTCGCCGAGACGCTCGGGTCGTTCGCCGCGCAGGCGCACGCCGGCCCGGGGCGCTCGGCGGTCGGGATCGAGCTCAACGCGACCCACCATCGCGGGGCGCGCGAGGGCGTCGTGCGCGGCGAGGCGCGTGCGCTGCACCTGGGCCGCTCGACGGCGTCCTACGAGATCGTGGTCACCGACGAGGCGGGGCGGCGGCTCTGCACGGCCCGACTGACCTGCATGCTCGTCGGCTGACGCGCGGCCGGCCCGGGCCGGCCGCGGGGCTCAGGACGCCGACGAGGTCGCGTCGCCCCGGTCGGCGTACCGGGCGCGGTGGCGCTCCTGGAAGTCGCGCAGGTCGACCGGCCCGCTGGGCAGGTTGGCCTCGCGGGCGCGCCGGCGGCGGGCGATGACGTCCTCGATCGTGGCGCGCGTCGACTCCCGCCGCCCGCGAGGCCGCAGCTCGCGCCGCGGGCGGGGCGCGCCGTCGGACGCGAGGCGTCGCTGCAGGGCCGCCGTGGCGACCACGCGGTGCCCGGCGGCCGGGGCGAACCCGAGCCGGGCGAGGAAGCGCTGCATGCCGCGGTCGCCGGCGGGCGGGGTGCCGTACACGTGCGCCGCGCCGGCCTCCTCGGCCAGGGTCAGCGCGTGCGCGACGAGGGCGTGCCCGACGCCGCGGCGGCGGCTGCGTGGGTGCACGTAGAGGGTGTCCACGAGCAGCGCCGGCTCGTCGGCGAACAGGTGCGGGCCGACCGTGCGCGCCAGCAGGAACCCGACCGTCCGGCCGTCGGCCTCGGCCACGAGGATCGTGCCGCCCGCGGCCAGGTACACCGACAGGTGGGTCAGCAGGGCGTCGGTCCTCGCGCCGTCGACCGGCATCCCGTACGGCTGGTCGGTGCGCGCGACGGCGGTGAGGTCCGCGACGACCGTCAGGTCGTCCGGTCCGGCGATCCGGACATCGACCCCTGCGCGCATGACCACCTCCAGGACTGGGACGTCGCCTCGCGACGATAGCGGCGTGCCCGGTCCCGTACAACGACGGGGACCGGGCACCCGGGGTGAAAAACGGACGGCTGCGTCAGCTGCCGACCTGCTCGATGACCGCGTCGGCGACCTCGCGCATCGTGAGGCGGCGGTCCATCGAGGTCTTCTGGATCCAGCGGAACGCCTCGGGCTCGGACAGGCCCATCTTCGTCTGCAGCAGGCCCTTGGCGCGGTCGACGCGCTTGCGGGTCTCGAAGCGCTCGGTGAGGTCGGCGACCTCGGCCTCGAGCGCGCCGATCTGCTGGTAGCGCGAGATGGCGATCTCGACGGCCGGCAGCAGGTCGGCGGGCGTGAACGGCTTGACGACGTAGGCCATCGCGCCGGCGTCGCGGGCGCGCTCGACGAGCTCCGTCTGCGAGAAGGCGGTCAGGAGCACCACCGGGGCGGCGTGCGCCTTGCCGATCCGCTCGGCGGCGGAGATGCCGTCGAGCTCGGGCATCTTGACGTCCATGACGACGACGTCCGGCTTGAGCTCCGTGGCGAGCCGCACGGCGGTCTCGCCGTCACCCGCCTCCCCGACGACGTCGTACCCGGCCTCGCGGAGGGTCTCGACGACGTCCATGCGGATGAGGGCCTCGTCCTCCGCGACGACGGCGCGGCGCGCCGGGCGGGCGGGGGCGGACGGCTCGGGGGCAGGCTCCTGCTCGACCATCGGCGGCAGGTCCAGCGGCAGCTTCGCGGCGGGCTTCTCGGTCACGAACCACATCCTAGTCCCGCGCTCCCCCGCTCCCGCGCGCCGGGCCGCCTGGCGGGACGTGCGGTTTCCCACGCCCGGCGGCGTCCCTCGCCGGATGTGGTTCGATGGTCCACGCACGCCCCGGTAGCCCAACTGGCAGAGGCATCCGACTCAAAATCGGAGTGTTGCGGGTTCGAGTCCCGCCCGGGGTACCCGAGAGGTCACGGACGACACGACGACGGCGGCGCGCCACCCCAGGGTGGCGCGCCGCCGTCGTCGTCGGTCCGGCCGGGTGGTCCGGCCGGCGGTCCGGTCAGGCGTCGTTCGCGCTGCCGACCTTGTGCACGAGGATCGAGTTGGTCGTGCCCGGCACGCCCACCGGGGCGCCGGAGACGATGACCACGCGGTCGCCCGGCTCGGCGAGGCCGTTGGCCTGCAGCGTCGAGTCCACCTGCGAGACCATCTGGTCCACCGAGTCGACCTTGGGCACCTGGTAGGCCTGGGCGCCCCAGCTCAGGGCGAGCTGCGCGCGCACGTCGGGCTCCGGCGTGAAGGCGAGCAGGGGGATCTGCGAGCGCAGGCGCGACATGCGGCGCGCCGAGTCGCCCGACTGCGTGAACGTCACGAAGTACTTCGCGCCGAGCTCGGTGCCGATGTTCGCCGCGGCGTGGGTGATGACGCCGCCGCGCGTGTGCGGCCGGCTGCCGAGCGGCGCGATGCGGTCGGCGCCGAGCTCCTCGGTGGCGGAGATGATCTTCGCCATCGTCTGCACGGTGACGATCGGGTAGTCGCCGACGCTGGTCTCGCCCGAGAGCATGACGGCGTCCGCGCCGTCGAGGACGGCGTTGGCGCAGTCCGAGGCCTCGGCGCGGGTGGGCGTCGGGTTGTTCGTCATCGACTCGAGCACCTGGGTGGCGACGATGACCGGCTTGGCGTTGCGGCGCGCGAGCTCGACGATGCGCTTCTGGACCAGCGGCACCTGCTCCAGCGGCATCTCGACGGCGAGGTCGCCGCGGGCCACCATGAACGCGTCGAACGCGGCGACGACCTCCTCGAGGTTCTCCACCGCCTGCGGCTTCTCGATCTTGGCGACGACGGGGACGACGCGCCCCTCCTCCTCCATGATCGCGCGCACGTCGTCGTAGTCCTTGGCGTTGCGGACGAACGACAGCGCGATGAAGTCGGCGCCGATGCGCAGGCCCCAGCGCAGGTCCTCGGTGTCCTTCTCGGACAGCGCGGGCACGGACACGGACACGCCCGGCAGGTTGAGGCCCTTGTTGTTCGACACCGGGCCGGCGACCTCGACCACCGTGGTCACACGCGGGCCCTCGACGGCCGTGACGCGCACGCGCACCTTGCCGTCGTCGATGAGGATCGGGTCGCCGACGCGGGCGTCGCCCGGCAGGCCCTGGTGCGTGGTGGAGACGAGCTCCTTGGTGCCCACGACGTCCTCGGTGGTGATGGTGAAGACGTCGCCCTCGTCGAGCCAGTACTTCTCGTCCTTCTCGAACTTGCCGAGGCGGATCTTCGGGCCCTGGAGGTCCACCAGCACAGCCACGTTGCGGCCGGCCGCCTTCGCGGCCTCGCGCACGCCGTGGTACACCGCCTCGTGCTCCTCGACGGAACCGTGGCTCCGGTTGATCCGGGCCACGTCCATGCCCGCGTCGACGAGCCTGCGGAGGTTCTCCGGGCTCGCGGTCGCCGGGCCGATGGTGCAAACGATCTTCGCTCTGCGCATGTCTCCAGCCTCGTCGTCGATCGGCCCCGGTCGCACCCGGGGCCTGCCGGCCACCCCCGGTGGCCGGTGCGGTGCGCCGTCCGGGACGGCGCCCAGGTCATCTTCCTCCCGGCGGGCGTCTACCACCTAACCTGCGGCGACGCCCGCCGGTGTGCTCATGCTCTCAGGGCCACCGTGCGCGGGCCCACGGGCGCGGGCAGCTCGGTCGAGCCCTGCAGGTAGGCGTCGACGGCGGCCGCGCAGGCGCGGCCCTCGGCGATCGCCCACACGATGAGCGACTGGCCGCGGCCCGCGTCGCCGGCCACGAACACGCCCGGCAGGGACGTGGCGTAGTCGTCGTCGCGGCGCACCAGGCCCCGGCTCGTGAGCTCCGTGCCCGTCTGGTCGACGAGCGCGTCCGTCTCCGGCCCGGTGAAGCCCATGGCGACCAGCACCAGGTCCGCGGGGATCTCGCGCTCCGTGCCGGCCTTGGGCGCGCGGCGCCCGTCGGCCAGGTACTCGGTCTCGGCCACCTTGAGGGCGCGGACGCGGCCGGAGTCGTCGCCGAGGAACTCGACGGTCGACGCCAGGTAGGCGCGCTCGCCGCCCTCCTCGTGCGAGGAGGAGACCTCGAACACGATCGGGTCGGTGGGCCACGGCTGGTTCGCCGTGCGCTCGAGCGCCGGCTTGCGGCCGATGGCCAGCGTCGTCACGCTCGCCGCGCCCTGGCGCAGCGAGGTGCCGAGGCAGTCGGAGCCCGTGTCGCCGCCGCCGATGATCACCACGTGCTTGCCCTCGGCCGACGGCGCGTCCTCGACCGGCCGCCCCGCCACGGCCTTGTTGGCCGGGGTGAGGAAGTCCATGGCGAACAGGATGCCGTCGAGCTCGCGGCCCGGCAGCGCCAGGTCGCGCGGCACCGTGGCGCCGGTGGCGACGACCACCGCGTCGAACCGGCGGCGCAGCGCGTCCCACGTGATGTCGGTGCCGATCTCGACGCCCGGGCGGAACCGGGTGCCCTCGGCCTCCATCTGCGCCAGGCGGCGGTCGATGTGGTGCTTCTCCATCTTGAAGTCGGGGATGCCGTAGCGCAGCAGGCCGCCGATGGCGTCGTCGCGCTCGTACACCACGACCGTGTGCCCGGCCCGGGTCAGCTGCTGGGCGGCGGCCAGGCCCGCGGGGCCCGAGCCGACGACCGCGATCGTCGTGCCCGTGAGGCGCTGCGGCACCTGGGGCGTGACGAGCCCGCGGGCGAACGCCTCGTCGATGATCGAGACCTCGACGTTCTTGATCGTCACCGCCGGCTGGTTGATGCCCAGCACGCACGCCGACTCGCACGGCGCGGGGCACACACGCCCCGTGAACTCCGGGAAGTTGTTCGTCGCGTGCAGCCGCTCGATGGCGTCGGCCCACTGCCCGCGCCACACCAGGTCGTTCCACTCCGGGATGAGGTTGCCCAACGGGCAGCCCTGGTGGCAGAACGGGATGCCGCAGTCCATGCAGCGGCCCGCCTGCTCCTTGAGGAACGGCTGCCCCTCCTGCAGGTGGGCGTGCACGTCCTTCCAGTCCCGCAGGCGCACCTCGACGGGTCGGCTCGGCGGCAGCTCACGCTCGCGAACCTTCAGGAAACCCCGCGGGTCAGCCACGAGCCACCTCCATGATCCGGTCCCACACGTTCTCGTCCCAGGCGTCGTCGCCCGCCATGCCCTGGCCCTCGGCCGCCGCCTCGGCGAGCGCGTGGCGCACGCGCGCCCAGCCCGTCGGCAGCACCCGGGAGAACCGGGCGCGGGCGGCGTCGGGGTCGGCCAGCAGCTCGGCCGCGGCGTTCGACCCGGTCTCCTCGACGTGCCGGCGCAGCAGCGTCTCGACGACGTCCCAGTCCGGGTCGTCGAGCTCGCCGACCGCCAGCTCGCCGGTGGCGACGGAGGCCGCGTTCATCGCCTGCGGGCGCAGGTCGAGCACGTACGCCGTGCCGCCGGACATGCCGGCGCCGAGGTTGCGGCCCGTCGGGCCGAGCACCACCACGGTGCCGCCCGTCATGTACTCGCAGGCGTGGTCGCCCACGCCCTCGACGACGAGCGTCGCGCCCGAGTTGCGCACGGCGAACCGCTCGCCGACCCGGCCGCGCAGGAAGACCTCGCCCGACGTCGCGCCGTAGCCGATGACGTTGCCGGCGATGACGTTCGCCGCGCCCTCGAGCACGGCGGCGCGGTCGGGCCGCACGACGATGCGGCCGCCCGACAGGCCCTTGCCGACGTAGTCGTTCGCGTCGCCGAACAGCCGCAGGGTCACGCCCCGCGGCACGAACGCGCCGAAGGACTGGCCCGCCGAGCCGGTGAGCGTCACGTCGACCGTGCCGTCGGGCAGGCCCGCGCCGCGGTAGCGCTTGGTCACCTCGTGGCCGAGCATCGTGCCGACCGTGCGGTTGACGTTGCGCACCGGCAGCTCGATCCGCACGGGGGTGCCGTCCTCCAGCGCCGGGCGCGCCAGCGCCAGCAGCTGGTTGTCCAGCGCCTTGGCCAAGCCGTGGTCCTGGTCCTTGACCTTGCGCAGCGCGGAGCCCGGCAGCGGCTGCGGCCGCTCCAGCACCGGGGCGAGGTCGAGGCCCTGGGCCTTCCAGTGGTCGACGGCCTTGCGGGTGTCGAGCGCCTGGACCTGGCCGACGGCCTCCTCGAGCGTCCGGAAGCCGAGCGAGGCGAGGTGCTCGCGCACCTCCTGCGCCACGAACTCGAAGAAGTTCACGACGAACTCGGGCTTGCCGGTGAACCGCTTGCGCAGCTCCGGGTTCTGCGTGGCCACGCCCACCGGGCAGGTGTCCAGGTGGCACACGCGCATCATGATGCAGCCGGAGACCACCATCGGCGCGGTGGCGAAGCCGAACTCCTCGGCGCCCAGCAGCGCGGCCACGACGACGTCGCGCCCGGTCTTCATCTGCCCGTCGACCTGCACCGTGATGCGGTCGCGCAGGTCGTTGAGCACGAGCGTCTGCTGGGTCTCGGCCAGGCCGATCTCCCACGGCGTGCCGGCGTGCTTGAGGCTCGTCAGCGGGGACGCGCCGGTGCCGCCGTCGTGCCCGGAGATGAGCACCACGTCCGCGTGCGCCTTGGACACGCCGGCCGCGACCGTGCCCACGCCGAACTCGGAGACGAGCTTGACGTGGATGCGCGCGCTCGGGTTGGCGTTCTTCAGGTCGTGGATCAGCTGCGCCAGGTCCTCGATCGAGTAGATGTCGTGGTGCGGCGGCGGCGAGATGAGGCCCACGCCCGGCGTGGAGTGCCGCACCTCGGCGACCCACGGGTACACCTTCGACGGCGGCAGCTGGCCGCCCTCGCCCGGCTTGGCGCCCTGGGCGAGCTTGATCTGGATGTCGTCGGCCTGCGTGAGGTACTCGCTCGTGACGCCGAACCGGCCGGAGGCGACCTGCTTGACCCGCGAGCGGCGCTCCGGGTCGTACAGGCGCTCCGGGTGCTCGCCGCCCTCGCCCGTGTTCGACCGGCCGCCGAGGCGGTTCATCGCGATCGCGAGCGTCTCGTGCGCCTCGGCCGAGATCGAGCCGTAGGACATCGCGCCGGTGTTGAACCGCTTGACGATCTCGCTGACCGGCTCGACCTCCTCGACCGGGATGGGCTCGCGGTCGGGGTTGAAGCGCAGCAGGCCGCGCAGGGTCATGAGGCGGCGCGACTGCTCGTCCACCCGGCGGGTGTACTGCCGGAAGACGTCCATCCGGCCCGCGCGCGTGGAGTGCTGCAGGCGGAAGACCGTCTCGGGGTCGAACAGGTGCTCCTCGCCGTCGCGGCGCCACTGGTACTCGCCGCCGGAGGTGAGGGGCTGGTGCGGGCGGTGGTTGCCCGAGCGCGGGTAGGCCTCCGCGTGGCGCGCGGCGACCTCAGCCGCGACGACGTCGAGCCCCACGCCGCCCAGCCGGCTGGTGGTGCCGGTGAAGTAGTCGTCGACGAGCTCGTGGGACAGGCCCACGGCCTCGAAGATCTGCGCCCCGCGGTAGGACATGATCGTCGAGATGCCCATCTTGCTCATCACCTTGAGCACGCCCTTGCCGAGCGCCTTGATGAGGTGGGCGACGGCGGTGGCCGGGTCGACGGTGAGGTACCCGCGGCGCGCGAGGTCCTCGACGGTCTCCATGGCGAGGTACGGGTTGACCGCGGCCGCGCCGTAGCCGATGAGCAGCGCGACGTGGTGCACCTCGCGCACGTCGCCGGCCTCGACGACGAGCGAGATCTTCGTGCGGGTGTGCCGGCGCAGCAGGTGGTGGTGCACCGCCGAGGTCAGCAGCAGCGACGGGATCGGCGCCAGCTCGGAGTTCGAGTGGCGGTCCGTCAGCACGATGTGCGTGGCGCCGGCGGCGATCTCGGCGTCGACCTGGGCGAAGATCTCGTCGAGCCGGCGCTGCAGGGCCGCGCCGCCGCCCGAGACGTCGTACAGGCCGCTGACGGTGACGGCGCGGAAGACGCCCTCGAGCCGCTCGTCGCGGTCGATGCGCACGATCTTGGCCAGCTGGTCGTTGTCGAGCACCGGGAACGGCAGCACGAGCTTGCGCGCGTGCTCCGGGGTGTCGCTGAGCAGGTTCGGCTCCGGGCCGATGGCGCCGCCGAGCGACGTGACGAGCTCCTCGCGGATGGCGTCCAGCGGCGGGTTGGTCACCTGGGCGAACATCTGCGTGAAGTAGTCGAACAGCAGCCGCGGCCGCTTGGACAGCACCGCGATCGGGGTGTCCGAGCCCATGGCGCCCAGGGGCTCGGCCCCCGAGTTGGCCATCGGGCTGAGGATGATCTTGAGCTCCTCGTCCGTGTAGCCGAACGCCCGCTGGCGCCGCTGGACGGACGCCGGGCTGTGCGCCACGTGCTCGCGCTCGGGCAGCGACTCGAGGGAGATCTGCTGCTCGGCGACCCACTGCGCGTACGGGCGCTGGGCGGCGAGCTGGCCCTTGATCTCGTCGTCCTCCACGATGCGGCCCGCACCGGTGTCGACCAGGAACATGCGGCCCGGCTCCAGCCGGCCCTTGCGCACGATGGTCGCCGGGTCGATGTCGAGCACGCCCGACTCGGAGGCGAGCACGACGAGGCCGTCCTCGGTGACCCAGTAGCGGCCGGGGCGCAGGCCGTTGCGGTCGAGCACGGCGCCGATGAGCGTGCCGTCGGTGAACGTGAGGCAGGCGGGCCCGTCCCACGGCTCGATGAGGTTCGCGTGGTAGGCGTAGAACGCGCGGCGGGCCGGGTCCATCTCGGCGTGGTTCTCCCACGCCTCGGGCACCATCATGAGCACCGCGTGCGGCAGCGAGCGGCCGCCCAGGTGCAGCAGCTCCAGCACCTCGTCGAAGCTGGCCGAGTCGCTGGCGCCCTCGGTGCACACCGGCATGAGCGGCGACAGGTCGCCCAGCTCCTCGCTCGCCAGCGTGCCCTCGCGCGCCGACATCCAGTTGCGGTTGCCGCGCACGGTGTTGATCTCGCCGTTGTGCGCGATGAGCCGGAACGGCTGCGCCAGCGGCCAGGACGGGAACGTGTTGGTGGAGAACCGCGAGTGCACCAGCGCGATCTCGGAGGCGTACCGCGGGTCCGACAGGTCCGCGAAGAACGGCTCGAGCTGCGCCGTGGTGAGCATGCCCTTGTACGTGATGGTGCGCGCGGACAGCGATGCGAAGTACAGGCCCAGCTCGTTGAGGGCGCGCTTGCGCACGCGGTACGCGCGGCGGTCGAGCTCCAGCCCGGACAGCTCGCGGGCCGGGTCGGCCAGGACGAGCTGGCGGAACAGCGGCATCGACGCGCGCGCCGTCGGGCCGACCAGGTCGGCCGTGACGGGCACGTCGCGCCACGCCAGCACGTCGAGCTTCTCCTCGGCGGCGATCTCGTCGACGCGGCGCGCGACGGCGTCCGCCTCGGCCGGGTCCTGGGGCAGGAACGCCATGCCGATGGCGTAGCGGCCCGCCGGCGGCAGGTCGACGCCGACGACGTCACGGATGAACGCGTCGGGGATCTGGGTCAGGATCCCGGCCCCGTCACCGGAGCTCTCCTCCGCGCCCACGGCCCCGCGGTGGTCCAGGTTCAGCAGCGCGGTCAGCCCTGCGTCGACGATGTCCCGTCCGGGGGTCCCGCGCAGCGTCGCCACGAAGGCGACGCCGCACGCGTCGTGCTCGGCGGCGGGGTCGTAGAGGCCCTGCGCGCCGGGCACGGCGCCACGAAGCTGCGGCGTGGTCATCAACACCGTCCTCACGTGCGCCCGGTCCCCCGGGCGCGACTTCCTCGGTCAAGCTGGTCGGGACGCCGTCGGCCCGTCGGTCAGGTGGCGGTCCCGGGTGTCGCCCGGGTCCGCGTCAGGCGCGGGCCGCCGTGCCGGGGTCGGGCCCGGCGGCCTCCGCGGAGCGTTGGTCGTCCTTCTCCTCGACGTCTCTCGTGGTGTCGGCTGCCGGCTCCCCGCCCGCCGTCCCCTCGCTCGCGGCGGAGGTCCGGGCGGTGGCCGGCTCGGGGGCCGCGTCCGGGGCGTCCTCCCCCGGCTCGCGGCGTGCGTCGGTCTCGCGACCGGGGCGCAGGCGTCCGATGAGGACGAATGCTGCCAGAGCACCGAGCCCGACCACGATCGACGTCCACACGTTGAGCCGGAGCCCCAGGACGTGCTCGGCGGTGTCGATGCGCAGCGCCTCGATCCAGCCGCGGCCCAGGGTGTACAGCACCACGTAGAGCCAGAATACGCGACCGTGACCGAGCCTGAACCGTCTGTCTACCCAGACGATGACCGCGGCCATGGCGAGGTTCCACAGCAGCTCGTAGAGGAACGTGGGGTGAAAGAGCGTCCCCTCGGCGTACATCAGACCGGTGGCCGGGTCGGGGGGCAGGTAGGCGGCGTCGATCCGCAGCCCCCACGGCAGGGTGGTGGGCGCGCCGAACAGCTCCTGGTTGAACCAGTTGCCGAGGCGGCCGACGGCCTGCGCGACCAGCAGCGCCGGCGCGATCGCGTCGGCGAACACGGGCATGCGGATGTTCTGGCGGCGGCAGCCGATGTAGGCGCCCACCGCGCCCAGCGCGACGGCGCCCCAGATGCCCAGGCCGCCCTCCCACACGTACAGCGCGCGGACGGGGTCGCCGTCCGGCCCCCAGTACGGGTCGGGGGTGCTGACGACGTGGTAGAGGCGGCCGCCGACGATGCCGAACGGCACCGCCCAGAAGGCGATCTCGAGCACGTCGTCGGCGGTGCCCCCGGCCGTGCGCCGCACGAACCGGCGCGCGGTGATCCACACCGCGACCACGATGCCCGCGAGGATCGCCAGCGCGTAGGCGCGGACCGGGAACCCGCCGAGGTACCAGGTGTGCTGCGGCGGGCTCGGGATCGCGGCCGGCACGACGGTGCCGAGCGCCGCGAGGGCCGTCACGCCGGGCCTCCGGCCTGCCCGCCGGCGTGGCCCGCCCGCGCGCGGGCGACGCCGGCCGCGAGGTCCGCGGCGACGGCGCGCACGGCGTCGAGCCGCTGCTCCCAGGGCTCGTCGGTCAGCAGCGGCCGCACGAAGGCGGAGCCGACGATGACGCCGTCGGCGAAGGCGCCGACCTGCGCGGCCTGCTCCCCGTTCGAGACGCCGAGGCCCACGCACACGCGCGGGGCGCCGGCGGCGCGGGTGTCGGCGACGAGCTGCTCGGCCCGGTCCCCCACCTGGGCGCGCACACCGGTGACGCCCATGGTCGAGGCGGCGTAGACGAAGCCGCGCGACGCGGCCGCGGTGAGGCGCAGCCGCTCCGGCGTCGAGCTCGGCGCCACCAGGAACACCCGGTCGAGCCCGTACGTCTCCGCCGCGGCGAGCCACTCGGCGCCCTCGTCCGGGACGAGGTCCGGCGTGATGAGCCCGGCGCCGCCGGCGGCCGCGAGGTCGCGGGCGAAGGCGTCGACCCCGTACCGCAGCACCGGGTTCCAGTAGGTCATGACCAGCACCGGCACGTGGGGCGCGTGCTCGCTCGCCGCGCGCACGACGCGGAAGACGTCGGCCACGCGGGTGCCCGCCGCCAGCGCCTGCTCGGCGGCCCGCTGGATGACCGGGCCGTCCATCACCGGGTCGGTGTAGGGGATGCCGAGCTCGACGACGTCGACGCCCGCGTCCACCATCGCGACGACGGCCTCGATCGACCGCTCCGGCGTGGGGAACCCGACGGGCAGGTAGCCCACGAGCGCGGGCCGCCCGGCGGCCCGGAGCTCCTCGATCCGCGCCGCGGTGCGCGAGCGCGCGGCGGCGCCCGCGGGCGCGGGGGTGGCGGCGGGCGCGCCGCCGGGCCGGGTCCCGGCCGGGATGGCGGGCGTGCTCACAGGTCCCCCTCCGTGGTCAGCGGGTCGGCGTCGCCGGCCTCGGCCTGGTCCGCGTCGAGCAGGTCGAACCACCGTGCGGCGGTGGCCACGTCCTTGTCGCCGCGGCCGGAGAGGTTGACGACGATGATCTTGTCGCGCTCGCCCGCGGCCGCGAGCTCGCGGCCCACCTGGACGGCGCCGGCCAGGGCGTGCGCCGACTCGATCGCCGGGATGATGCCCTCCGTGCGGCACAGCAGGCGGAACGCCTCCATGGCCTCGCCGTCGGTCACCGGGCGGTAGACGGCGCGGCCCAGGTCGTGCAGCCAGGAGTGCGCCGGCCCGACGCTCGGGTAGTCCAGCCCCGCCGAGACGGAGTGGCTGGGCAGCGTCTGGCCGTCGGCGTCCTGGAGCAGGTAGGAGCGGGCGCCGTGCAGCACGCCCGGCGCGCCGCCGGAGAACCGGGCGGCGTGCCGGCCGGAGGCCACGCCCTCGCCGCCGGCCTCGAAGCCGTACAGCGCGACGTCCGGGTCGTCGAGGAAGGCGTTGAAGATGCCGAGGGCGTTGGAGCCGCCGCCGACGCACGCGGCGACGACGTCGGGCAGTCGGCCGGTGCGCTCGAGCACCTGCTCGCGCGCCTCCTCGCCGATGATCCGGTGGAACTCGCGCACCATCTCGGGGAACGGGTGCGGACCGGTCACCGTGCCCAGCAGGTAGTGGGTGCTCTCGACGTTCGCGACCCAGTCGCGCAGCGCCTCGTTGATCGCGTCCTTGAGCGTGCGCGAGCCGATCTGGACCGGCACGACCTCGGCGCCGAGCAGCCGCATGCGGGCGACGTTGAGCGCCTGGCGGCGGGTGTCCTCCTCGCCCATGTAGACGACGCACTCGAGGTCGAGCAGCGCGGCGGCCGTGGCGGTGGCGACGCCGTGCTGGCCGGCGCCGGTCTCGGCGATGACGCGGGTCTTGCCCATGCGCTTCACGAGCAGCGCCTGGCCCAGCACGTTGTTGATCTTGTGCGAGCCGGTGTGGTTGAGGTCCTCGCGCTTGAGGAAGACGCGCTGGCCGCCGGCGTGCTCGGCGAACCGGGCCACCTCCGTGAGCGGCGACGGGCGGCCGGTGTACTCGCGGTGCAGGCGGGCCAGCTCGGCGCGGAACTCCGGGTCGTCGAGCGCCTTGCGGTACTCGGTCTCGAGCTCGTCGAGCGCGGCGTACAGCGCCTCGGGCACGAAGCGGCCGCCGAACTGGCCGAAGTACGGCCCCTGCCGGTCGGCCAGCCGCGTCGCGGCCGCCTCGACGGGGTCGTCGGGGTGCTCGCCGAGCACCTGGTGGGCCAGGGTGTCGGAGAGCGCGTCGCTGACCGGCGTCGGGGACGGCGAGCCGGCGGCGTGCGGGTCGGGCGTGGGCACGAGGACCTTCCCTTCCAAGCGAGGGTGGGGCGCGGGCGGGTGGGGCGCGGGCGGGACGGGGCGGACGGGCCGCGGCGTCCCGGCGCGCGTGGGGCTGCGGCGGGCCGTCAGGACTGCGCGGCGGGCCGCACGGACCACAGGGCCGGGTGCTGGCCGGCGGCGACCAGGTCGGCCACCGAGCGGCGGGGCGCGTCGCCGGTGACGAGCGCCTCGCCCACGAGCACGGCGTGGGCGCCGGCCCGGGCGTAGTCCATGACGTCGTGCGGGCCCCGCACGCCGGACTCGGCGACGCGCACGACGTCGTCCGGGATCAGCGGCGCGAGGCGGGCGAAGACCGACCGGTCCACCTGCAGCGTCTTGAGGTCGCGGGCGTTGACGCCCACCACGCGGGCACCGGCGTCGAGCGCCCGGTGCACCTCGTCGGCGGTGTGGACCTCGACGAGCGCGGTCATGCCCAGCGAGTGCACCCGCTCGACGAGCGAGGTGAGCACCGTCTGCTCGAGGGCGGCGACGATGAGCAGGACGACGTCGGCGCCGTGGGCGCGGGCCTCCCACACCTGGTACGGCGTGACCACGAAGTCCTTGCGCAGCACGGGCACGTCGACCTTGGCGCGCACCGCGTCCAGGTCGGCCAGGCTGCCGCCGAAGCGCCGCTGCTCGGTGAGCACGGAGATGACGCTCGCACCGCCGCGGGCGTACTCCTGCGCCAGCGCCGCGGGGTCGGAGATCGCGGCGAGCGAGCCCTTGCTGGGGCTGGAGCGCTTCACCTCGGCGATCACGGCCACGGCGTCCTGCGCGCGCAGCCGGCTCACCACCTCGAGGGCGCCCGGGGCGCGCGCGGCGCGCTCCTTGAGCTCGTCGAGCGACGTCGCCGCCTGGCGCGTCGCGAGGTCCTCGCGGACCCCCGCGACGATGTCCTCCAGGACCGTCATGCTGCGCCTCCCCCGTCGTGCGAACCGGATCCTGCCGGCCGTGCCGACACCGCCCATCGTAGGGCCCGCGCCGGGGTGACCTTGACCACCCACCGAGCGGTGAGACGGCGACGGCGCCCGACCGGTGCGGTCGGGCGCCGTGGGGCGTCGCTGCTGCGGCGTCGCGAGGCTGCTGCGAGGTCGCCGCCGCGTCGCCGCGAGCAGGCGGGGCGGCTCAGCGCTCGGGACGCTGGCGGCGGCCGCCGCCGGGGACCGGCTCGGGGTCGGGCTGGCCGAAGCCCATCCGGCGCAGCACGAGCCCCGCGACCAGCGAGACGGCGATGACCACGAAGCCGATCACGAAGAGCACGACCGACGCGAAGACCACGGCGAGCGCGGCGACCAGCGCGCCGACGGTGACGCCCGCCATGGCGGTCCAGGACGCGACCGTCTTGCCCTCGTTGTGGTGCGGCGCGGCCGGGGGCAGGTAGGCGTACTCGTTGGTGTTCTCGGCCATGGTGGTCATGGGGCCTTTCGTGACGTGCTGATGGGTGCCCGTGCAGGTTGCCGTCGGCGGGACCAGCCTAGCGGTCCGCCGTGGGGTCGGTGCCCCGGGAGAGCGCGTCCCACGCGTCGTGGGCGTCGACCTCCCCCTCGTCGCCGGGGTCGGCGGCCCGCGGCGTGCTGGTCGTGGTTCCGGCCGCGGCGCCGGCCGCGGTACCCGACGCGCCGCCCGACGCGCCGCCCGACGCGGTACCCGGCGCGGCGCCGGGCGCCCCGGCGGGGCTCGCGGCGGCAGCCTCGGCCGGCGCCCGCTCGTGGCGGCCCGACGTCGCCGCCCACCGGCGGGACGCGACCGCGGCGAGCACGGCGACGACGACGGCGAGGACGCCGACCGCGGCCGTCAGCCAGGGCCACACGGCCAGCGACACCGGGGCGGTGAGCTCGGTCACGCCCGCCGCCTCGCTCGCCCCGGCGACCGCGGCCGGCTCGGGGTCGGTGGCCACGCTGAGGGCCGAGGCCGCCACCAGGACGCCCGCTCCCGCGGCGACGGCGAGCACCACCCAGCGCGCGACGCGGCCGCCGAGCGCCAGGGCCAGCCCGGCGGCCACGAGGACCAGCGCGGCCGCGCCGACGGCGGGCGCCGCGGCCGTGCCGGTGACCGTGATCGCGACGTCCGGGTCGAGCGCGGTCGCGACCTCGGAGCGCACCCAGACCGGGGCGGCCGTGGCCAGCGCCAGCCCGCCGAGGAGGACGACGGCCCAGGTGGCGCGCGCGCGGGTCAGGACGCCGCTCACGCGCCGGCCTCCGGGCTCCCGTCCGCGCCGGCCACACCGCCGTGGGCCGCACCGCCGTCGGCCGCGGCGCCGAGGCGGGCGAACCGGGCGGCGAGCTGCACGGCCCGCACGGCCGCCGCGGCCTTGTTGCGCGACTCGGCGTACTCGAGCGCCGGCACCGAGTCGGCGACGATGCCGCCGCCGGCCTGCACCGAGGCGCGCCCGTCGCGCACGAACGCCGTGCGGATGGCGATGGCCATGTCCATGTTGCCGCCGAAGTCGAGGTAGCCGACCGTGCCGCCGTAGATGCCGCGCGAGGCCGGCTCGAGCTCGTCGATCAGCGCGATGGCGCGCGGCTTGGGCGCTCCCGAGAGCGTGCCCGCGGGGAACGTCGCGCGCAGGGTGTCGAGCGCGGTGCGGCCCGGGCGCAGCCGCCCGACCACCGTGGAGCACAGGTGCATGATGTGGCTGAACCGGCGCAGCACCATGAACTCGACCACCTCGACGGTGGTCGGCTGGCACACCTTGACCAGGTCGTTGCGCGACAGGTCCACGAGCATGAGGTGCTCGGCCCGCTCCTTGGGGTCGGCGTACAGCTCCTCGGCCAGCGCGACGTCCTCCTCGACCGTGGCGCCGCGCGGGCGCGACCCGGCGATCGGGTAGGTCGTGACGTGCCCGGCGTCGACCTTGACCAGCGTCTCCGGGCTCGAGCCCACCACCTGGAAGTCCCGCCCCTGCGGGTCGGTGAGGTGGAAGTAGTACATGTACGGGCTCGGGTTGATGGTCCGCAGCGCCCGGTAGACGTCCAGCGGGTCGGCCGGGCAGTCGAGGTCGAGGCGCTGCGACAGCACCACCTGGAACACCTCGCCGTCGCGGATGGCCTCCTTGCCGGCGCCCACCGCGGCCTCGAACTCCTCGCGCGTCGAGCGGAACTCGAGCTCCGGCTCGGCGACGTCGTCGCGCAGCACGGTGGCCACGCGCGGCGCCGGCCCGGCGAGCCGCGCGGCGAGCGCGTCGAGGCGCGCCACGGCGTCCGCGTGCGCCTCGTCGACGCGGGCGTCGGTGTCGTCCATGTTGATGGCGTTCGCGACGAGCCACACCGCGCCGGTGTGGTGGTCGATCGCCAGCAGGTCCGTGGCCAGGCACAGCGCGAGCTCCGGGGCGCCGACCTCGTCGGGCGCCGTGGCGGGCAGCGTCGGCTCCCAGTGCCGCACCGCGTCCCAGCCGACGGAGCCCGCCATGCCGCCGGTCAGCGGCGGCAGGCCGACGATCGGCGGGGTGCGCAGGGCCTCGAGCGTCGCCTCGAGCACCTCGACGACGTCGCCGGAGGTCGGGATCCCGGCGGGCACGTCGCCGGTCCACACGGCCTGCCCGTCACGGGCGGTGAGCTGCGCCCGCGACGCGACGCCGACGAACGACCAGCGCGCCCAGGCGCCCGAGGCGTCGGCCGACTCCAGCACGAACGTGCCCGGCCGGCCGTGGGCCAGGGCGCGGTACAGCCCCACGGGGGTGGCGTCGTCGGCCAGCACGCGGCGCACCACGGGTACGACCCGCCGGTCGCGCGCGAGCGAGCGGAACGTCGGCAGGTCCGGCCAGGTGGCGCCCCAGGGCAGGTCGGCGGGCAGGCGGACCTCGTCGGCAGGGGCGGCCGGGGCGGCCGGCGCGGGCACCGAGGCCGGGGTAGGTGCCGGGAACGGGGTCGGGGTCGAGGTCGTGGCGCTCACGCCTCCACCTCCGCGGCGCCGACGACGGCGGGCAGCTCGCCACCGGCGAGGAAGCAGGTGCGCGTGCCGGTGTGGCAGGCCGCGCCCACCTGGTCGACCTCGACGAGCAGCGCGTCGCCGTCGCAGTCGATCGAGACGCCCTTGACCCACTGCACGTGCCCGGAGGTGTCGCCCTTGCGCCAGTACTCCCGGCGCGAGCGCGACCAGAAGGTCACGCGGCCGGTGGTCAGGGTGCGGTGGAGGGCCTCGTCGTCCATCCAGCCGAGCATGAGGACCTCGCGGGTGTCGTGCTGCTGCACGATCGCGGCCACGAGGCCGTGCTCGTCACGCTTGAGACGGGCGGCGATCTGCGGGTCGAGGGCGGTGTCAGGCACCCCGCCATCCTCCCACGTCGGCCCCGGTGCCGACCCCCGCGCGCCACGACGCGGGACCCGGTCCGGGGATCCGACCCGTCGGACGCACCGGTCAGCGGGTCTGCGCCACCCAGCTCGCGTGCATCCGGGCGTAGACGCCGCCGGCGGCGGCGAGCTCGGCGTGCGGGCCCACCTCGGCGACGTGGCCCGCGTCGACCACGACGACGAGGTCGCTCGCCTCCGCCGTCGACAGCCGGTGGGCGATGGTGATCGTCGTGCGGCCGGTGGTCAGCGAGTCGAGCGCGCGGGCGATGCGCACCTCGGTCGCGGGGTCGACGGCGGACGTCGCCTCGTCCAGCACGAGCAGGTCCGGCGCGGCGAGGTAGGCGCGCGCGATGGCGACGAGCTGCCGCTCCCCCGCGCTGAGCGCCTCGCCGCGCTGGCCGACCGGCGTGTCGAGCCCGGCGGGCAGGTCGGCGAGCCAGTCGGTGAGGCCCAGGGCCGCGAACGCCTCGGTGACGCGCCCGCGCACCTCGTCGGCGGGCAGCCGCTCGGCGTCGCGCAGCCCGTACGCCGCGTTCTGCGCCACCGTGCCGTCGAAGAGGAACCCCTCCTGCGGCACCAGCACCACCCGCTCGCGCAGCGAGGCGAGCGTGGTGCGGCGCAGGTCCACGCCGTCGAGCAGCACCTGTCCGGCCGTGGGGTCCATGAGGCGGGTGACGAGCTTGGCGATCGTCGTCTTGCCC
Source organism: Puerhibacterium sp. TATVAM-FAB25 (assembly GCF_046535855.1). Lineage (NCBI taxonomy): Bacteria > Bacillati > Actinomycetota > Actinomycetes > Micrococcales > Promicromonosporaceae > Puerhibacterium > Puerhibacterium sp. TATVAM-FAB25. The sequence goes on along the minus strand of NZ_JAXUAK010000008.1, from coordinate 124,862 downwards.
GATCCCGTCTGGCCCACCACGGCGACCTTGGCGCGCGCCGGCAGCACGAGGTCCACGCCGTGGAGCACCTCCGGCCCGCCGGGGTAGCCGAACCGGACGCCGCGCAGCTCCACGTGCGCGGGCCCGCGCGGGGTGGGGACGGCGTCGGGCGCCTCGGCCACGTCGACCGGCGTCTCCACGACGGCGAGCACCCGGCGCCAGCCGGCGACGGCGTTCTGCAGCTCGTTGAGGATCTCCGTGGCCATCTGCACCGGGCCGGTGAACAGCTGCACGAGGAACAGGAAGGCGATGACCTGGCCGGCGGTGAGGGCGCCGCCGACGCCGAGGTGCGCGCCCACCACCACGACCGCGGCGAGCGCGAGGTTGGACACCAGCGTGCCGCTGGAGAACGACGACGCCACCAGCAGCTGGGCGCGCCCCTGCGCGCGGCGGGTGGACTCGATCGCCGCCCCGACGCGGCGCCCGGTGCGCTCCCCGACGCCGTAGGCACGGACGGTCTCGGCCCCGACCACGGCCTCCGACACGGCGGCGAGCATGGCGCCGACCCGCTCGCGCACCCGGGTGTAGGCGGCGTTGACGTGCTTCTGCGCGAACCGCAGCACGAGGTACAGCGGGACGAAGCACGCCCAGACCACGAGGGTGAGCTGCCACGAGTAGACGAGCATCAGGGCGCTGGCCACGAGCAGCTGCAGCGTGGAGACGAGCAGCATGATGCCGCCCCACTGGACGAACAGCGAGATGGTGTCGACGTCGCTCGTGACGCGCGAGACGAGCGACCCGCGCCGCTCGGTGCCCTGGGTGAGCGTGGCCAGGTCGTGCACGTGGCGGAACGCCCGCACGCGCAGCGCCGCGAGGCCGGCCTCGGTGCGGCTCACCAGGCGCACGTTGACCAGCGCGGAGCACACCGCGGCGGCGAGCACGGCGAGGGCGGCGACCATCGCCAGCGCGGCCACCCGCCCGGTGTCGGGCCCGCCCGCGGCGAGGACGCCGTCGTCGATCGTGCGCTGGACGGCCACCGGCACGACGACGCGCCCCGCCGCCGCGAGCACGGCGAGGGCGAGCGTCCAGCCCATGCCCTGGACGATCTGCGGGCTGATCTGCACCCCGCGGCGCAGGGTGGCGAGCACGCCGAGCGTGCTGGCCGACGCGATGGACGCGGACGTGCTCATCGGACCTCCTCCGCGGCCTCGTCGGTGCGCGCGACGCCGTCGGCGTCGGCGGCCTCTGCGGCCGCCAGGGCCTCGGCGTCGGCCGCGTCCGCGACCTCGCGGGCCCGGCGGGCGGCCTCGGCCTCGTACGCCGTCGCGATCGCGCGGTAGCCCGGGTCCCGGGCGAGCAGCTCGTCGTGGGTGCCGGCGTCGACGACGCGGCCGCCGTCGAGGTGCACCACGACGTCGGCGAGCGCGACCGAGGACATGCGGTAGGCGACCATGACGACGGTGGGCGCCTCGCCGCCGGTGCCGGCCTCGGCCAGCCCGGTGAGGATCTGCTGCTCGACGCGCGGGTCGACGGCCGAGGTGGCGTCGTCGAGCACGAGCAGGCGCGGGCGGCGCACCAGGGCGCGCGCCACGGCCAGGCGCTGGCGCTGGCCGCCGGAGAGGTTGGCGCCGCGCTCGCCGAGCGGCGCGTCCAGGCCGCCCGGCAGGGCGCGCACCACCTCGTCGAGCCGCGCGAGCCGCAGCGCCGCCCACACCGCGTCGTCGGACGGGACCGCCGGGTCGCCCGGGTCGGCCAGCGTGACGTTGCCGCGCACGGTGTCCTCGAACACGAACGTCTGCTGCGCCACGAGCGCCACCTGCGCGGGGACCTCGCCCGCGGCCAGCGTGCGCACGTCCACCCCGTCGAGCAGCACTCGCCCGCGGGTCGGGTCCGACAGGCGCGGCAGCAGCGACACCAGCGTCGTCTTGCCGGCGCCGGTGGGGCCGACGACCGCGACCGTGCTGCCGGGGACGACGTCGAGGGTCACGCCGTCGAGCAGCGTCGTCGTGCGGCCCGCCGGACCGGGCACGTCGACGCCCACGCCCTCGAGGCGCACCGCCAGGCCGCCGGTGCGCCGCGGCAGGACGGCGTCGCCCGGGCGCAGCGCGCCGCGGTGGTCGACGACGCGGGCGATGCGCTCGTACCCCACGAGGCCGCGCGGCAGCTCGCCGAGCACCCAGCCGAACGCGCGCACGGGCACGGCCATGACGGTCAGCAGGTACCCGGCGGTGACGACGTCGCCGGCGTCGACCGCGCCGGTGCCGGCGCGCCAGGCGCCCACGCCCAGCACCAGCAGCGTGCCGAGGTTCGGCAGGATGTCGATCACCGGGTCGAACACCGCGCGCACGCTGCCGGCCCGCACGTTGGCGGCGCGCAGCTCGTCGGTGCGCGCGGCGAAGCGCTCCTCCTCCCGGTCGGCGGTACCCAGGGACTTGACCAGCAGCGCCGCCTCGAAGCTCTCGTGGGCGACGTCGGCGACCTCGCCGCGCAGCTGCTGGGCGCGGGTGACGGCGGGGGTCATGTGCCGCTGGAAGACGACGTTGGCCGCGACGGTCAGCGGGACGACCACCAGCGCGGCGGCGGCCAGCCACGGGTCGATCGCCAGCAGCATCACGGTGGCGACGACGATCATCACCACGACGCCGAGGGCGAAGGGCACGGAGTTGAACACGCCCGTCGCGGCCTCGACGTCCGAGCTGGCGTGGGCGAGGAGCTGGCCGGCCGGGTGCGCGCGGTGCCACGACATCGGCAGGCGCAGGTAGGCGGACGCGAGCCGCCGGCGGTGCAGCGCGCCGACGTCGACGTAGCCCCAGCCGGCCCACACGCGCCGGCCCCAGACGCTGACCGCCAGGGTGAGGGCCACGCCGGCGAGCACCAGGCCCGCCTGCCAGATGCGCCCGCGGGCGACGGCGTCGCCGGCGATCGCGGGGACGACGACGGCGTCGGTGGCCCAGCCGACGGCGCGCGAGACCGCCACGGTGACGGCCCCGAACAGCGCCGAGAAGCCGATGGCCAGGACGTAGACCCAGGGGTCGGCGGCGATGCCGCGGCCGACGAGCTGGAGCGAGCGACGCAGGCGCGAGCCCGTCAGCGCGAGGGGGCGGTCGGGCTCGCCGGGCAGGTCCGCACGGGGCACGGCTCAGCGCACCTCGACGCCGGCGGCGCGCATCGCGTCCTTGACCTGCCCGACGGTGAGGGTGCCGAAGTGGAAGACGCTGGCGGCCAGCACGGCGTCGGCGCCGGCCTTGGCGGCGGCCACGAAGTGCTCCGGCTCCCCCGCCCCGCCGGAGGCGATGAGCGGGACCTGCACGCGCTCGCGCACGGCGGCGAGCATCTCGAGGTCGAACCCGGCGGTGGTGCCGTCGGCGTCCATCGAGTTGAGCAGGATCTCCCCGGCGCCCAGGTGCGCGGCGCGCTCGGCCCACTCGACGGCGTCGATGCCGGTGCCGCGCCGGCCGCCGTGGGTGGTCACCTCGTAGCCCGACGGCGTGACCGTGCCCCCGGTGACCCGGCGGGCGTCGACGCTGAGGGTGAGCACCTGCGAGCCGAACCGGTCGGCGATCTCGGCGATGAGCTCGGGCCGGGCGATCGCGGCGGTGTTGACGCCCACCTTGTCGGCGCCCGCGCGCAGCAGCCGGTCGACGTCGTCGGTGCTGCGCACGCCGCCGCCGACGGTCAGGGGCACGAACACCTGCTCGGCGGTGCGCCCGACGACGTCGACCATCGTCTCGCGACCGCCGGAGGAGGCGGACACGTCGAGGAACGTGACCTCGTCGGCGCCCTCGGCGTCGTAGCGGGCGGCGAGCTCGACCGGGTCACCGGCGTCCCGCAGGTTGGCGAAGTTGACGCCCTTGACGACGCGGCCGGCGTCGACGTCGAGGCACGGGATCACCCGGACGGCGACGGACATGCTGATGACTACCCTTCCTGGGGCTGCGCGGACGGCTGCTGCTGCTCCTCGGAGACCTGCTGGTGGGCGTCGAGGATGTCCACGACGTACACGAGGGTCTCGTCCGCGAGCTCGCTGGCGGTCCCACCGTATCCGAGCGACGGGGGCACCACGAGCATCACCTGCGACCCGACGGTCTGCTCGAGCAGCCCCTGGTCCCACCCCTCGACGACCTGGCCGATGCCGATCGTGGCCACCTGGGGCGGCGCCCCCTCCTCCCACGTGGTGTCGAACACGGTGCCGTCGCTCCAGCGGACGCCGGTGAACCGGACCGTGACCACCTGACCGACCTCGACCTGCGGGCCGGTGCCGCGCACGAGCGGCTGGACCTCGAGGTCGTCCGGGGGCGCGGCGTCCTGCGGGACCGTGACGGTCGGGGCGCCGTCGTCGTCCAGCTCCACGGTCGGCAGCCCCTCGGCGGGCTCGACCGCGTCGCCGGCGGCGCGGGTGGGCAGCACGTCCACGACGAGGACGACCGGCACGCCGTCGTCCACCTCCAGGTGCAGCAGCCGGGCCCCCACCCGCGCGCCTGCCAGCGCCTCGTGCAGGTTCGTGCCCAGCGACTCGACGCTCATGGTGCGCCACTCGGGGGCGTCCTGGTAGGTGTTCTTGAGGACGGAGCCGTCGCGGCCGTCCTCGGCGTACAGGTGCAGCAGCACGGGCCCGTCCTCCTCGAGGGCGGCGCCCGTGCCCGGCCAGACCGTCCGCGTCTCCGGCTGCGTGACCTGCAGCGGACCTGAGGCCTCCACCTGCGGCGGGTCCCCGGCCTCGCCGGTGACCTGCACGGCGGCGGGCGAGGCGGAGGCGCCCGGGTCGGCGCCCGCGCCGGGGCCGCAGGCGGTCAGCAGCACGAGCAGCGGGGCGACCAGCAGGGCGGGGAGCCTGAGGAGCCGCCTGCGGACGGAAGGCCTGCGGGCCTGCGGCGTGCGGACGAGCGGGGGACGAGCGGGGCCGGGCACGCGGACGAGTGTCACATGCTCTCGATGAGGCGGTCCACGCGCTCGTCGACGCTGCGGAACGGGTCCTTGCACAGCACGGTGCGCTGCGCCTGGTCGTTGAGCTTGAGGTGCACCCAGTCGACCGTGTAGTCGCGGCGCGCCTCCTGCGCGGCGCGCACGAAGTCGCCGCGCAGCTTGGCGCGGGTGGTGGGCGGCGGCACCGCCGTCGACTCGAAGATCTCGACGTCCGTGGTGATCCGCTCCACGAGGCCGCGCGCGGCGAGCATGTTGTACAGCCCCTCGGTGCGCGAGATGTCGTGGTAGGCGAGGTCGAGCCGGGCGATCCGAGGGTCGTCGAGCTCGAGGTCGTGCTTGGCCCGGTAGCGCTCGATGAGCCGCAGCTTGATCACCCAGTCGAGCTCGCGCTCGACCAGGGTCAGGTCGCCGCTGGCGACCGCGCGCAGCCCGCGCTCCCACAGGTCGAGGACCTGCTTGGTCACCGGAGACGGGTCCAGGTGCGCGTCCACGTACTCGCGCACGCGCAGGAAGTACTCCGTCTGGATGTCGACGGCCGACATCGTGCGGCCGTCGGCGAGCTGGACGGGGTGCATGCCCGTGCGGTCGTGGCTGATCTCCCGGATCGCCCGGATGGGGTTCTCCAGGGTGAGGTCGCGCATCGGCACGCCGGCCTCGACCAGGCGCAGCACGAGGTCCGTGGACCCGACCTTGAGCATCGTCGTGGGCTCGGCCATCGAGGAGTCGCCGACGATGACGTGCAGCCGGCGGTAGGACTCGGCGTCGGCGTGCGGCTCGTCGCGGGTGTTGATGATCGGGCGCGAGCGCGTGGTGGCCGACGACACGGCCTCCCAGATGTGGTCGGCCCGCTGCGACAGGCAGTAGACCGCCCCGCGCGGCGTCGAGAGCACCTTGCCCGCGCCCACGAGCACCTGCCGCGTGATGAGGAACGGCACGAGGATCTCGCTGAGCCGGGAGAAGTCGCCCTGCCGGCGCACGAGGTAGTTCTCGTGGCAGCCGTAGGAGTTGCCCGCCGAGTCCGTGTTGTTCTTGAACAGGTGGACGGTGCCGGGCAGGCCCTCGTGGGCGAGGCGCTGCTGGGCGTCGGCCACCAGGCCCTCGAGGATGCGCTCGCCGCCCTTGTCGTACGTGACCAGCTGGCGCACGTCGTCGCACTCGGCCGTCGCGTACTCCGGGTGGGACCCGACGTCGAGGTACAGCCGCGACCCGTTGCGCAGGAACACGTTCGACGAGCGGCCCCACGCGACCACCTTGCGGAACAGGTAGCGCGCCACCTCGTCCGCGCTCAGCCCGCGTCCGTCGGGCGCGGCGCACGTGACGCCGTACTCGGTCTCGAGCCCGAAGATCCTGCGTTCCATGGCCGGTCTCCCTCGTCGGTGCCCTCGGGCCGCTGTCAGCCCTCGTCCGGGACGGGGGCGCCGCCGGCGGCGCCCGTCGACCCGTCGTCCTGCGTGCTCTCCTGCGCGTTCGCCTGCGTGCTCTCCTCGGCGCCCGTCGCGGCCTCGCCGCCGGCCGCCGGCGCGCTCGGCGCGATCCCGAGCAGGTCGGCCAGCGCGGCGCCCTGCAGGCGCCGGAAGGCCCGCCGCGTGCGCGACCGGTCGAGCACCGCCACCTCGAGCTGGTTCGGCGACAGCTCCCGCTCGGACCCGGCCGCCAGCACCTGGCCGTCGACGCCCACCGTGCCGAGCGTGCGCACCGCCAGGCGCAGCACGTCGGCCAGCGGCAGGCCGGCGCGCCAGCCGTCCGCCAGGCGCGAGCCGAGCTGCTCGGCCTGCCCGCCCATGACGACGTACCCGTGCTCGTCGGCCACCGACCCGTCGTAGGAGAGCCGGTAGACCTGGTCCTCCGCCGGCGTCGTGCCGACCTCCGCCACGACCAGCTCCACCTCGAGCGGCTTGGACTCCGTCGTGAACACCGTGCCCAGCGTCTGGGCGTAGGCGTTGGCCAGGCCCCGCGCCGTGACGTCGGCGCGGTCGTAGCTGTAGCCGCGCAGGTCGGCGTACCGGACGCCGGCCACGCGCAGGTTCTCGAACTCGTTGTACTTGCCCACCGCCGCGAAGGCGATGCGGTCGTAGATCTCCGAGATCTTGTGCAGCGCGCGCGAGGGGTTCTCGGTGGCGAAGAGGATGCCGCCGTCGTAGGCGAGCACGACGACGGACCGGCCGCGGGCGATGCCCTTGCGGGCGAAGTCCGCCCGGTCCTTCATCAGCTGCTCGGGCGAGACGTAGAACGGCATGGTCATGCGCGCGCACCTCCTGCTCGGCGCTCGGCCACGATGGCGTCGGCGATCTCCTCCAGCCGCGCGTCATCGACGCGGCGGTAGCCCTCGGCGGTGACGGTCGCGACGACCGGCCAGATGCGGCGCACCGCGTCCGGCCCGCCCGTGGCGCTGTCGTCGTCGGCCGCGTCGTACAGCGCCTCGACGGCCACCCGCACGGCGGCGTCGGCGTCCATGCCGGGGCGCCACAGCTTCTTCAGGGACCCGCGGGCGAACACCGACCCGGAGCCGACCGAGTGGTGGTCGTGCTCCTCGTAGCGCCCGCCGGTGACGTCGTAGCTGAAGATGCGCCCGGCGCCGCGGTCGAGGTCGTAGCCCGCGAACAACGGCACCACCGCCAGGCCCTGCAGCGCGAGGGGCAGGTTGCCGCGCAGCATCGTCGACAGGCGGTTCGCCTTGCCGTCGAGCGACAGCAGCGAGCCCTCGATCTTCTCGTAGTGCTCGAGCTCGAGCTGGAACAGGCGCACCAGCTCGACCGCGATGCCCGCCGACCCGGCGATGCCCACCGCCGAGTACTCGTCGGCCGGGAACACCTTCTCGATCTCCCGGCTGGCGATCATGTTGCCCATCGTGGCGCGGCGGTCACCGGCCATCACGACGCCGCTCGGCCCGCCGCCCGGCGTGCCGAACGCGAGCGAGACGATCGTCGTGGCGTGCGGCGCCAGCCCGCCGGTGCCCGCGCCGCCCGCGCCCTGCGCGGTCAGGCGCCGGCCCGGCAGCAGGTCGGGCACGTGCTCGGAGAGGAACTCGACGAAGGACGACGACCCCGGGCGCAGGTAGGCGTCCGGCAGCCGCCCGGAGACCTGGGCGGGGTTGACCGGGCTCACTGGCCGCCCTTCTGGACGAAGCCGCGCACGAACTGCTCGGCGTTCGACTCCAGGACGTCGTCGATCTCGTCGAGCAGCTCGTCGACCTCGGCGTCGCGGTCCGAGGCCGCGGGCGCCGCGGGGGCGGGGACGTCGTCGCCGTCGTCGTCCGGCCTCCGGTCGTCGTGCTGCGGGTTGATGCGTTCGGTGCCAGCCATCGTCGCCTCCCATCCGCCCCGCGGCCTGCCCGCGAGCGTCTCGGTCGTGCCTCGATCTGAAGTCACCCTATGCGCCGGGGCGCCACCTGCGCGTCAGCGACGCGTGCGCCCTCAGCGGAATGGTGCTCCATGCCCTCTCACCTGGGCAGTCGTACGCCCGGGCACCCGTCATCGGTCGCCGCGCAGGCCCCGCAGCAGCGCCGCGGCGTCGGGGCTGGAGTCGAGCAGCGCGCCCACGTTCGCGCGGGTGCCGCGCAGCGGGTCGAGCATGGGCACGCGCTGCAGCGCGGAGTCGTCGGCGAGGTCGAAGATCACCGAGTCCCAGCTCGCCGCGGAGACCTCGTCGGCGTACCGGGCCATGACCTCGCCGCGGAAGTAGGCGCGGGTGTCGGCCGGCGGGTGGTGCACGGCGTCCGCGACGTCCCGCTCGTCGACGAGCCGCTCCACCGCGCCCTTGGCGAGCAGCCGGTGGTACACGCCCCGCTCCGGCCGCACGTCCGACCACTGCAGGTCCATCGCGTGCAGGCGCGGGTGGTCCCAGTCCAGCCGGTCGCGGCGGCGCAGGCCCTCGAGCAGCCGGCGCTTGGCCACCCACTCCACCTCGCGGGCGCAGGAGGCCGGGTCCTGCCCGAGCCGCGCGAGCACGGAGCGCCACCGGTCGAGCACGGCGTCGGACGCCGCGTCCGTGCCGAGCGCCGCGAGCGCCCGCCCGACGACGTCGGCGTACGCCTCCTGGATCTCCAGGGCGGTCATGGTGCGGCCGTCGGCGAGGTCGAGCTTGGCCACCAGGTCGAGGTCGCGCGAGACCCGCTGCACGTCGCCGACCGGGTCGGCGAGCCGCAGCCCGGCGATCTCGGCCCGCACCGGCTCGCCCGCGTCGGCGAGCGCGTCGAGGTGCTCCAGCACCCACAGCACGAGCGAGGTGGTGCCCAGCTTGAGGTAGGTGGCCACCTCGAACAGGTTGGCGTCGCCGAGGATGAGGTGCAGGCGCCGCCAGCGGGTGCGGTCGGCGTGCGGCTCGTCGCGGGTGTTGACGATGGGCCGGCGCAGCGTGGTCTCCAGGCCCACCTCGGCCTCGACGTAGTCGGCGCGCTGCGACATCTGGAACCCGGCCTCGCCGCCGGTCTGCCCCAGGCCCACCCGGCCGGAGCCGGCGAAGACCTGCCGCGTCACGAGGAACGGCGTGAGCAGCTCGGCGAGCAGCCCGAACGGCAGCGCACGGTCGACGAGGTAGTTCTCGTGGGTGCCGTAGCTGGCGCCCTTGCCGTCGACGTTGTTCTTGTACAGCGCCACCTCGGAGCCGGGCACCTGCGCCAGCTCGCGGGCGGACGCCAGCATCACCCGCTCCCCCGCGACGTCCCAGCGCACCGCGTCGAGCGGGGTGGTGACCTCGGGCGAGGAGTACTCGGGGTGGGCGTGGTCGACGTACAGCCGCGCCCCGTTGGTCAAGATGCAGTTGGCGGCCGACGGGTCGTCGTACTCGTCGACGTCGGGCCGGGCGAGCTCCTGGGTCACGCGTGGGCGGCGGCCCGCCGGCGTGCCCGCCCCGCCCACCAGGGCCGACGGCGGCCCGGCGGGCGTACCCGACGTGCCGGGGCGCGCGGCGGGGCCCGACGGCGCGGGCCGGCTCGGGTCGTCGGTGAGCAGCGACGGGTGCGCCGACGCGCGCTGCAGCCGGAAGCCGCGGGCGTCCGACAGCGGGTCCTCGTCGTCGTAGTCCCACCGGGCGGCGGGCCGCTCGCCCTGGCGCGCCACGAGGGCGCGGTACGTCGTCACCACCAGGCTGGACAGGAGCATGGGGTTCGCTCCGGGCCGGCCGGGCTGCAGCACGCCGTACTCGGTCTCGATGCCCATCACTCGACGCACGCTCACGCTGCCACCCTAGTCCGCCCCGGTGACGTCCCGGCGGGCCGGCGGGACCTCCCGGGGCGCCCCGCGGGCACGGCGAGCGCCCCGCTGCGTCGTCGTCCCCGGTGGGGTGCGCGACGTCGCGGGACGCTCGCCGTGAGCGCCGGCCCGCCGGCCGGCGGGGACCGGCAGAGGAGTCGTCAGAGGTACTGGCCGGTGCTGGTGATCTGCTCGATGGTGCGCGGCGTGGCGCCCTCGCCCTTCTTCTGGACGATCGAGCGGATGAAGACGATGCGCTCGCCCTTCTTGCCGCTGATCCGCGCCCAGTCGTCGGGGTTGGTGGTGTTCGGCAGGTCCTCGTTCTCCTTGAACTCGTCGACGCAGGCCGACAGCAGGTGGTCCACCCGGATGCCCCGCTGGCCGGTGGCCAGGAGGTCCTTGATGGCCATCTTCTTGGCCCGGTCGACGACGTTCTGGATCATCGCGCCGGAGTTGAAGTCCTTGAAGTACAGGACCTCCTTGTCGCCCGAGGCGTAGGTGACCTCGAGGAACTGGTTGTCCTCGTCCTCGGCGTACATCCGCTCGACCACCGACCGGATCATCGCGTCCACGGCCGCGGCCGGCTCGCCGCCGTGCTCGGCCAGGTCGTCGGGGTGGATCGGCAGGGACGGCGTGAGGTACTTGCCGAAGATCTCGCGGGCGCCCTCGGCGTCGGGCCGCTCGATCTTGATCTTCACGTCCAGGCGCCCGGGCCGCAGGATGGCGGGGTCGATCATGTCCTCGCGGTTCGAGGCGCCGATGACGATGACGTTGTCGAGGCGCTCGACGCCGTCGATCTCGGCGAGCAGCTGCGGCACGATCGTGGTCTCGACGTCGGACGACAGGCCGGTGCCGCGCGTGCGGAACAGCGACTCCATCTCGTCGAAGAACACCACGACCGGCATGCCCTGGGAGGCCTTCTCCCGGGCGCGGGCGAAGATCAGGCGGATGTGCCGCTCGGTCTCCCCGACGTACTTGTTGAGCAGCTCGGGACCCTTGACGTTGAGGAAGTAGCTGCGCACGTTCGGGTCGTCGGCGGCGCCCGTGACCATGGTGGCCAGCGACGCGGCGACGGCCTTGGCGATGAGCGTCTTGCCGCAGCCGGGCGGGCCGTACAGCAGCACGCCCTTGGGCGGCCGCAGGCCGTGCTCGCGGAACAGGTCCGGGTGGGCGAACGGCAGCTCGACCGCGTCGCGGATCGCCTCGATCTGCGCGCCCAGGCCGCCGATGTCCTCGTAGCGGATGTCGGGCACCTCCTCGAGGACGAGCTCCTCGACCTCCGACTTGGGCACGATCTCGAAGACGAACCCGCTGCGCACGTCCACGGTGAGGGAGTCGCCGACGCGCAGCGTGCGGCCGAGCACGGACCCGGCCAGACGCACGACGCGCTCCTCGTCGGCGCGGCCGACGACGAGCACCCGCTCGGCGTCGAGCACCTCCTTGACGGTGACCAGCTCGCCGACGCGCTCGAAGCCGCCGGCCTCCACCACGGTCATCGCCTCGTTGAGCTTGACCTCCTGACCCGGCTGCAGCGCGGCGACGTCGAGGTTGGGACTCGCGCCGACGTGCATCTTGCGCCCGGCCGCCGAGACGTCGACGGACCCGTCGGAGTGGGCCTGCAGGAACGTCGCGTACGTCCCCGGCGGCTTGGCGAGGTCGTCGATCTGCTTCTTCAGCTCGACGATCTGGTCGCGGGCCGCGCGCAGCGCCTCGGCGAGGCGCTCGTTCTTGGCGGCGAGCATCGCGAGCTGGGCGTCCCGGCTCGGGCCCTGGTAGTCGGAGCGGACAGGGTTGACAGGGTTCTCGGCCATGCAGGTCCCCTCTCGTGCGGCTCCGGGTCCGGCCTCCCGGGGCGGGAGGCTGTCCCGAATACAGCACCCTACGCAGCATCCCCACCGCGCGGGAGGTGGCGCGCGGCCGAAACCGCGCGCACCGGCCGAGCCTTCACACGCCCGCCGCACGGCGGGCACGCGCCCGCTCAGTCCGCGGCGGGCCGCTCCGGGGCCGCCTCGAGACCCGCCTCCAGACCGGCCCCAGGGCCGGGCTCGAGGTCGGGCTCGAGGCCGGGCTCGAGGTCCCGCTGCACGTCGGGGCCGGCGTCCGGCTCGAGGACGGAGCCGGCCGGCTGCCGGGACGCCTCGGCGGCCGACGCCGCGGCGGCCTGGGCCGACTCGGCGACGTCGCGCCGCACGCGGCGCAGCTTCTTGTCGGACACCGGGCGCTGGCCGAGCTCCTCCTCGCCCCACGCGGCGTCGGCGTCGGCGTCGGGCTTGGTGCCCTGCGGGCGCCGCTTGCGCTCGGGCGGCACGACGCCGTCGGCGAGCCGGCGGGAGGTCAGCAGGAACCCGGTGTGGCCCACCATGCGGTGCTGCGGGCGCACCGCGAGGCCCTCGAGGTGCCAGCCGCGCACCATCGACTCCCACGCGACGGGCTCGGCGAACCGGCCGTGCGCGCGCAGGTCCTCCGCGAGGCGGGACAGCTGCGTGGCGGTGGCGACGTAGGCGAGGAAGACGCCGCCAGGCACGAGCGCCTCGGCCACGGCGTCGAGGTTCTCCCACGGCGCGAGCATGTCGAGCACCACGCGGTCGACGGAGCCCGGCTCCGCGACGGTGGGCAGCACGTCGGACAGGTCGCCGATGCTCAGCCGCCAGGCCGGGTGCGGGCCGCCGAAGAACGTCTCGACGTTGCCGCGCGCGATGTCGGCGAAGTCCTCGCGCCGCTCGATCGAGTGCAGCTCGCCCTGGTCGCCGACGGCGCGCAGCAGCGACATGGTCAGGGCGCCGGAGCCCACGCCGGCCTCGACGACGCGGGCGCCGGGGAAGATGTCGGCCATCTGCACGATCTGCCCGGCGTCCTTGGGGTAGACGACGGCCGCGCCGCGCGGCATCGACAGCACGTAGTCGCTCAGCAGCGGCCGCAGCGCCAGGTACTCGACGTCGGCGGTGTTGGTGACGACCCAGCCCTCCGGCCGCCCGATGAGCTCCTCGTGCCGGAAGAAGCCCTTGTGGGTGTGGAACGTGGCGCCCGGCTTCAGCACGATGGTGTGCATCCGACCGCGCGGGTCGGTGAGCTGCACCTTGTCCCCGACCCGGAAGGGGCCACGGCGGATGTCGGCGCCCGTGGGGCGGTCAGCGGAGGAAGTCACGACGGGCCAGTCTAGTGGCGCGCGGTCGGGCCCGGGTCGGGCCCGGGTCAGATCCGGGTCAGATCCGGGTCGGGCCCGGGTCGGGCCTGGGTCCGTGGCCGGGCCGGCGCGCGGGCGGGTCAGCGCCGGCGGACGGCGCGCGCCACGTGCGCGACGTCGAGGACGCCGCCCACGCGGCCGTGCTCGAGGACCGGCACGACCCGGGCGCCGGCGGACGTGGCCGCCACGTGCTGCAGCAGGTCGGCGCCCGCGAGGTCCGCGTCGACGGCCGAGCCCGCGGGGAACGGCACGACGACGGCGTCCACAGGCGTCGTGGCCGCCGCCGCGGGCGGGACCGCGGAGGCGGCGGCGGGGTCGACCCAGCCGACCGGCTCGCCCGCCGGGGTGACCACGACGACCGCGGCGTCGGGCACGCCGGCCACCGCGCGGGCGGCGTCGGCCACCGATGCGCCCGACCCGACCACGACCGCGCGGGTGCCGAGCCCGCGCGCGGTGAGCCCGGCGACCGCCTCGCGGCGGCGGCCCGCGGCGACGGCCTCCCCCGCCCCGGACCACAGGAACGCCGCGAGCAGCGCCGACCACATGACGGTGACCCAGTCCGGGCGCACGCCGGCGACGAAGGGCCACACCAGCGCCCACGCCAGCACGCCCAGCGCGACGACGCGGCCGGCCCAGCCGGCGGCGACGGTGCCCTTGACGCGCGACCCGGTGACGGCCCACACCAGCGACTCGAGGATCTGCCCGCCGTCGAGCGGCAGCCCGGGCAGCAGGTTGAACAGGCCCACGAACGCGTTGGAGAACGCCGCCGCGTACAGCAGCAGCGCCGGGACGGAGGCGACGGGCGACAGCTGGAACAGCACCCAGAACACCACGGCGAGCACGACGTTGGTGAGCGGGCCGACGACGGCGACCAGCGCCCCGTCCACGGGCCGCCGGGTGGTGCCGGTGTAGGCGGTGTGGCCGCCCCACAGGGTCACGGCCAGCTCGGTGACGCGGTGCCCGCGCGCCCGCGCCACCAGGGCGTGCGCGACCTCGTGCAGGAACACCGAGCCGAACAGCAGCAGCACGAAGGCGAACGCGACCACCACGACGCCGCCGCCCTCCACGGCCGGCGCGAGCCGGCGCACCGTCGGCGCGAACACCAGGGTGAGGACGACGGCGGCCAGCACCCACGACGGCGTGATCACGACGGGCGCGCCGGCGACGCGTCCCACGACCCAGCCGCGCGACCGCGGCTCGGTGCGCACCCGGCTGGTCGGGTCGTTCGGGCCTCGGGAGGCGCCGGGCGGGGTCTGCGGCGCGGGCGTCGTCACCCGGCCAATCTATCCGTGCCGCCTGGGGACGACCTGGACGGCGGTGTGGGCGGCAGCGCCTAGGGTTGCTGGCATGACGACGACGGCCGCGACCGACCTGCTCCCGGAGGCCCTGGGCGACGGCCCGGTGCCCACCGAGGCGCCGGCGGAGCCGCGCCGCCCGGCGCTGTCGCCCTCGCGCGCCAACGACTTCATGCAGTGCCCGCTGCTGTTCCGCTACCGCGTGGTGGACCGGCTGCCGGAGCCGCCCAGCTCGGCCGCCGCGCGCGGCACGCTCGTGCACGCCGTGCTCGAGCGGCTGTACGACGCGCCGCTGGGCGAGCGCACGCGCGAGGCCGCGCTGAACCTGCTGCCGGGCGAGTGGGACCGCCTGCTGGAGGCCGAGCCGCGCTACGCGCAGCTCTTCCAGCCCGGTGGCGACGCCGAGGGCACGGCCCCGGACGCGTGGCTCGACGGCGCCGGAAAGCTGCTCGGCACGTACTTCACGCTCGAGGACCCGAACCGGCTGCAGCCCGAGGCGCGCGAGCTGCGGGTCGAGACGCAGCTGGACGGCGGGCCGCTGCTGCGCGGCATCGTCGACCGGTTGGACGTGGCCCCCGACGGCGCGATCCGGGTGGTCGACTACAAGACCGGCAAGTCGCCGCGGCCCGGCTTCGAGGCGGGCGCGCTGTTCCAGATGCGCTTCTACGGGCTGGTGCTCTGGCGCGAGCGCGGCGTGCTGCCCAAGATGCTGCAGCTCGTCTACCTCGGCGACGGGCAGGTGCTGCGGGCCGAGCCGCGCGAGCGCGAGCTCGAGGTCGCCGAGCAGAAGGTGCGCGCCCTGTGGTCGGCGATCGAGACGGCCGCGCGCACCGGCGACTTCCGGCCGCGCCAGAGCCGGCTGTGCGGCTGGTGCGCCCACCAGGCCGTCTGCCCCGCGTTCGGCGGCACGCCGCCGGAGCTCGACCCGGAGCTGGTCCGCGAGCGCCTGGGCGTCACCGTCGAGGCGTGAGCGGCCGAGGCGTGAGCCGCCGCGGGCTCAGGTGAGGTCGAGCACCTCGCCGGCGGCGATGCGCGTCATGGTCGCCACGTCCACCTTGGTCAGCGACGCCGCCCGGCTCAGGCCCTGCAGGTGCGGCACCGGCACGACCGCCTCGACGCCCAGCGTCGGCACGCCGGCCGCCATGGCGGAGGCGATGCCCGTGGGCGAGTCCTCGACGGCGACGCACGCGGCCGGGTCGACGCCCAGCCGGGCGGCGGCGGTGAGGTAGGGCTCCGGGTGCGGCTTGCCCTCCGTGACCTGGTCGCCGGTCACCAGGGTGCGGAACACGTCCGTGGGCCCCTGCGCGACGACCTCCTCGGCGAGCGAGGCGTACGACATGGTCACCAGGGCGCAGGGCACGCCGGCCGCGGCGAGGTCGCCGAGCAGCTCGAGCGCCCCCGGCTGCCACGGCACGCGGACCCGCACCTGGGCGATGACGCGCTCGAGCAGCCAGTCGACGATCTGCGGCGGCTCCAGGTCCACGCCGGCGTCCCGCAGGATCTCGGCGGACGTCAGGAGCGGGTTGCCCACGAGCTGCAGCGCCTGCTCGTGCGACCACGACCCGCCGTGGGCCTCGACCAGCTCGTGCTCCGCGGCGATCCAGTACGGCTCGGTGTCGACGATCGTGCCGTCCATGTCCCACAGGACGGCGGCGGGCAGGGCGGAGCGGGGCGAGGTCTCGGGCACGGCCCCAGCCTACGGGCGCCGTCCCGGTCCCCGTCCCCGCGGGCGTCCGACCGTCCCGCCCCGGGCACCACCTCGTCCCCGCCCGGCGGGTGAGCACCCCGGCCCCTGCCTAGGGTCGGGCCATGACTGACGACCGTGCACCCGCCCTGTGCGTCCTCGCCCCGGACCCGCTGCTCGCCGTCGAGATCGAGGAGGGCCGCGCCGGCGGCGGCCCCGAGATCCACGTCCACCTCGGCGGGCAGGGGCTGTGGCTCGCCCGCATGGCCTACTCCCTCGGTGCCCGCGTGGTGGTCTGCGGGCCGTTCGGCGGCGAGGTGGGCGACATCACCGCGCACCTGGCCCGTTCGGCCGAGCTCGAGCTGCGCACCACCGGGACGGCCGGTGCCGGCGCGCTCGTGCAGGACCGCCGCAGCGGCGAGCCCGAGGAGATCGCCACGATGCACGCCCAGCCGCTCGACCGGCACGGGCTCGACGACCTGTACGGCACCACGCTCGTGACGGCGCTGGAGTCCGACGTGTGCGTCCTGACCGGCTCGCGGTCGGACATCGGCGTGCCGGGCGACTTCTACGGCCGGCTCGTGGCCGACCTGCGCGCCTCCGACCGCCCGATCGTCGCCGACCTGTCCGGGGAGCCGGCTCGGGCCGTCGTCGAGGCCGGCTGCACCGTGCTGAAGATCAGCCACGACGAGATGGTCGAGGGCGGGTTCGCCAAGAGTGCCGAGCTCGACGACCTGCGCGGCGCGGCCCGCGCGATGGTCGGCGAGGGCCCGGCCGCCGTGGTGGTCTCCCGCGCCGACGAGCCGACGCTCGTCGTGTCGGGCGACGGCGACTTCCTGGTCATCGCGCCGCCGATGACCACCGTGGACCACCGGGGTGCCGGCGACTCCATGACGGCCGGCATCGCCGTCGGCGTCGGCCGCGGCGTGCCGCTGCCGCAGGCCGTCGCGCTCGGCGCGGCGGCCGGGGCGCTCAACGTGGCACGGCACGGGCTCGGCACCGGCCGGCGGGAGCAGATCGAGGCGTTCGCGGAGCGGGTGACGGTCGAGGGGCTGTCGTGAACGGGCGGGACCACCGACGGAAGGGGACGACGTGCTGGCACTGGTGACGAACGACGACGGGATCCGCTCCCCCGGCCTGGCGGTGCTGGCGCGCGTCGCCCACCGCGCCGGCTACGACGTGGTCGTGGCCGCGCCGGAACGGGAGTCGTCCGGCGCCTCGGCGGCGCTGCACGGCGCCGAGGAGGACGGCCGGCTGAGGATCGACGAGGTGCGGGCGCCGGGCCTGCCCGACGCCGTGCGCTCCCTGGCCGTGGCGGCCGACCCGGCGCTCATCGCGTTCGTCGCGGCGTACGGCGCGTTCGGCGCCAAGCCCGACGTCCTGCTGTCCGGGGTCAACCGCGGCCCGAACGTCGGCAACGCCGTGCTCCACTCCGGCACGGTGGGGGCTGCCCTGTCGGCCACGTCGCTGGGGATCCGGTCCATGGCCGTCTCCCTGGACGCCGCCGACCCGGCGCACTGGGAGACCGCCGAGGAGGTGGCGGAGCACGCCTTCGCCTGGTTCCACGGCACGGACCTCGGCCGGCGCACCCTCAACGTCAACGTCCCCGACGTGGCGCCCGCGGAGCTCGAGGGCCTGCGCCAGGCGCCCCTGGCGACGTTCGGCGCCGTGCACGCGCGTCTCGCCCGGGAGGACGAGGCTGGCGGCGTGCTGGTGACGTACGAGGGCACCGAGCGCGCCACCGAGCCGGACTCGGACGCCGGCCTCCTGGCGCGCGGGTGGGCGACGGCCACCCTCCTGGTCGCGCCGTGGGCGGACACGTCCCTCGAGGTGCCGCCCCTGGCACGCAATATGGTGGGCGGATGAGCACTCCGGACCACGAGCACGCCGTGCCCGAGCCCGTCGGCCGCCACGCGGCCCGCCACCCCGTCATGATCGCGGCCTTCGAGGGCTGGAACGACGCCGGGGGCGCTGCGACCGCCGCCCTCGAGCACCTGGCAGGGGTCTGGAACGCGCGCAAGGTGCACGAGCTCGACCCGGAGGAGTACCACGACTTCCAGGTCAACCGGCCGGTCGTGGGCCGCGGCCCCGGCGGCGAGCGGACCATCACCTGGCCGACGACGACGGTGTGGGTGGCCGAGCTGCCGCAGCGCACCGTCGTGCTCGTGCACGGCATCGAGCCGTCGATGCGCTGGCGCCGCTACTGCGCCGAGCTGCTCGACGTGGCCGAGGAGTGGAACGTCCGCACGGTCGTGACGCTCGGGGCGCTGCTGGCGGACGTGCCGCACACCCGACCCATCCCGATGACGGCGACGTCGGACGACGACGGGCTGCGCGCCGTGCTCGACCTGGAGCCCAGCACGTACGAGGGCCCGACCGGCATCGTCGGGGTGCTGCAGCACGCCGCGGGCGAGCGGGGCAGGCAGTCCGTGTCGCTGTGGGCGGCGGTGCCGCACTACGTGGCCAACCCGCCGTCGCCCAAGGCGACGCTGGCCATCCTGGCGCGGGTGGAGGAGCTCCTCGCCGAGCCGGTCCCGCTCGGCGAGCTGCCCGAGGACGCCGAGGCGTGGCAGCACGGGGTGGACGAGCTCGCGAGCGAGGACGCCGAGATCGCCGAGTACGTCCAGCAGCTCGAGGAGGCCAAGGACACCGCCGAGCTGCCCGAGGCCTCCGGCGAGGCCATCGCCCGGGAGTTCGAGCGGTGGCTGCGCCGCCGGGACACCGGCAAGCCGGACGGCGGCGACCGCCCCTAGCCGCCGACCTCAGCGCTGTGGGTACAGAACACGCCGGGCGTTCCGCGGAACGCCCGGCGTGTTCTGTACCCACAGCGTGGGAGGGGTCAGAGGCGCACGCCGAGCAGCGCGTCGACCGTCGCGACGACGAGCCCCGGGTCGTCCGACGCCGGGTCCGCCGCCCACGCGTCCACGGCGGCCAGGGCGGCGGGCGCGTCGAGGTCGTGGGCGAGCGCGCGGCGCACGGCGGCCAGCACCGTGCCGGGCTGCCCGGCCGCCGGGCCGGCGCTCTCGGCGGCGGCGCGCCAGCGGGCCAGGCGCTGGTGGGCGCCCTCGAGGTCGGCGTCCGTCCACTCCCACTCGGTGCGGTAGTGGTGCGCCAGGAGCGCCAGGCGGATCGCCGCCGCCTCCACGCCCGCCTCGCGCAGGCGCGAGACGAGCACGAGGTTGCCGAGCGACTTGCTCATCTTGGCGCCCTGGTAGGCGATGAGGCCGGCGTGCACGTGCACCCGCGGCGCGCCGTCGGCGCCGCGGCCCGACAGCAGCCGGTCGTGCGACGTCGACATCTCGTGGTGCGGGAACAGCAGGTCCGCTCCCCCGCCCTGCACGTCGAACGGCAGGCCGAGGCCGTCGCGGGCGATCACGGCGCACTCGATGTGCCAGCCGGGCCGGCCGGTGCCGAGCGAGCCGCCGTCCCAGGCGGGCTCGCCCGCGCGCTCGCGGCGCCACAGCAGCGGGTCGAGCGGGCTCTTCTTGCCGTCGCGCTGCGGGTCGCCGCCGCGCTCGGCGAACAGCGCGGTCATCGTCGCGCTGTCGAACCCCGACACGCGGCCGAAGTCGACGTCCGCGGTGAGGTCGGCGTAGACGTCGCCGAGCTCGGGGGCGTCTCCGCCGGCGCCCGGCTCGACCGGCACGCGGTAGGCGGCGCCCGCCTCCAGCAGCGCCTGGACGGCCTCGACGACGGCGGGCACCGACTCGACCGCGCCGGTCCACGTGGCCGGCGGCAGCATCCGCAGCGCCGTCATGTCCTCGCGGAACAGCTGCGTCTGCTCGGCGGCCAGGTCGCGCCAGTCGACGCCGGTGGCGTCCGCGCGCTCGAGCAGCGGGTCGTCGACGTCGGTGACGTTCGAGACGTAGGTCACGGCCTTGCCGGCGTCGAGCCACGCGCGCTGGAGCAGGTCGAACGCCAGGTAGGTGTTGGCGTGGCCGAGGTGCGTGGCGTCGTACGGGGTGATGCCGCACGCGTACAGCCGGGCGCTCTCGGCGGGCGCGGCCTCGACCAGCCCGCGGGTGGTGGAGTCGTGCACGACGACGGGGTCACGCCGTCCGTCCTGCGGTCCGGGGAGCTGAGGGATCTCGGGGGCCTGCCAGGTGCGCACCCGTCCACGATACCGGCCGCGGGCGGGCCGTCCTGACCGGGCGCCCCCGACGAGCGGCAGGGCCGCGGCTCAGACGACGAAGCCGCCCGTGGCGCTCAGCACACCGGTCAGCAGGAGCACCACCACGACCGCCGCCAGCACGATCCGGTAGACCACGAACGGCTTGTACGAGTACGTGGAGACGATCTTGAGGAACCCGATGATCACGACGTAGCCGACGCCGAACGCCACGATCGTGGCCAGCAGCGTCGCCAGCGCCCCGGGCGTGCCGGGCGCCGGGTCCTCGCCGACGGACTTGGCCAGCTGGTAGAAGCCGGACCCGAGCACGGCCGGGATGGCCAGGAGGAACGAGTAGTCCGCGGCGGCCTTGCGGGTGAAGCCCATCAGCAGGCCGGCCGTGATCGTGCCGCCCGAGCGGGACACGCCGGGCACGAGGGCGAGCGACTGCGCGAGGCCGAACGCCAGGGCACGGGGCGGCGTCAGCGCGTCGAGCGTGCGGCGGCGGGCCCCGACCCGGTCGGCCCAGCCCAGCAGCAGCGCGAACACCACGAGCATCGTCACGGTGATCCAGAGGTTGCGCAGGCTGGTCTCGATCCAGTCCTGGAACAGCAGCCCGAGCACGACGATGGGGACGGAGCCGAGGGCGATGTACCAGGCCATGCGCGCCTGCTCGTCGTGGGCGCCCATCCGGGCGCGCCAGCCGGTGCCGTCGCGCCCGCGCAGGGCGCGCCACCAGGCGACCAGGATGTCGCGGATCGTCCGGCGGTAGTACAGGACGACCGCGGCCTCGGTGCCGATCTGGGTGATCGCCGTGAAGGCCGCGCCCGGGTCGGACCCCATCAGATCCCCGACGATGCGCAGGTGCGCGCTCGAGGAGATCGGCAGGAACTCCGTCAGGCCCTGGACCAGACCCAGAAACATCGCTTCCCACGCACTCACGAGCGCCGACCCTACCCGCCGCGGGCGGGGCGCGCGGTGCGCGGGACCGGACGGGCGGGCCCGCAGGGCGCCGCCGCCGGTAGCCTGCACGGCATGGATCGACGGCGGGTGGGCAGGTCAGGGCTGCGCGTGTCGTGCCTCGGGCTCGGCACGATGACGTGGGGCCGGGACACCGACGAGGTGGACGCCGGCGAGCAGCTGCGCGACTTCCTCGACGCCGGCGGCACCTTCCTCGACACGGCGGCGGCCTACGGCGACGGCGGGGCCGAGAGCGTGATCGGCACGCTGCTGGACGGCAAGGTCGCCCGCGACGACGTGGTGCTGTGCACCAAGGGCGGCGGCCGCGGCGACGCCTCGCGCGGCAGCCTGCTGGCCGACCTCGACGCCTCGCTCGCCCGGCTCGGCACCGACCACGTCGACCTGTTCCTCGCCGCCGCCCCCGACCCCGGCACGCCGCTGGAGGAGACGGTCGGCGCCCTGCGGCACGCCGTCGACTCGGGCCGGGCCCGCTACGCGGGCCTGTCCAACCACCCCGGCTGGGCCACGGCGCGCGCCGCGAGCCTGCTGGAGCGCGCCGGCCTCGGGCTGACGGCTGCCGAGGTGGAGTACTCGCTGCTGCAGCGCGGCGTGGAGCGCGAGGTGGTGCCCGCCGCGGGCGCGCTCGGCGTGGGCGTGCTGGCCTGGTCGCCGCTGGGCCGCGGGGTGCTGACCGGCAAGTACCGCCGCTCCGTGCCGGCCGACTCCCGGGCCGCGTCCCCGCACCTGGCCGGCTTCGTCGAGCCGTACCTCGACGCGGCGTCGTCGGCGGTCGTGGCGGCCGTGGTCACGGCGGCCGAGGGCCTGGGCCGCACGCCGACGGAGGTGGCGCTGGCCTGGCTGCTGGCCCGCGGCGCGGTCGCGGCCGCGATCGTGGGCGCCCGCACGCCGCGGCAGCTGGCGACGTCGCTGGCCGCCGCCGACCTCGAGCTGCCGGCCGAGGTGCACGCGGCGCTCGACGACGTCTCCGACCCCGGCGCGGGCTACCCCGAGCGCTGGTGACCGGCCGCCCGCCGGCGCCCCTGGCGGGAACCGGCCCCGGCGGTGCCCCTGCGCGGCGGCGGTGACCCCGCGGCGCTGACGCCTCAGCGCGAGCGGTCGAGCTCCGTCGCGAGGTCCTCGTCGAGCTCGTCGACGTCGTCCGCCTCGTCGACGTCCTCGGCGTCCTCGGCGTCGTCCCCCTCGTCGTCGTCCTCCTCCTCGAGGACGAACGGCGTGACCTCCCCGTAGACCTGGGCCAGCGCGTCGTCGTAGACCTCGAACGCATCGGCGAGGACGTCGTAGGCGTCGTCGACCCGGGGGTCGTCGTCGCTGCGGCGTGTCGACACCGCGGTGAAGTGCGCCTCGAGCGCGGCGACGAGACGGTCCAGCGCGGCACGCGGGTCTGCGGTCATGGTCCGACGCTACCGCCGCCGGGGGCAGAATGGGGACCGGAAACCACGAGGAAGGACGGTGACGATGGCGGCGACCGACCATCAGCGGACCTCGGCGTGGCGCGCCCACGGCCAGTACGAGTACCGCGTCCTGACCATCGACCGCACGACGAGCGTCCCGGACGCCCGCCGCATGCTGACCGACGAGGCGGAGTACGGCCGCTGGGAGCTGGCGCGCACGCGCATCTCCATGGGCGGCACGCGCAAGGTGTGGCTCCGCCGCAAGATCATCAAGGTCGCCTCGACCCTGTGAGGGGCGCCCCGTGAGCGACGCCCCGGGCGCCGCGCCGGCCGTGTTCCGCAAGGCGCGCACCGGCGCGCCCGACGGGTTCTTCGCGTGCGAGGCGGCCGGGCTCGCGTGGCTCGCCGAGCCCGCGGGCGGCCCGCGCGTGGCCCGGGTGCTGGACGTCGGCGCCGACCACCTCGACCTCGAGCGGGTGCCCCCGGCCCCCGCCACGGCCACGGCGGCGCGCGCCCTCGGCGCCGCGCTCGCCGCCCTGCACGACGCCGGCGCGCCGGCGTTCGGCGCGCTGCCGCCCGGGTACGCCGCGGCGCGGCCCGGCGCGGCCGGGTTCTTCGGGCCGCTGGACGACCCGCTGCCGATGCCCGGCGGGGCCTGGCCGGGCTGGGCCGAGTTCTACGCCGAGGCCCGGCTGCGGCCGGTCGTCGCCCAGGGCCGCGCCCGCGGCGTGCTCGACGCCGACGACGAGCGGCTGGTGGAGCGCGTGTGCGCCCGGCTGCCGCGGCTGGCCGGGGCGTCGGCCGACGACGTGCCGGCCCGCCTGCACGGCGACCTGTGGTCCGGCAACGTGCTCTGGTCGCCCGACGGGGCCGTGCTGATCGACCCGGCCGCGCACGGCGGGCACCGGGAGACCGACCTGGCGATGCTGGCGCTGTTCGGCGCGCCGCACCTGGCCGAGATCCTCGCCGGCTACGCCGCGGCGCACCCGCTGGCTCGCGGCTGGCAGCACCGCGTGCGGCTGCACCAGCTGTACCCGCTCGCGGTGCACGCCGTGCTCTTCGGCGGCGGGTACGTGGCCCAGACGCGGGCGCTGCTGCGCGAGCTCGCGGGCTGAGCCGGGCCACGGACCGCGACGCCGGCCCGGAGCCGGGTGCCGCGGCCGGGCCCGAGGCGGTCAGGCCCGCTGCCCGGCCGCGCCGTCGGGCTCGAGCAGCCCGTGCTCGACGACCGCGAGCGCCAGGGTGCGGTACCCGTGAGCCTCGAACAGCACCGTGACGCGGTCGTCGGCCTCGTAGCCCATCACGGTGCCCGGGCCGAACTCGCGGTGCCGCACGCCGGCGCCCACGGCGAACGGCCGGTCGGCGGCGTCGACGTCGTGCTCGGCCGCCGTGCCCTCGCGGCACGTGTCGCACCGCCCGCACGGCGTGTCGAGGTCCTCCCCGAGGTAGGCCAGCAGGTACTGCAGCCGGCACTGCCCGGTCTCGGCGTACCCGCGCATCATCTCCACGCGCGAGTCGTCCATCCGCCGCCGCTCCTCGGCGAGCTCCACCGCGGCGTCGGCGACGGCGGCCGGGCGCGCGTCGCCGCTTGCCAGCGCGCGGGCGTCCTCGACCAGGGACCGCAGCCGGGCGAGCCGGCGCGGCAGGCCCGACGGCGTACGGTGGCCGCCCCGGCGCCCCTCCTGGGGCAGCGTGCC
Organism: Puerhibacterium sp. TATVAM-FAB25; assembly: GCF_046535855.1. Lineage (NCBI taxonomy): Bacteria > Bacillati > Actinomycetota > Actinomycetes > Micrococcales > Promicromonosporaceae > Puerhibacterium > Puerhibacterium sp. TATVAM-FAB25. The sequence continues at coordinate 100,431 of NZ_JAXUAK010000008.1, read as the reverse complement.
CGCCACCTCGAGCAGGTCATCCCGCCGGGGCGTGCCGCCGGCGAAGAAGCGGCGCAGGCCCAGGTCCTCGGGCCGGTAGAACAGCACGGCGGCGGCGTCCTGCCCGTCGCGGCCCGCGCGGCCGACCTCCTGGTAGTAGCTGTCCGGGGAGTCGGGCACGTCGGCGTGCAGCACGAAGCGCACGTCCGGCTTGTCGATGCCCATGCCGAACGCCGACGTCGCGACGACGACGTCGACCTCCCCCGCCGTGAACCGGTGCTGCGCCTCGTCGCGCTCGGCGCGGCGCATGCCGCCGTGGTACGCCGCGGCGCGCAGGCCGCGGCCGGCCAGCGCCTCGGCGAGCTCGGTGGTGCGCCGTCGGGTGGCGACGTAGACGATGCCGTTGCCGCCCGGGCCGTCGCCCGCCCGCGCGGCCTCGGCCGCGCGCTGGACCTCCGCCGCGGCCCGGTCCAGCACGGCGCGGTCCTTGTCGGCCTCGGTGAGGGCGCGCTCGACCGCCAGCTCGAGGTTCGAGCGGCCGAACCCGCGCACGATGACGGCCGCGTCGCGCAGGTGCAGGCGGCGCACGATGTCGTCGCGCACGGGCGGCGACGCGGTGGCGGTCAGGGCGATGACCCGCGGGCGCGGGTCGAGGGTGTCGATGCGCTCGCCGAGGCGCAGGTACTCGGGCCGGAAGTCGTGGCCCCACACCGAGAGGCAGTGCGCCTCGTCGACGGCCACGAGGCTCGGCCGGGCGGCGCGCACCGCCTCGAGCACCTCGTCGTTGGCGAGCTGCTCCGGGGCGAGGAAGAGGAACTCCAGCTCGCCGCGGGCGGCGGCCTCGAGCGTCGCGCGGCGCTCCTTCTCCGGCACCGCGGAGCTCAGCGCCCGCGCCGAGACGTCCTCGTCGCCCACCTCCAGCAGCGAGCGCACCTGGTCGCGCTGCAGCGCGATGAGCGGCGAGACGACCAGCGTGGGCCCGTCGAGCTCCACCCCCGGCAGCTGGTAGACGGCCGACTTGCCGGCGCCGGTGGGCAGCACCAGCAGCACGTCGTGCCCGTCCAGCAGCGCGCGGATCGCCTCCGCCTGCCCCGGGCGCAGCGACTCGTACCCGAAGACCTCGCGCGCGGTGCGCCGCACGTCGCGCAGGGTCGCGGTGCCGACCGGCACGGACGCGGAGCCGGTCCCGGAGCCGGAGCCGGAGCCGGTCTCGGGCTCGGGGCGGGACGAGGTGTCGTGCGGCATGGGCGCTCCAGGCGGGCGGGGGCGGGGGGACGCCGTCCATCATGGGGCCGCGCTCCCCCGCCCACCCGTCGGCGGGCGCCCGCGCCGGTGGTCGTGCCGGTGGTCGTGCGGCTCAGCAGGTGCCGAGCAGCCGGTCCAGCACCCGGGTGCCGAACCGCAGCGCGTCGGTCGGCACGCGCTCGTCGACGCCGTGGAACATCGCGACGAAGTCGAGGTCGGCCGGCAGGCGCAGGGGTGCGAACCCGTAGCCGGTGATGCCCAGGCGCGACAGCGACTTGTTGTCCGTGCCGCCCGAGAGCATGTACGGCAGCACCACCGAGCCCGGGTCCTCCGCGACCACGGCGTCCGCCATCGCGTCCACGAGCGACCCCGCGAACGGCACCTCCAGGGCGGTCGCCTCGTGGATCGGCTCCAGGCGCACGCCCGGCCCGGCCAGCTCGCGCAGCGTGGCCAGGCCCTCGGCCTCGTGGCCGGGCAGCAGCCGCACGTCCACGGCGGCGCTGGCGGTGCCGGGGATGACGTTGGCCTTGTAGCCGGCGTCGAGCTGGGTGGGGTTGGCCGTGTGCCGCAGCGTGGCCCCGACGAACGGCCGGGCCGGGCCGAGCGCGCGCACGAGCGCGTCGAGCGCGCCGTCGTCCTCGGGGTCGAAGGGCAGGCCGGTGAGGTCCGCCACCCCGCGCAGCAGCGCCTCGACGGTGGGCGTCAGCGTGGTCTGCCAGCGGTGCCGGCCGATCCGGGCGACCGCCTCGGCCAGCGCCGTCACGGCGTTGTCCTCGTTGACCGCCGAGCCGTGGCCCGCGCGCCCGGCGGCGAGCAGGCGCAGCCAGGCCAGGCCCTTCTCCGCCGTCTGCAGCAGGTACGCGCGCCGGCCGCCGACCTCGACGGAGAACCCGCCGACCTCGCTGATCGCCTCGGTGGCGCCCTCGAACAGCTCGGGGCGGTGCTCGACGGCCCACTCGGCGCCGTGCACGCCGCCGGCCTCCTCGTCCGCGAACATCGCCACGACGACGTCGCGCGCCGGCTTGCGGCCCTCGCGCACCATCTGGCGCACGACGGCGAGGATCATCGCGTCCATGTCCTTCATGTCGACGGCGCCGCGGCCCCACAGCAGCCCGTCGCGCTCCTCGCCGCCGAACGGGTCGACCGACCAGTCCGCGGCCACGGCCGGCACGACGTCGGTGTGCCCGTGCAGCACCAGCGCCGGGCGCGACGGGTCGGCGCCCTCGACGCGCGTCACCACGGACGTGCGCCCGGGGCGCGACTCGAACACCTCGACGTCGAGCCCCACCTCGGTGAGCAGCTCGGCCACGAGCTCGGCGGCCTTGCGCTCCCCCGGGCCGGAGTCGTCGCCGTAGTTCGAGGTGTCGATGCGCAGCAGGTCGCGGCAGATGCCGACGACCTCGTCCTCGGCGGTCGGCACGGGGGCACCGTCGGGGGCGGGGCGGGCGGTCGTCGTCTCGTCGGTCATCGGTCAGGCCTCCAGTCCACGGCGGGCGAGCAGCGGGGTGATCTCGGGGTCGCGCCCGCGCAGGTCGCGGAACGACGTCATCGGGTCCTGGGAGCCACCGCGGGCCAGCAGCCGGCGGCGGAACGCCTCGCCGTTGGCGCGGGCCAGGCCGCCGCGCTCGCGGTACCACTCCCCGGTGTCGGCGTCGAGCACCTCGGACCAGACGTAGGAGTAGTAGCCGGCGGCGTACCCGGAGCCCCAGACGTGGTTGTAGTACGTGGTGCGGTAGCGCGGCGGCACGGCCGCGAGGGCGACGCCGGCGGCCTCGAGCGCGGCCTGCTCGAAGGGCACCACCTCGTCCACCGACGTGGGCACGTCCTCGGGCGCGAGGCGGTGCCACGCCTGGTCGAGCAGCGCGGCGGCGAGGTACTCGGTCGTGGCGAAGCCCTCGCCCCACTGCCGGGAGGCGAGCATGGTCTCGACCCACTGCTCCGGCATCGGCTCGCCGGTGGCGTGGTGCACCGCGAAGCCGCGCAGGACCTGCGGCTCCCACGCCCACATCTCGTTGACCTGCGAGGGGTACTCGACGAAGTCGCGCGGCACCGCGGTGCCGGACTGCGAGGGGTAGCGCACGTCGGACAGCAGGCCGTGCAGCGCGTGCCCGAACTCGTGGAAGACGGTGATCACCTCGTCCCAGGTCAGCAGCGTGGGCTCGCCGGCCGGCGGCTTGACGACGTTGAGGTTGTTGACCACCACCGGCCGCTCGCCGAGCAGGTGGCTCTGGTCGACGAGCGCGTTCATCCAGGCCCCGCCCCGCTTCGAGCCGCGGGTGTACCAGTCGCCGAGGAACAGCCCGAGGCCCTCGCCGGGCCGGCCCGGCTCCGGGGAGTCGAAGACCTCGAAGACCCGCACGTCCGGGTGGTAGCCCACCAGGTCGGTCCGCTCGGCCAGCGAGATGCCGAACAGCCGGCGGGCCGCCTCGAAGACGCCGTCGCGCAGCACCCGGTCCAGCTCGAGGTAGGGCCGCAGGGCCGCGTCGTCGAGCGCGAACCGCGCCTGGCGCACCTGCTCCGACAGGAAGGCCCAGTCCGACGCCCGCAGCTCGGCGTCGGCGCCCTCGGTGGCGCGCAGCAGCGCCTCGAGCTCGCCCGCCTCGGCGCGGGCGTTCGCGACCGCGGCCGGCGCCAGCCGCGCGAGCATCTGCTCGACGGCGTCGGCGGTGCGCGCCGTGGCGTCCTCGGCGACGTACGCGGCGTGGTGCGGGTAGCCGAGCAGCCGGGCCCGCTCGGCGCGCAGGCGCGCGGTCTCCAGCACGATCGCCCGCGTGTCGTGCTCGCCGCCGTCGGCGCCGCGCGACTCCGACGCGCGCTGGACGCGCTCGCGCAGGTCGCGGCTGCGCAGGGACGCCAGCACGCCCTGGCGGGTGGGCAGCTGCAGCTCCAGCAGCCACGCGCCCTCGTGCCCGCGCGCCGCCGCCGCGGCGGCGGCCCCCGCCACCGCGTCCTCGGGCAGCCCGTCGAGCTCCGCACGGTCGGTGACCAGCACCGCGGCGGCGTTGGCGCCCGCGAGCAGGCGGCGGCCGAACTGCGCCTCGAGAATGGTCAGCCGGGCGTTCAGGGCGCGCAGCCGCTCCTGCTCCGCCGCCCCGAGCGCGACGCCGGCCCGGCGCATCCGGATGAGCAGGCGCTCCAGCAGGTAGGCGGTCCCGGCGTCCAGGTCCAGGTCACCCGACGCCGCGGCGTCGGCGAGCGCCGTGGCCCGGGCGTGCAGCCGCGCGTCCATCGCCAGGGCGTCCGCGTGCGCGGCCAGCCGCGGCGCCAGGCGCTCCTGGACGTCCTCCAGCCCGGGCGTGGCGTCCGCCGAGAGCTGGTTGTCGAACGCGCGCAGCGCGCGGTCCAGCAGCCGGCCGGAGCGCTCCAGCGCCTCGAGCGTGTTGGCTACCGTGGGCGGCGCCGGGTCGGTGGCGATCGCCTCGACCTCCGCGCGCTGCTGCGCCATCCCGGCCAGGATCGCCGGCTCGTAGTGCTCTTCGCGGACCGCCGCGTAGTCGGGCAGCCCGTAGGGCAGCGGCGACGGCGAGGCGAACGGGTTGGCAGGGTCGAGCGTGGCGCTGGCGGGGGCTGGCGCGGACGACGTCATGCGCCCATCCAAGCACCCGCGCCGGCCGAGCCGTGCCGACGCCCGCTCCGACGCCCGCTCCGCCGCCCGCGCCGACGCCCGCGCTACCGCACCCGGTGCAGCGTGCCGTCGCGCCCCAGCCGCAGCTCGACGTCCAGCCCCAGCCGGTCGAGGAACGGCCGGTCGTGGCTCACCACCAGCAGGGCGCCGCGGTAGGCGCCCAGCGCCTCGACGAGCCGGTCGGCGCTCGCCAGGTCCAGGTTGTTGGTCGGCTCGTCGAGCACCAGCAGCCGGGCGGGCGGGTCGGCTAGCAGCAGCCGCGCCAGGGTCACCCGGAACCGCTCGCCGCCGGAGAGGGTCGCGACCGGCCGGTCGACGGCCGCGCCGCGCACGAGGAACCGGGCCAGGCGGCCGCGCAGCTCGCCCGGCGGGACGCCCGGCGCACCCGCGCGCACCGCGTCCAGCACCGTCGCGGCGTCGTCGAGCACGTCGAGCCGCTGGGGCAGGTAGCCGACACGGTCGGTGAGCAGCGTCCCGTCCGGGCGGGCGCCGTCACCGGCGGGAGCACCGCCCTCGCCGGCACCGCCCGCAGGGCCGCGGCCGAGCAGGCGCTCGAGCAAGGTCGTCTTGCCCGCCCCGTTCGGCCCGGTGAGCGCCACCCGCTCGGGTCCCTGCAGCACCACCTCGCGCCCGTCGGCGCCCCGGAGCACGGCGAGGCGGCTGCCCGCCGGGACGCCGGGGTCCGGCAGGTCGACGGCGATCGCGTCGTCGTCGCGCACCGCCCGCTCGGCGGCCTCGACCCCCGCACGGGCGGCGGCCTCCTTGTCCGCCGCCTGGCCGCGGCGCGCGCCCTGCGCCTTCTGCGCGGAGTTGCGCCGGTCGTGGACGACCGCCTTGACGTACCTGCGGTCGGCCGCGTCCTTGCGACCCTGGCGCTGGGAGTGCGCGATGCGCTCCTCGGCCTCGATGCGCTGGCGCTTCTCGCGGCGCAGCGTCTGCTCGGCGTCCCGCAGGGCCCGCTCGGCGGCGGCCCGCTCGGTGGCCAGGCGCTCCTCGTAGGCCGAGTACGGCCCGCCGTAGGTGGTGAGCGCGCCACCGCGCAGCTCGGCCGTGGCGTCGACGAGCTCGAGCAGCGCCCGGTCGTGGGACACGACCACGAGCGCCCCGCGCCAGGTGCGCACGAGCTCGTAGAGGCGCTCGCGCCCGTCGCCGTCGAGGTTGTTGGTGGGCTCGTCCAGCAGCGCGACGTCGGCACCCCGCAGCCGCACCCCGGTGACGGCGGCGAGCATCGCCTCCCCTCCGGACAGGGTGCCGACGCGGCGGTCGAGGTCGGCGGGCAGGCCGCTCGCCGCGAGCGCCGCGACGGCGCGCTCCTCGGCGTCCCAGGCGTCACCGACGACGTCGAAGACCTCGGGCCGCACGTCGCCGGACTCGACGGCGCGCACCGCGTCGACGACGGCGCGCACGCCGAGCAGGTCCGCGACGGTGGCGTCGACGTCGAGGGTGAGGCGCTGGGGCAGGTGGTCGGCGACCCCGGCGACGGTGACCGTGCCGGCGGTGGGCCGCAGCCGGCCGGCGACGAGCCGCAGCAGCGTGGACTTGCCGGCGCCGTTGCTGCCGACGAGGCCGGTGCGGCCGCGGCCGAAGGCGCCGGAGACGCCGGCGATCGGGGTGGCCCCGTCGGGCCAGGCGAAGGTCACGTCGTGCAGGACGACGGCGGGCAGGGTGGACGTGGTGGCGGGCATGCGCGGGCTCCGGACGGTCGGCTGGTGCGCCGGCCCGGCCCCGCGGGGCGGACGGCGCGCGGTCAGGCGGCGGCCGGGGTGCCCGTCATGTCTGGTGCCTCACGATGCTGCTCGGGAGCCGTCCCCTCTCACGCGCGGCGGTGCCGCGGGGACACGACGAGGGTGGCACGCGGCGCGTGGGAGCACAACGCCTTTCCTCAGCGCGGCGCCTCCGCCGGCCACGGCGCGGCCGGCTCGCGCGGGTCTCCCGGCAGCAGCGAGGCGACCCAGGCGTCCCGCCGCACCCCGCGCTGGTCGGCGAAGCGCCGCAGCGTGCCCTCGAAGCGGAAGCCCAGCTTCCACGCCACCCGGCGCGAGGGCCAGTTGCCCACGTAGCCCAGCCACTGCACGCGCACCAGGCCCAGCCCCTCGGGGTCGAGTCCGAGGTCGGCGACGATCCGGGCCGCCTCGGTGACCAGGCCGCGGCCGCGGGCCTCGGGCGCGGCCCAGAAGCCGATCTCCCCGGTGCGCTCTCCGCCGCCGTCCGCCACGGCCATCCCCACCATGCCCTGCAGCGGTCCGGCGGGGTCGTCCGCGGGCCGCACCGCCCACGTGAGGTCGGACCCCGTCTCCCACCCGCGCCGCACGAACCCGGTGACGAACGACTCGCCGTCCGCGCGCGTGTACGGGCTCGGCACCGTGGTCCACCGCTGCACCTCGGCGTCCTGGCAGACCTCCGTCACCCGGTCGACGTCGGCGGCGGTGGGCGCGGACAGGTGCACGTGCTCGTTGACCAGGGGGAACGGTTCCATGCGCGGCAGCCTCTCACGCGCCGGCGGCGCCGCTCACGGGTTTTGCGCCGCGCCCCGGCCCGCCGCGCCGTCCGTGCCGTTCCCCCCGCCGTCGAGCTCCGTCGGCACGTCGCGCACGACGTCGTCGGCGTCGCCCGGCGGCTCGCCGCGGCGCAGGGTGGTGAACACCGTCCAGGCGACCGCGAGCACCGGCACGGCCACCACCGCGCCCAGGATCCCCGCCACCACCGTGCCCGCCGTGACGCCGAGCGCGATGACGACCGGGTGCAGGGCCACCTGCTTGCCCATGATGAGCGGCTGCAGCAGGTGCCCCTCGATCTGGCCGATGAGCGCGATGCCGAGGGTCACGACGAGCGCGGTGACCGGCCCCTCGGCCGCGAGCGCCACGACGGCCGCGACGATCATGGCCGCGGGCGCGCCGACCAGCGGGATGAAGGCGCCGATGAAGACCAGCACCGCCAGGGGCGCCGCCAGCGGCACCCCGAGGATCGCCAGGAGCGCGCCGGCGAGGATGCCGTCGGTGATGGCGATGATCACCGTACCGCGCGCGTAGCCGGAGAAGCTGTACCAGCCGGCGCTCGCCGCGGCGCTCCACCGCCACCGGTGCGGCTCGGGGAGCTGGTCGAGGAACCACCGCCACATCTGGCCGCCGGAGGTCAGGAAGAACACGGTGCAGAAGATCGACAGGGCGACGACGGCGAACCCCTCGGCCACCGAGCCGGCGCTGGCGACCGCCTGGCTCGCCAGGTCGTCGCTGTGGTCGCTGACCCACTGCCGGCCGGTGTCGATCCACTCGCTGATCTGCGCCCAGGACACCGGCAGGAACCCGCTCTGGAGCCAACGGACGATCTGCTCGATGCCGTCGTTGAACTCCCCCGCCAGCTGGCTCCACTGCCCCGCCACCGACGCGACCACGTAGGTGACGAGACCGCCGAACACGACGACCGCGGTGAGGAAGGCGAGCACCACGGCCAGGCGCCGGGGCATGGCCCGGGCGTAGTAGTCGGTGACCGGCTTGAGCACCGAGGTCAGCACCAGGGCGAGGAACACCGCGACGAACACGAGCTGCACGCGCGCGGTGGCGAAGACGACGAGGGAGACGGCGACGACGACGGCGACGAACCGCCAGGACCAGCCGGCCGCGGTGCGCAACCACGCGGGGACGTTCTCGCTCGTCGCGGCCCGCTCGGCGTCGCGCCGGGTCTGTACCAGACGACGGGCAGCGGGGCTCAGCGCCGGCCGGTCGTCGGTCACGTCGTCGCCTCCTGGGGTCGTTCCGCGCGCCGCGGCGCGCTCGTCGGACGCCGGGTCCAGCGTGTGACCGCGCGCCCGGTGTGCCCCAGTGTGCACCCGGTCACGATCCCCGGCAGGGGACCGGGCGGTTTGTCCTGGGACCCCGGTGACGTGCTATGTTTCTACCCGCACCGAGACGGCGCAGGGCGCCGCAACGGTCCACTCGTCCGGGTGGCGGAATGGCAGACGCGCTAGCTTGAGGTGCTAGTGCCCGTATAGGGCGTGGGGGTTCAAGTCCCCCTCCGGACACGTCGGGAAGGCCCCGGCTCCTCACGGAGCCGGGGCCTTCCGCATGCCCGCTCAGCCCGGTGCCCCGCGGCGCCGGCGCCGCGCGGCGCGCCGGGCGTCCGCCGCCGACCAGGCGCGGCAGGGCCAGCCCGGCACGCGGCCGCGGTGCGGCCCGCCGCACAGCACGCGGGCGCCGTCCTGCCACGGCTCGTGGAGCTCCATGACCCAGCGGTCGTTGTAGTCGGCCGCCGCGCCCACGGCGCGCGCGACGGCGCCGCGCACCCTGCCGACGACCCTGCCGACGACCGTGCCGACGGCGACCCGGACCATGCGACGCACCTCCTCGGGACGCTGGGGACGACGCTCCCGTGCACGATCCCACCTCGCCCGGTGCGACCGCACGCCGTCCTGCCTACGCTGGGAGCACCGCCCGAAGGAGGGCCAAGATGACCGACACCACCGCCAGCACCGGCGCCGGCGGCGCCGACGTGGTCGACATCCTCACCAGCGACCACCGGGACATGCTCGAGCTCATCGGCCAGATCGAGACCGCACCGGACGCGACGCAGCGCCGGGACCTGGCCGACACCGTCACCGCCGAGATCATGCGGCACGCCGTCGCCGAGGAGATGTTCGTCTACCCCGCGGTCGAGGAGCACATGCCGAACGGCTCCGAGGAGATCGCGCACGACAAGCAGGAGCACGAGGAGATCGTCCAGCTCCTCAAGCGGCTCGAGGACGTCGACGCCTCCGACGCCACGTTCATGGAGCTGGTGCGCGAGCTGGAGGCGCAGCTGCGCCACCACGCGAACGACGAGGAGACCGACCAGTTCCCGCAGCTGCGGGCGCACATCCCGCCGGACCAGCTCGTCGAGCTGGGCGTCAAGGTCCAGAACGCCAAGAAGCTCGCGCCCACCCGGCCGCACCCCACCGCCCCGCACTCGGAGCTGTTCCACAAGACCGTGGGACCGGGCGTGGGCATGGTCGACAGGCTGCGCGACAAGCTCACCGGGCGCTCCACCGGCTGACGCGCCGGCCGCCGGCGCGTCGTGCGGACGCCGGGCCCGTCCCCGGGCCCGGCGTCAGTACGATGCGCGCCGGCGGAGCTCCTCGCGCTGCAGGCGCGCGACGTGCCGGCTGAGCAGCTCGGTGCGCGCGGCGTCGTGCCCGAGGAACCGGCACCCGTAGTGCGTGACGTCGTTCAGCTGCTGCGTGCGCACGACGGCGACCCGCACGGGCACCTCGCGCACGCCCCCGGGGCCCTCCACGCCCGGGACGGCCAGCTCCAGGGTGTCGCCGGCCGCGAGCTTGCGCGGGGCGACCAGCCGCAGGCCGTGGGCGCTGAGGTCGACCAGGGTGACCTTGAGCTCGTCGTCCCCCGGCGCGTCACCGGCCGGCCTGGCGGCCGGTGTCACCGTCGCGGCCACGACCTCGTGCACGGCCACGCGCACGGCCTCGCGCTCCTGGAAGGTGGCGACCCGGACCAGGCCGGAGAGCTCGAGGGCGAGGTCCTCGCGGTGCGTGACGGTCCCGTCGTACACGCAGCGGCCGCGCACGTCGTCGAGCACCTCGGCACGGACCTGGGCGCCCACCGTCCAGGCGCGCCCCAGGCTCGGCAGCTCCACCCGCATGGCGGCGCCGTCGCACCACTCGACGTGGCCGGAGGCGTACACCCCGTCCATGTCGAGGTAGACCGGTCGCAGCTCGTGCATGCGCCTTCCCTCCCCTTCAGCTCGGCGGACGCGAGAGCGCGTGTCCGCCGCCGAGCGAACCTAGTGCTCGCGGTGGTCTTCCCGCAGGTCGAACGGCCTCTTTCACCCGCGGTTCACCCGAGCCCCGCCACGACCGCCGCGTCGCGGTCGCTCGGCACCGGGCGCCCGTAGAAGTAGCCCTGCACCTCGACGCAGCCCTCGGCCCGGACCCGGTCGAGCTGGTCCTGCGTCTCCACCCCCTCGGCCACGGTGGTGACCTCCAGGCGGCGCCCGAGCTCGGCGACGGCGCGCACGACCGCGGCGCTGTCCGACCTCTCGACCGCCTCGCGCACGAAGCTGCCGTCGATCTTGATCTTGTCGAAGGGGAACGCCCGCAGGTGGGCGAGCGACGAGTAGCCGGTGCCGAAGTCGTCGAGCGCGACGCGCACGCCCGCCTCGCGCAGGTACGTCAGCTCGGCCACGCTCGCCGCGGCGTCGACCGGCAGCAGTGCGGTCTCCGTCACCTCGAGCTCCAGGCGCGCCGGCGCCAGCCCCGAGGCGGTGAGCGCGCTGAGCACCGCCTCCACGAGGGTGCCGTGGCCGAGCTGCTCCGCGGAGACGTTCACCGCCACGCGCGCCTGGTCGGCCCAGCCGACGGCGTCCTGGCAGGCGCGCCGCAGCACGAGCCGCCCGAGCGCCTCGATGAGCCCGCTCTCCTCCGCCACCGGGACGAACTGCCCGGGCGGCACCCACCCGTGCGTCGGGTCGTGCCAGCGCGCCAGCGCCTCGCGCCCCGTCACGGTGCCCGTCTCGATGTCGACGATGGGCTGGTAGAAGACGAACAGGCCCTCCTCGTGCTCGATCGCGCGGCGCAGCGCGGCCTCGAGCCGCACCCGCTCGCGGACCTGCTCCTCCATCCAGCCGGCGAACACCCGCACCGACCCCTTGCCCGCCTCCTTGGCCGCGTACTGCGCCATGTCGGCCCGCGCGACGAGGGTCTCGGCGTCGGTCCCGTGCGCCGGGGCGTGCGCGATGCCGACGGACGCGCTCACCCGCGCGTGCCGCTCGGTGCCGAGCCGGTACGGCAGGCCGAGCCTGCTGACGATCCCGTCCGCCACGGCGGCGGCCCGGTCGAGGTCGCCGTGCGGCAGCAGCACCACGAACTCGTCGGCGCCGACGCGCCCCACGGTGCCCTCGGCCCGGTCGGCGGCGTCGCGCAGACGCGTCGCGGCCTGCCGGATGAGCATGTCGCCGACGAGGTGGCCGTGCACGTCGTTGACGGTCTTGAAGCCGTCGAGGTCCACGTACAGCAGGCACGCCGCCGCGTCCGGCCCCGCCAGCACGACGTCCAGCCGCTCGCGGAAGGCGTCCCGGTTGAGCAGCCCCGTCAGGCCGTCCTGGCGCGCGAGCCGGCCCGCCCGGGTGGCCGCCTCGATCTCCGTCGAGACGTCCTGCCACAGCAGCACCCCGGTCGGCGCGGCGTCCTCGAGGCCGTCCAGGCGCCAGACGACGGCCTCGAGCGTGCGCTCGCCGAACCGCTGCCGCGACCGCTCGGGCAGGGTCCCCGAGCCCGCAAGCAGGCGGCGCAGCTGGTCGGGGTCGCGGCCCAGGAGCATGTCCACGGGCGTGCCCACGAGCGCGTCCAGGGGCACGGGCACCGCGAGGGCGACGTCGGCGAACGTGCGCCGGCAGGCGTCGTTGAGGTAGCTGATCTCGAGCGACTCGGGGTCCACGGTCATCACGGCCACCGGCATGTGGTCGACCAGGCGCAGCAGCGACGCGAGCCGCACCCCCGGCTCCCCCACGCCCGACCGCGCGCGCCGCGCCACCCGGTCCGCGATGCTGTGCAGCACCGTCCTGCCCACTCGGCCTCCTTCGTCACACACCTCGCCGCCGCAGGGCGGCTCCCCACACGTCCCATCGGCCGCCGAGGCGCTCCGGTGAGCAGGACGGGTCAGGAGGGCCTCGGGGACGGAGCCGGGAGGAACCTGGGACGGAGTCGGCCAGGAGCTGCCCCCGAGGTCAGGACGACCGGCGGCGGGCCTCCCGGCGCCGGCGGCGCGCCGCGGTCGCGCGCTCCTCGGCCTGGTCGAGCTCGTCCTCGACCGCCGCCAGCGCCGCGCGCGCCGCGTCCTGCGCCGACCGGGCGCCGTCGGCCTCCTCGCGGGCGGCGGCGCGCCGGGCGATGAGCCGTTCCAGCTCCTCCTCCAGGCGGGCGAGCTCCCGCGCACGCTCGGCCGCGGCCTCCTCGGCCTCCCGCAGCCGCCGCTCCGCGTCGTCGCGGCGCGCCTCGAGCCGGTCCACCTCGGCCGCCGCCTCGCTCGCCTCGCGCTCGGCCGCGGCCAGCTCGTCGGCCGCGGCCAGCTCGTCGTCCTCGGCCGGCGCCTCCCCGGCCGGTGCCGCGTCCGCCGGCGCGGGCGCCGCGCCCTCCGCCTCGGGCACGGCGGCCCGCATCCGCACGACGTCGGCCGGGTCGCCGCCCTCGTCGACGATCCCGAACCCGACGTGCTGCAGCGCCCGCGACAGCCGGCCGGCCCGCACCACGGCGGCCGCGTCGGCGTCCATGACCGCGGCGGTGAGGGTCTCGGCGAGCCGGTCGAGCACCGCGTCCGAGACCGGGCGGCCGTCCACCTCCCCCGCCGCGCGCACCGCGTGCACGAGCGCGTCGGTGCGCTCGCGGCGCAGGCGGTCCAGACCCTTGATGCGCCCGCGGTCGCGGTCCTGGGTCGCGGCGCGCAGCTCGTCGCCGATCGCGGCGAGGGCGGCGACGTCGTCCGGGTGCTCCCGGGCGACCCGGTTCGCCACCCACGCCGCCACCGTCGGCTTCGTCAGCCGCTTCACGCGCGCCGCGCCGAGCCGGTCGCCCGACGCCGCCACGCGCTTGGCGGCGGCGTCGCGCGCGGCGACGAACTCCTCCAGCGGGCCGGCGTACAGCGCGTCGACGAGCGCGTCGACGTCGACCGGCTCCTGCGCGCTCACCGGCCCAGGGTGGCACGCCGCCGACGGCCTCGCCGGGCGCTCGCCCGTGCGTCCGGCGCGCGCCGGCGAGGGCGGCGACCGCCCAGGTCCTGGGCACGGCCGGGGCACGGCCGTGGCGATGCGCGGGCACGCCGGGGGCCCCGGACCGCTCGGCCCGGGGCCCCCGGCGTGCGTCACCCGTCGGACTGTGGGGCGGTGTTGTCGGTGCCCCCGAGCCTGGCGAGGAACTCGTGGCACTTCTGCGCGCGCTGCGAGTCCTCCGCCATCACCTGCTCGAAGAACTGGGCGATCTCGTCCTCGCCCGCGTTCCGGGCGTCGCGCACGTACTGCCCGTAGTCGTGCCCCGCCTTGAGCGAGTGGTACTGCACCGAGATGAGGTCGTAGGTCACGTCGTCGAACCCGGTCTCACCGGTCGCCATGCTGGTCACCTCCGTCGTCGTCGGGTGCCCGTGCCGGCCGCACGGGCCGTGCCGGCGCCCGGGGACGGAGCGCTCCGGCCCCGGGGCTGCACCCACTGTCGCCAGCGCCCGCGACGCTCACAACCGGACCGCCGCGAGTGCGTGGCCGCGGGGCCGGTGTGAGGCTGGCCGGGTCCGTCGACCACGAGGGAGCTGCGATGCGAGCCATGGTGTACCGGGGGCCCTACCGGGTCCGCGTGGAGGAGAAGGACATCCCGAGGATCGAGCACCCGAACGACGCCATCGTGCGCGTGGAGCTCGCCGCGATCTGCGGCTCCGACCTGCACCTGTACCACGGGATGATGCCGGACACCCGGGTGGGCCACACGTTCGGCCACGAGTTCATCGGGGTGGTCGACCAGGTCGGCACCTCGGTGCAGAACCTGCAGGTCGGCGACCGCGTCATGGTGCCCTTCAACATCTACTGCGGCTCCTGCTACTACTGCGCCCGCGGGCTGTACGCCAACTGCCACAACGTCAACGCCAACGCCACGGCCGTGGGCGGCATCTACGGCTACTCCCACACGACCGGCGGGTACGACGGCGGCCAGGCGGAGTACGTGCGGGTGCCGTTCGCCGACGTCGGCCCGAGCAAGATCCCCGACTGGATGGACGCCGACGACGCGGTGCTGCTCACCGACGCCGTGGCGACCGGCTACTTCGGGGCGCAGCTCGGCGACATCGTCGAGGGCGACACCGTGGTGGTCTTCGGCGCCGGGCCGGTGGGCCTCATCGCGGCCAAGTCGGCCTGGCTGATGGGTGCCGGTCGCGTCATCGTCATCGACCACCTCGAGTACCGGCTGGAGAAGGCGCGGGAGTTCGCGCACGCCGAGACGTACAACTTCGCCGAGCACGGCGACATCGTGCTGCTGCTCAAGCAGGTCACCGACTACCTGGGCGCCGACGTCGCGATCGACTGCGTCGGCGCGGAGGCCGACGGCAACCTCACCCAGCACCTGACGGCCGCCCGGTTCAAGCTCCAGGGCGGCTCGCCGATCGCGCTGAACTGGGCGATCGACGGGGTGCGCAAGGGCGGCACCATCTCGGTGATGGGCGCCTACGGGCCGATCTTCTCGGCCGTGAAGTTCGGCGACGCCATGAACAAGGGCCTCACGCTGCGGATGAACCAGGCCCACGTCAAGCGGCAGTGGCCGCGGCTGTTCGAGCACATCCAGGCCGGCCACCTCAAGCCGAGCGACCTGGTCACCCACCACATCCCGCTCGAGCACATCGCCGAGGGCTACCACATGTTCTCCGCCAAGCTCGACGGCATCATCAAGCCGGTCGTCGTGCCGGGTGCCGCCTGAGAGGAGCCGAGATGACCGAGCAGACCCCCGACGCCCAGGACGTGCAGGACGGCGTGACCCCCGAGAAGCCGCCCGTCTACACCGCCGCCAAGCCCCGCCTCGCCCCCTCGTCGGACGAGCTGCGGGCGCGCATCCCCGGCTGGGGCGCCGACCTCGACCCCAAGGACCGGCCGTCGGTGCCGCGAGAGCAGTCGCTGCCGACCGGCGCGCACTGGGACTTCCCGGAGCGCCAGCCCGAGACGTGGCCGCGGGAGCGGTCCGTGGAGCACCGGTTCCTCACCCCGGTGTTCGGCACGGCGCAGCCGCTGCGCGGGCTGTCGGGCGCGATCCGCCGGCTGGCGTACGAGCGCTGGAGCGAGGGCCGCGCCGCGCACTGGCTCACGCTCATCGCCGCCGACCGCGTCGACGTCCTCGAGCACACCCTGCGCTCCTTCGTCAGCGCCCGGCCCGACAACCCGGTGACCGAGACCGGCATCGCCAGCGAGCTGCGCCACCACCCCGTCGCCTCCCGCCGCGGCCGCGCGGACGTCACGCACCAGGCGGTGGACCCGCTGGTCAACGGGGCGCCGTGGATCCTCGGCGGGCTGGCCGCGGTCATGGCCGTGCGGGCGCTCGTGCGTGTCGCGCACCGCCGCTGAGGCGGCGCGGATGCTGCTGGACCGGGTCGCCGCCACGTCCGAGGCCGTGGCCGCGACCCGCTCGCGCCTGGCCAAGCGCGCGACCATCGCCGAGCTGCTGCGCGCCACGGCGGCTGAGGGCGCCGAGGCGCCACGGAGCGCGGCCGAGGACGTCGAGATCGTCGTCGCCTACCTCGCCGGCGAGCTGCGCCAGCGCCGCACCGGCCTGGGGTACGCGGCGCTGCGCGACCTGCCGCCGCCGGCGGCCTCGCCGACGCTCACCGTGGCCGGCGTCGACGCGGCGTTCGAGAAGATGGCGGCCCTGGCGGGGCCCGGGTCCGGCACGGCCCGGACGCAGGCGGCGGCCGACCTGTTCGGCGCGGCCACCGCGCGGGAGCAGCGCCTCCTGGTGGGCCTCGTGGCGGGCGAGCTGCGCCAGGGCGCCCTGGACTCGGTGGTGCTCGACGCGGTGGCCGAGGCGGCGGGCGTCGACGCCGAGGCGGTGCGCCGCGCCGTGATGCTGCGGGGTGCCACCGGCCCGGTGGCCCGCGCGGTGCTGGCGGCCGTCGCCGCGGGCGCCGACCCGGCCGCGGCCCTGGCGGGCTTCCGGCTCGAGGTGGGCCGGCCGGTGCGGCCGATGCTCGCCCAGTCGGCGCCGGACGTGCCCGCCGCGCTCGAGCGGCTGGGCGTGCCGGGCGGCACCCAGGGCGACCAGGGCGCCCAGGGCACCGCGTGCCTCGACGTCAAGCTCGACGGCATCCGCATCCAGGTGCACCGCCGCGGCGAGGACGTGCGGGTGTTCACGCGCTCGCTCGACGACATCACCGACCGCGTGCCGGAGATCGTCGCCGCCGTCCAGGCGCTCCCGGTCAGCGAGGCGGTGCTCGACGGCGAGGCCCTCGCCCTCGGCGAGGACGGCACCCCGCGGCCGTTCCAGGAGACCGCCGCGCGCTCCGCCACCCGCACGGCGGGCGCCGCCGTCGAGCCGGCCGGCGCGGCCGCGTCGGCGGACCCGCCGTCACCGGCGGCCGAGGTCGAGCTGGCCGCGCGGCTGGAGCTCGTGCCGTTCTTCTTCGACGTCCTGCACGCCGACGGCACCGACCTGCTCGACGCGCCGCTGCGCGAGCGGCTGGCCGCGCTGGAGCGCGTCGCGCCGGGGCGCACCGTGCGGCGCCTGGTCACCGCCGACGCTGCCGAGGCCCAGGCCTTCTTCGACGGTGCGGTCGCCGAGGGGCAGGAGGGCGTGGTGGTCAAGGACCTCGACGCGCCCTACGCCGCCGGCCGCCGCGGCGCCGGCTGGGTCAAGGTCAAGCCGCGCCACACCCTCGACCTCGTGGTGCTCGCCGCCGAGTGGGGCTCCGGCCGGCGACAGGGCCGGCTGTCCAACATCCACCTGGGCGCGCGCGACCCGGAGGGCGGGTTCGTGATGCTCGGCAAGACGTTCAAGGGGATGACCGACGAGATGCTCGAGTGGCAGACCCGCCGGTTCCTCGAGCTCGAGACCGGCCGCGCGCGCCAGGTCGTGCACGTGCGCCCGGAGCAGGTGGTGGAGATTGCGTTCGACGGCCTGCAGCGCTCGCCCCGCTACCCCGGCGGCCTGGCGCTGCGGTTCGCCCGCGTGCTGCGCTACCGCGACGACAAGACCGCTGCCGAGGCGGACACGATCGACACCGTGCGGGCCCTGGCCGGCGGCTGACCTCACCGGGCCCGGCCCGCACCCGCCTGCGTCGACCGCGATCCGTCGCGTGCGGCGGTGATCGCCCGCGCCGCGGCCGCGGCGTCGTCGACCCAGAGCGACACGCCCGTCACCCGGCGCTCGCGGCCGAGGGGGCCGCGCACGGTCAGCGGTCCGGTCAGCTCCAGGTCGAGGTTGGTGTCGCCGCCCAGCCCGCCGAGCGTCAGGCGTCCCGGGTCTGGGGCCACGCCGCCGCGGCGGCGCGTGGTGGCGTCGACCACCGCGGACAGCGGGACACGCGCCGCGACCCAGGCGCCGGCGCGCAGCACGAGCTCACCGTCGCCGTCGCCGTGGCGCACCAGGTGGGGGTGGACCCGCCGTGCGGCCCACCACAGGAACACCCACCCCGCCCCGTAGACGGACAGGCCCAGGACCGCCCACGCCGTCCACGCCCAGGCGCCGAGGCGCTCCCACGGGACGGCGAGGTGGACGACCGCCGCCTCCAGCGCCGCGGCGACGACGAGCCCGGCGCACGTCGTGCCGCTGCCCGCCGCGTAGGGCACGAGGACGTCGTCGGCCTCCTCCCGGTGCACGCGTCCGCGCGCGAGCAGGACCGCCGCCCGCAACCGGCGCACCTCGACGAGGCCCAGGTCCGCGACCGGCGGCGACCACCGCAGCAGCGCGCCCGCGGCGCCGTGCGCCGGCGCGCGGCTCACGACGCCCTCCGCTCGAGGACCGTGCGCAGCACCGCGCGCTGCGCCGGGTCCGGCAGGAGCGCCTCCAGCCAGGGGTGCCCGTCGTCGTCGGTCGGGGTGACGGCACCGGCGAGGGCGTCGATCTCGGCCACGGCCAGGACCTGGCCGAGCAGGTCGGCCGCGGCCTCGATCTCCGCGGCCGCACGGCGCGGGTCGCGCCCCGCCAGCGCCTCCATCCGGGCGGCGACGGCGCCCAGCGCCGCGGCGTGCCCGGGGTCCCCGGCGAGCCTCCCGAGGGTGTCGGCCACCAGCCGCTGGGCGTCCTCGTCGAGGACGCCGCGGTGGGCCAGGAGCTCCACGGCGCGCCGCTCCGAGGCCACCCACCCCTCGCCGTCCGCGCCCACCGCGTCGGCCACCTCCGCGAGCCCCGCGAGCACCTCGGGGGCCACGGCCGACGGGCTGTGGCCGGCGCGCACCTGGGCCAGGAGCGCGCGCAGCGCCCGCTCCTGGTGGTCGAGCCGCTCGCGCTCGGCGGTCAGCTGCGTGAGCACCGCCCCGAGCTCGCGCTCCAGGCCGCCGCCGTCCGCGTCGAGCGCCTCGCGGGCCTGGCGCAGGCTCAGCCCCGCGGCCAGCAGCCAGCGCACGCGCAGCACCCGCACCACGTCCGCGGCCTCGTACTCCCGGTAGCCGTTGGCGCGGCGGGCGGGTTCCACCAGGACGCCCGCGCGGTGGTAGTGCCGCACCGCCCGCGGTGTCGTCCCGGCGATCTTGGCCACGTCCCCGATGCGCATGCGCTCAGCATCGACCATGACGCCGCGACAAGGTCAACGGCACTCGGAGCCGCCGGACAACAAGCGGCCCCCACGGCTGTGGAGGTCCGTGGGGGCCGCTCGATCCGCTGTCTCATTCGGATCCCGCCGACGCTCGCGCGCCGGAAGTCTGCCCTCAGCCTACCCGACCGTGCCGCCGCACCGCCGCGCACCGCCGCCGCACGGCCCTCGCACGGCCCCTCGCGCGGTCCTCCCGTGGTCCGACGCCGGCGCCGTCCCGTACGACCCCGGGCCGACCGCCGGTCCCTCCCCCGGCCGGATCCGCCCGCGCGGCGCCGTCCGTAGCGTCGCGGCCCATGACCAGTCCTCGCCTCCCTCGCACCGCGCCCGCCGCCCGGTCCCCGCTCCCGCCCCGGCCGGTCCTCGGCCCGGCTCTCGCCGTCGTCCTGACGCTCGCGGCCGTGACCCTCGCCACGCTGCCGACCCGCGCCGACCTGTACCGCTCCGTCGCGGGCGGCGTCGAGCGCTCGTCGCTGGGCGGTCTCGTGGGGCTGGTCGCCGAGCACGGGCTGCTCGTCCTGGTCGCCACGGCCGGCGTGCTGGCCCTCGCCACGTGGCGGCGGGACCGGCCGCGGTTCGGGATCCTCGCCGCCGGCGGCGCCGGCGTTGTCCTCGCGTACGGGACGAGCGAGGCGGTCAAGCTCCTCGTGGCCGAGGCGCGCCCGTGCCGCGTCGTCGACGTCGCCACGGTGCTGGCCTGCCCGGCGGTCGGCGACTGGTCCTGGCCCAGCAACCACGCCGTCGTCGCCGGGGCGATCACCACCGCCTGCGTGCTCGCCGTGCGCCGGGCGGCCGTGGTCGCCGTGCCGGTGGCCCTGGCGGTGGCCGGCAGCCGGGTGGGCGCCGGCGTCCACTACGTGCACGACGTCGCGTCCGGGCTCGCGCTCGGGGTCCTCGTCGTGGCCGTCGTCGTGGCGGCCGCCGTCGCCGTGCGGCGGCGCGCCGCCGCGCGGGTGCGCTGACCGCGTCAGCGCACGCGGCGCACCAGCGCGAACCCGTCCCAGCCCTTGCCGCCGACCGTCTGCAGGGCGGTGGCCTCCAGCCGGTCGTCGGCGGCGATGTCGGCCAGCACCTGCCGCGAGCCGACGACCCGCGGGTCGTCGCTCGCGGCGTCGGCGACCGCGCCGGCCCGCACCACGTTGTCCACGACGATCAGCGAGCCGGGGCGCGTGAGCTCGAGCGCCAGGCGCAGGTACCGCGGGTTGCTCGGCTTGTCCGCGTCGACGAACACGAGGTCGAAGGGCTCGGCGCCGTCGTCGACCAGCCGCTGGGCCGATGCGGTGGCCGGCCCGACGACGACGTCCACCCGGTCGGCGACGCCCGCCCGCTCGAGGTTCTCCCGCGCCACGGCGGCGTTGCGCTGCTCGAGCTCCAGCGTGGTCACGTGCCCGCCGGGCCCCACCGCGCGGGCCAGCCAGACGGTGCTGTAGCCGGCGAGCGTGCCGACCTCCAGCACGCGGCGGGCGCCGGCGGCCTGCGTCAGCAGCGCGAGGAACCGGCCCTGGGCCGGGGACACCGCGGCGTGCGGCATCGTCGTGCGGTGCGCGGACTCCCGCGCCGCGACGAGCGCGTCGTCCTCCGGCACCAGCAGGTCCGCCAGGTAGGCGTCGACGTCGTCCCAGGAGCGCTCCATGCGCCGACCTTACGGCCGGGCCCCTGCTGTCCGGGCCGCGGGCGGGCACGCGCCGGACGGCGCCTTTTCCTCGGCCCCGCTTGGCACACTTTTCTGATGGGTCTCGGAGCGACGGCCGGGCTGTCGGCGCGGCCGTGTACGGTTCGCCGAGCCGGACGTTCCGGTCCTTCGGGAGAACCAACGCGAAAGGGGCGCACCGCCATGATGGGAGGGCACCACGCGGCCTCGGGCGCCGCGGCCTGGGTGGCCGTGACGGCCTCGACCCCGATCGCCCTGGGCTGGTACCCCGTGTCGGACGTCGGCGTGATGACCGGCGCGCTCGTGTGCGCCGGCGCCGCCCTGCTGCCCGACGCCGACCACCACTCGGGCACCATCGCGCACTCCCTGCCACCGGTCTCCGAGGGCGTCACCCGCGTCGTCGCCGCCGTGAGCGGCGGGCACCGCGCCGCCACGCACTCGCTGCTGGGCGTCCTGGTCTTCACCGCGATCGCGTGGGTGGCCGGCCTGGTCTCGGTCTCCACCGAGCGCTTCGGCGACGTGCTGGTCGGGCCGGGGGTCATGGCCGTGCTGCTCGTCGCCTTCGCGCTGCGCGCCCTCCGGCTGACCCGCAAGGGCACCCTGTGGCCCTGGCTCTCGTCCGTGGGCCTGGCGGCGCTCGTCGCCGTCTTCGCGCCCGAGGAGTGGTACTGGATGCCGTTCTGCGTGGGGCTCGGCTGCCTCGTGCACATCGTGGGCGACCTCCTCACCACCCGCGGCGTGCCGCTGCTGTGGCCGCTGCGCGTGCGCTCGCCCCGCTGGGTGCGCCGACGCGCCCTGGTGCTGGACGACCTCTGGACCGCCCGGGGCAACGTCTCGGTGCCCCTGCTGGGCGACGCCGGGTCGTGGCGCGAGTGGGTCGTGATGACCCCGGTGAGCCTGTACGCCGTCGTGGGCGTCGGCTGGGCCGCGCTGGAGCAGATGGGTTTCGACGTCGCGGGGGCCTGGCAGAACTTCACCCGGTGATGCCGCGCCGGGCCTGACCTGCCGCTTGCCCCGACCCGCGGCGGGGCGCACCGTGCTGTCATGGCCTCGGTGGACGCCTCCGGCCCCGCCTCCCGCCCCGGCGCCGGTGCGGGGTGGCGGTGGGCGCTGGCCGCCGCCGTCCTCGGTGGCGTCGCGGTCTCGGGTGCCCTCGCCGCCTACGCGGACGCCCACCCCGGCGACGGCACCGAGCTGTTCTCCCTGTGGTTCGGCTCGATGGTCGCCGCCAAGTCGTGGCTCGCCACCGGCGCCGTCGTGCTGCTCGCCGTCCAGCTGCTGACCGCGCTGGCCATGTACGGGCGCCTGCCCGGCGTGCGCAGCGCGCCGGCGTGGGTGGGATGGACGCACCGCTGGAGCGGCGTCACGGCGTTCGGGCTGACGCTGCCGGTGGCGTTCGCGTGCGTCTGGTCGCTGGGCCTCGAGGACGAGCCGGCCCGTGCGGCGGTGCACAGCGTCGCCGGGTGCCTGTTCTTCGGCGCGTTCACCGTGAAGATGCTCGCCCTGCGCGTGCGGTCGCTGCCGGGGTGGGTGCTGCCGCTGCTTGGCGGCACGGTGCTCACCCTGCTGGCGCTCACGTGGACGACGTCGGCGCTGTGGTGGTTCGCGCGGGGCGCGGCATGACCGGGGCTGCGCCGTGAGCGACGGCTCCCCGACCCGGCGCCAGGCGCTCGTCTGGATCGGCACGGCCCTCGCCGCCGGCGCCGTCGGGTACGGCGTCTTCACCGCCGTCGGCCCGGCGCCCGAGGACGAGCGGGAGGAGCGCGAGGATGCGCGGGAGGAGCGCGAGGACGCTCGGGACGACGCGCGGGACGACGCGCAGGACGACGCGCAGGACGCGGGGGACGACGCCGAGGACGCGGGGGACGACGCCCGCGACCGGGAGGACGGCTGAGGTGCGCGCGTGGTGGCAGCGCCTGCCGACCCTCGTGCTCGTCGCGCTGGCTGCGGCGACCGCGGGGGCGATGCTCGCCGGCCTGCGGTAGCGCCGGCCCGTAATTCCGTGGACCGCCCGGCGTCGCGCTGCCAGGATCGTGCGCACGGTCCCCGACGGGGGACCGGCCAAGCACCGCGGCCGCACGGCCGCGCCCGGGAAGGAGGCCGCCATGCACGACGACGTCGCACGCGCACGCCTCCCCCGCCACCGTCGCTGACACGCGGCCCTCGGGAGGCGCGGCCCTCGCCCCACCTCCCCTCAGGAGCACCCCCGTGTCCTTCGTCCTCACCCTGCCCGACGACGACCTCGGCCCCGGCCGCCGGTGGTCCACCTGGACCTCCGTCACCAAGGGCCAGCGCGGCCCCGAGCCGCGCCCCGGCTGGGTCGTCACCTCCGACGCCGCGCTCGACACCGAGCTCGGCATCCTCAAGACCGGCAAGGAGGCCGACGTCCACCTCGTGGAGCGCGCCGTGCCCGGCGACCCCGCGCGCCGCAGCCTCCTGGCCGCCAAGCGCTACCGCGGCCGCGAGCACCGGCAGTTCGACCGCGACGCCGAGTACACCGAGGGCCGCCGCCTGCGCCGCACCCGCGACCAGCGCGCGGTCGACGACCGCAAGTCCGCCTGGGGCCGTGCCGTGCGCGCCACCCAGTGGGCCGACGCCGAGTTCACGGCGCTCGGCCGGTTCTGGGAGGCCGGGGTGCCGGTCCCCTACCCGGTGCAGGTCGACGGCACCGAGATCCTCATGGAGTTCGTCGGGCACGCCGACGACGACGGCGCCTGTGTCGCCGCGCCGCGCCTTGTCCGCACGCGACCCGCGCCCGACCTGCTCGCCGAGTGGTTCGAGCAGCTGCGCGACGCGATGGGCGCCGTCGCGCGCCTCGGCTGGGCGCACGGCGACCTGTCGCCGTACAACGTGCTGGCCGACGGCGAGCGCCTGGTGCTCATCGACCTGCCGCAGGTGGTCGACCTCGTCGCGGTGCCCCGCGGCGCGGAGCTGCTGCACCGCGACTGCCGCACGATGTGCGCCTGGTTCGCGGCGCGCGGCCTGCCCGTCGACGCCGACGAGCTCTTCGCGGAGGTGTTCGCGCAGGTCTGGTGACCGCGGCGGGCGCGCGGCCGCGCGTCCGCAGGGGCCGCGGGCCCGGGCGGGCCGTGTGTCGTCGGTCACGCCCGGGCCGCGGGAACCGCGTCCTCGTGCGGGGCGTTCGACCCTCGGACCCCCGTGGACGCGCCTCGACCGGCTCGCAGGGGCACAGTTGTCCCAGACCCGCCGCGCGTCGGCGCCCGTACTGCGAGATGGAGCTTGAGTGTCCGGTAATGCCACGACCCGGTTCGGCAACGTGTCCCTGCTGGCGGTCGCCAGCCGGCTGCCGAGCCGCGTCACCACGTCGGACGAGATCCAGGACCGGCTCGGCTCCGCGCTGCGCCGCCTGCGCATCGCCGGCAACCCTCTGCAGCGCGTCGCCGGGGTGCTCGAGCGCCGCAGCTGGGGCGAGGGCGAGGACGCCGACAGCGCCACCGTGGCAGCCGGCGAGGAGGCGCTCCGCAAGGCCGGGGTCGCGCCCGGCGAGGTCGACCTGCTCATCAACACCTCGGTGACCCGCAAGCACCTCGAGCCGTCCGTCGCGGTGCGGCTGCACCACGGCCTCGGGCTGCCGAGCTCGGCGATCAACTTCGACGTCGCCAACGCCTGCCTGGGCTTCGTCAACGGCATGAGCCTGGCCGCCGGCATGATCGAGTCCGGTCAGATCCGGCACGCCATCGTCGTCAACGGCGAGGACGCCGACGACGTCCAGCGCACCACCATCCGCCGGCTGCTGCGGGAGGGCGTCGGCAAGGCGGACTTCATGCAGGAGTTCGCGACGCTCACGCTCGGCTCCGGCTCAGCCGCGGCGGTGCTGGGCCGCACCGACGAGCACCCCGGCGGGCACCGCGTGCTCGGCGGCGTCACCCGCGCGGCCACGCAGTTCCACGACCTGTGCGTGGGCAGCGTCGACGGGATGTTCACCGACGCCAAGGCGCTGCTCAAGGGCGGCCTCGACCTGGTGGTCACCGCCTGGCGCGAGGCGTCCCGCGAGTGGGACTGGTCGTCGATGGACCGCTACATCACCCACCAGGTCTCCCGCGTGCACACCGAGGCGATCGTGCGGGCGCTGCACCTGGACCGCGACCGGGTGCCCACCACGTTCCCGACGCTCGGCAACGTGGGGCCGGCGTCCATCCCGATCACGCTGGACCGCGAGCAGGCCAGCCTGCGCGACGGGGACCGCGTGCTGCTCATGGGCGTCGGGTCCGGGATCAACACGGCGATGCTGGAGCTCGCGTGGTGAGCGGGCTGCCCGCCCGCACCCCGCCCCCCGGACTGCCGCAGCTCGACCCCGCCTGGAGCCGCCTCGTCGAGGTCGACGGCGTCGGCGCCGACGCCGGGCAGCGCCGCACGTGGCACTGCCTGGACACCGGGCCGGTGCTCGCGGAGCGAGGCGTGCAGCCGGTCGGCACCGTCCTGGCGGTGCACGGCAACCCGACGTGGTCGTACCTGTGGCGCCGCCTCGTCGCGGGCTCGCTGGAGCGCGCCGCGCAGGGCGGCCCGGCGTGGCGTGTGGTCGCGGTGGACCAGCTGGAGATGGGCTGGTCCGAGCGCACGGGCACGCGCCGCGGCCTGGCACAGCGCGTGGCGGACCTCGGGGCGCTCACCGCGGGGCTCGGGCTCACCGGGCCCGTGGTGACCCTGGGGCACGACTGGGGCGGCGTGGTGTCGCTGGGCTGGGCGGTGGACCACCGCGCCGACCTCGCGGGCGTGGCGCTGCTCAACACCGCGGTGCACCAGCCGGCGGGCACGCCGGTGCCGGGCGTGCTCCGGCTCGCCTCGGCCCGCCCCGTGCTGCACGCCGGGACGGTGACCACGACCGCCTTCCTCGACACCACCCTGGCGCTCGCCCGCCCGGCGCTGGCGGCCGACGTCGCGGCGGCCTACCGTGCGCCGTACCGCAGCGCGGACCGGCGCGACGGCATCGGCGGCTTCGTCGCCGACATCCCGGCGGAGCCGAGCCATGCCAGCACGCCGGAGCTCGACCGCGTCGCGGCCGGCGTGGCCGCCCTCGACGTCCCCGCGCTGCTGCAGTGGGGCCCGCGCGACCCGGTCTTCTCCGACCGCTACCTGGACGACCTGGTCGACCGCCTCCCCCACGCCCGGGTCCACCGCTACGAGGGTGCCGGGCACCTGGTGGCCGAGGACGCGCCGTACGCCCCGGCGGTGCTGGACTGGCTCGGCGAGGAGGTGCTGCCGGCACCGGAACCTGAGTCCGGGCCCGAGTCCGGGACGGCGTCCACGACGGCGTCCACGACGGCGTCCGAGCCGGCGTCCGGGACGGCTCCCGGTTCGGCCGGGCCGGGGTTCGAGCCGCTGTGGGCGCGCCTGGACGCCCGCGCCGACGACGACGGCCCGGCGGTCATCGGCATGACGTCCGACCGCCCGCTCGTCGTGAGCTGGCGGCTGCTGGCGCGGCGCGTGCGCGAGATCGCCGCCGGGCTGCACGCGGTCGGCGTGCGCCGGGGCGACCGCGTCGCGCTGCTCGTGCAGCCCGGCCCCACGCTCACCGCGCTCGTCTACGCCTGCCTGCGCCTGGGCGCGGTCGTGGTGGTCGCCGACGCCGGCCTGGGCGTGCGCGGGCTCTCGCGCGCCGAGCGCGGCGCCCAGCCCGACTACGTCGTCGGCGAGACCCGCGGCCTGGCCGCCGCCCGCGCGCTCGGCTGGCCGGGCGTGCGCATCGCCGCCGGTCCGCTGCCCGCGGCGGCCCGCGCCGCGCTCGGCGTCCGGCACCGGCTGGTGAACGTCGCCGACCTCGGGCGCTCGGGCGCCCTGCCGCCCGAGCCGGGCCCGCAGGACGAGGCCGCGGTGCTGTTCACGTCCGGCTCGACCGGCCCGGCCAAGGGCGTCGTCTACACGCACGCGCAGCTCTCCGCGGTGCGGGACGCGCTGGCGGCGCACTTCGACGTCACCCCGGAGACCGGGCTCGTCACCGGCTTCGCGCCGTTCGCGCTGCTGGGCCCGGCCCTCGGCACACGGTCGGCGACCCCGCGCATGGACGTGTCCGCCCCGCGCACGCTCACCGCGCGCGCCGTCGCCGAGGCCGCGGCGGCGTCCGACGCCCGCATCGCGTTCCTCTCCCCCGCGGCGATCCTCAACGTCGTCGCCACGGCGGACGCGCTCACCGACGCCGACCGGGCAGCGCTGGCAGGCGTGCGGACGTTCCTGTCGACCGGCGCGCCGGTGAGCGCGGACCTGCTGGCCTCGACCGCCGCCCTGATGCCGCACGCGACGGCGCACACGCCGTACGGGATGACCGAGTGCCTGCTGGTCACGGACGTCACGCTGGACGGCATCCGCGCCGCCGCGGACGCGCCCGACGCCGGGGTCTGCGTGGGCGAGCCGGTGCCCGGCGTGCAGGTGCGCGTCAGCGCCCTGGACTCGGGCGGCGCCGCGACCGGCGAGCCCGGGACCGCGGCCGGGGTGCTCGGCGAGGTCGTCGTCAGCGCGCCGCACCTCAAGCAGCGCTACGACCGGCTGTGGCTCACGGACCGCGCCGCCGAGCGCGCCACCGGTCACGGGCGCTGGCACCGCACCGGGGACGTCGGCCACCTCGACGCCGAGGGCCGGCTGTGGATCGAGGGCCGGCTCGCGCACGTGCTCACCACCCCCGACGGGCCGCTCGCGCCGGTCGGCCCCGAGCAGCACGTCGAGCGGGTCGCCGCCGTGCGCCGGGCCGCCGTCGTGGGCGTCGGCCCCGCGGGCGTGCAGCAGCCCGTCGCGGTGGTCGAGCTGCACGCCGCGCCGCGCCGGGCGGGCCTGGCGGACGCGGACCTGGCGGACGCCGTGCGCGCCGCGGCCCCCGTGCCCCTGGCCGCCGTGCTCGTGGTGCCCGCGATGCCCACGGACATCCGGCACAACTCGAAGATCGACCGCACCCGGCTGGCCGCCTGGGCCGAGCGGGTGCTCGCCGGGGGGCCGGTGGGGCGCCCATGACGGTCCTGGTCACCGGCGCGTCCGGGTTCCTCGGCCGCGCCGTGGTGCGCGCGCTGCTCGAGCGAGGCGAGGACGTGCGCACCTTCCAGCGCCGCCCGTCGGGCGTGCCCGGGGCGCAGGACGTGCTCGGCTCGGTCACCGACGCCGCGGCGACCGCCCGCGCGGTCGACGGCGTCGACGGCGTCGTGCACCTGGCCGCGCGCGTCTCGCTGGCGGGCGACCCGGCCGAGTTCGAGCGGGTCAACGTGGGCGGCACGGCCACGCTCCTCGACGCCGCCGAGCGCGCCGGGGCGGCCCGGTTCGTGCAGGTGTCCTCGCCCTCCGTGGCGCACGCCGGCGACTCCCTCGTGGGCGTCGGCGCCGGCCCGGCGGACCCGGCGCACGCGCGCGGCGAGTACGCCCGCACCAAGGCGGCCGCCGAGCTGCTGGCGCTCGGCCGCGACGGGACGCTGCCCGTGGTGGCCGTGCGCCCGCACCTCGTGTGGGGGCCCGGGGACACCCAGCTCGTCGGGCGCGTGCTCGACCGCGCCCGCCGCGGCCGCCTGCCGCTGCTCGGGCACGGCGCCGCGCTCGTCGACAGCACGTACGTGGACAACGCGGCCGACGGCATCGTGGCGGCGTACGACCGCGCGCCGCAGGTGCACGGGCGCGCCTACGTGCTGACCAACGGCGAGCCGCGCACGGTCGCCGACCTGCTGGGCGGCATCTGCCGCGCCGCCGGGGTGCAGCCGCCGGCATGGCGCGTGCCCGCCGGGCTGGCGCGCGCCGCGGGCGGCGCGGTGGAGGCGGTGTGGCGGGTGCGGCCCGGGCAGGACGAACCGCCGATGACCCGCTTCCTGGCCGAGCAGCTGTCCACCGCGCACTGGTTCGACCAGCGCGCCACCCGCGCCGAGCTGGGGTGGACGCCGCGCGTCTCGGTCGACGAGGGCCTGGCGCGGCTGGCCGCGCACTACCGCGCCGCCTGACGCCGGCGGGTCACCGGAAGTCCCGCGAGCGGGTGTGCACCGGCAGCCGCAGCGGCGCAAGGTGCTCGGCGACGAGGTTGACCGCGCCGTCGGCCTTCTCCACCCGCCCGCGCACCACCATGGCGGGCGCCCCGCGCGCGACCGGCCGGAACCGCTGCCACAGCCCGGGCGAGCACACGACGTTGAGCAGGCCGGTCTCGTCCTCCAGCGACAGGAAGGTCGTGCCGCCGGCCGTGCCGGGCCGCTGGCGGTGGGTCACCACGCCGCCGACGGCGACCCGCCGCCCGGCGTCGGTGCCGAACGCCTCGGCGACGGTGACCACGCCCGCCTGCCGCAGCCCGTCGCGCACCAGCTCCAGCGGCGACAGACCGGGGGTGACGCCGGTGGCCCACGCGTCGGCGACGGCGGTCTCCACCTCGGTCATGCCCGGCAGCGCCGGGGCCACCACCCCGACGCTCACCCCCTCGAGCGTGCCCGGCCCCTCCTGGCCCAGCGCCCCGGCCGCCCACAGCGCCTCGCGCCGCGTCACGCCCAGGCCGTCCGTGGCGCCGGCGGTGGCCAGCGCCTCGAGCTGGGCGGTGGACAGGTCCACCCGCCGCACGAGGTCGCGCAGGTCCCGGAACGGGCCGCCCGACTCCCGCTCGGCCACGATGCGCTCGGCGAGGTCCGTGCCGACGCCGCGCACCTGCGCCAGCCCCTGGCGCACCGCGAGGCGCAGGTCCGGGTCGGGGCCGTGGGCGGCCTCGGGCGAGCGCGGCAGCGGCGTCGTCTCCGGCGGCAGGACGGCGTCGTCGGGCAGGCGCTCGACGCAGGCCAGCGCCCGGGAGGCGTTGAGGTCCGGCCGCAGCACGGTGACGCCGTGCCGGTGCGCGTCCGCGGCCAGCGACTGCGGCGAGTAAAAGCCCATGGGCTGCGCGGCGAGCAGCCCGGCGTAGAACGCGGCCGGGTGGTGCACCTTGAGCCAGGAGCTGGCGTAGACCAGGAACGCGAACGAGAAGGCGTGCGACTCGGGGAAGCCGAAGTCGGCGAACGCCTTGAGCTTGTCGTAGACCTCCTCGCGCACGTCCGGCGGCACCCCGCGCTCGGCCATCCCGGACATCAGCCGCCCGCGCAGCGCCTCCATCTTCTCGACCGACCGCTTGGAGCCCATGGCCCGGCGCAGCCGGTCGGACTCGGCGGGCGTGAACCCGGCGACGTCGATGGCCATCTGCATGAGCTGCTCCTGGAACAGCGGCACGCCGAGGGTGCGCTCCAGCGAGGGCTCGAGCAGCGGGTGCGCGTACCGGACCGGCTCGCGGCCCTGCCGCCGCTCGATGTACGGGTGCACCGACCCGCCCTGGATGGGCCCAGGGCGGATGAGCGCCACCTCCACGACGATGTCGTAGAACCGCCGCGGCCGCAGGCGCGGCAGCGTGGCCATCTGGGCGCGGGACTCCACCTGGAACACGCCCACCGTGTCGGCCGCGCACAGCAGGTCGTACACCGCCGGGTCCTCGTCCGGCAGCGAGTGCAGCGCCAGCCGCTCGCCCGTGCGCTCGGCGACCGCCTCGAAGGCGTACCGGATGGCGGTGAGCATGCCGAGGCCCAGCAGGTCGAACTTCACCAGGCCGGCGTCGGCGCAGTCGTCTTTGTCCCACTGCAGCACCGTGCGGCCCTCCATGCGGGCCCACTCCACGGGGCACACCTCGACCACGGGCCGGTCGCACATGACCATGCCGCCGGAGTGGATGCCCAGGTGCCGCGGCAGGCGCAGCATGCGGTCGGCGAGGTCGAGCACGGCGTCGGGGATCTCGCCCTGCTCCTGCGCCGACGGCGGCACCTGCGCGGGCACGACGTCGTGGGAGTCGTGCGCGCGCAGCGCCTCGGCCGCGCGGTCCGCCCGGCGCGCGCCGTCGTCCTGCGCGAGCGGGTCGGCCACGGGCGGGCCCCACAGCGCGGCGACCTGCGCGTCCTTGCGCCGCGTCCGCGGCACGACGGCGACGGCCGCGGGCGACGACGCGGCCTGCGCCGGGACCGCGGGAGGAGCCGGGGCCGCGGGGGCGGCCGCCGGGGCGCCCGCCGCGGCGCGCGCGTCGCGGACCTTCCGGTCGACGGACGGCGAGGCGGGGTCCGGGCCGCGCAGCGACCCCCACTGCTCGATCGACTTGGACCAGGCGTCCTGCTGCCCGACGTCGTACCCGAGCGCCCGGGCGGCGTCGCGCACCGCCGAGCGGGGCCGGTAGGAGATGACGTTGGCGACCTGCGCGGCGTGCGTGCGGCCGAACGTGGCGTAGACGTGCTGGATGACCTCCTCGCGCCGCCCGGACTCGATGTCGATGTCGATGTCGGGCGGCCCGTCCCGCTCGGGGGCGAGGAACCGCTCGAACAGCAGCCCGTGCCGCACGGCGTCGACGGCGGTGATGCCCAGGGCGTAGCAGACGGCGGAGTTGGCGGCGCTGCCCCGCCCCTGGCACAGGATGCCCTGGGTGCGGCAGAACTCCACGAGGTCGTAGACCACCAGGAAGTACCCGGGGAACCCCAGGTCCTCGATGACCCGCAGCTCGTGGTCGACCTGCGCCCACGCGCCGGGCACGCGCTCCGCGCCCCGCGGCCCGTACCGCTCGGTGGCGCCCCGCCGCACGAGCTCGCGCAGCCAGGACGCCTCGTCGTGCCCCGGCGGCACCGGGTACGGCGGCAGCTGCGGCGCCACGAGCTGCAGGTCGAACGCGCACTCGGCGGCGAGCCGTGCCGCCGCGTCGACCGCGCGCGGGTGCCGGTGGTGCAGCCGCGCCATCTCGGCGGCCGAGCGCAGGTGGGCCACCGGGCCGCCCGGCAGCCAGCCGTCCATGGCATCTAGCGAGCTGGTGGCGCGCACCGCGGCGAGGGCGCCCGCGAGGTCGGCGTCCCGGGGCCGCGCGTAGTGCGCGGCGGTGGTGGCCACCAGCGGCAGGCGCGCCTCGTCGGCGAGCAGCGCGAGCGCCGCGTGCAGGTCGACGTCGCGCGGGTCGCCGGTGGCGGTGACCTCCACGGCCACCGCGTCGCGCCCGAACACCCCGACCAGCCGGTCGAGCTCGCGCCGGGCGGCGTCCAGCCCCTGGGTGACGAGCGCGCGGCGCACGGCGCCCTTGCGGCAGCCGGTGAGCACCAGCCACTCGCCGTCCGCCTCCTGCCCGAGCTGCTCGAGGCGGTAGACGGCCCGGCCCTTCTCCCCCGCCTCGAGGTGCCCGGCCGCGATCGCCCGGGACAGGTGGCGGTAGCCCTGCGCGCCGCGGGCGAGCACGAGCAGGTGCTCCGCGCGCGGGTCGGGCACGCCCGTCGGCGGGTCGAGCACGGGGCGGCCGGCGGCGCCGTCCGCCCCGGTCCCGGTCCCCGCGGCGGGCGCGGGCAGGCGCAGCTCGGCGCCGAACACCGTGGGCAGGTCCACGAGCCGCGCCGCCTCCGCGAACCGGACGACCCCGTACAGCCCGTCGTGGTCGGTGAGCGCGAGCGCCTCCAGGCCGAGCCGGGCGGCCTCGGCGGCGAGCTCCTCGGGGTGGCAGGCGCCGTCGAGGAAGCTGAACGCCGAGTGCGCGTGCAGCTCCGCGTACCGCGGGGCCGCAGAGCGGGCGCCGGACGCCGGACGGGCGCCGGTCCGGGGGCTAGTCATAGACGGCCTCCGCCCGCCAGGCACCGCCGACCGCGGCGAGCAGCAGCCCGTGCCCGTCCTCGAGCACCACCTGCAGGTAGACGCGCCGGTGGGCGTCCGGCGCCCACCAGCGCTCGGCCACGGGCCACGGGCCGGCCCAGGCGACGACGCGCTCGGGCCCGGCCGTCCCCTCGCGCACGACGGCGACCGGCTCCCCGCTGGTGCCCAGCCGCGCGCCGACGACGACGTCCCGGCCCGCCGCGTCGAGCACGCGCACCGGGGCGGGCTCGAGCAGCAGCGTGGGCGGCGCGGGGCTCGGCAGCGCGCCCGGCCACGGCAGGGCGGCGTCCCGGGCCGGGGCGGCGTCCTCGCCGAACGGCACCAGGTGCACCCGGTCGCGCGGGTCGCGGCCGCCCTGCACGCGGACCGTGAGCACGGCGTCGCCGCCGAGCAGGCCCTGCACCCGTCCCAGGGCGCGGCGGGCGCGGGCGTCCTGCCCCGCGCCGGCGCCCCACAGCGCGGGCTGGTGCGTGCCTGCCGGCACCACCTCCTGCGCCGCGAGCGCGAGGTGCACGATCGGGGCGACGGCCGGTGCCGCGTCGTCCGCCCCGCTGCCGCGGGCCGCCCGGCGGGCCCCCAGGGCCGCGCCGGTGAGCCAGCCCTCGAGCTGCCAGCGCACCCGGTCGGTGATGCGCGCGGCGCTCAGCCCGCCGGTGGCGGCGTCGTCGGTGCGCCACACGCGCTCGAGGGTCGCACCGTCGTCGGTGGGGCCGTCCGGCCCGCCGGTGCGGGCGGTGATGCGCAGCCGCCCGCAGGCCAGGCCGCGCCGGGCGAGCATCTCGTGCAGCTCCTCGGCGAGGCGGCGCGCGGCGAACGTGGCGACGTCGACGCGCAGCGCGGGCGGGTCGAGGTCGGCGGCGACGGCGAGGTCGGCCTCGATGCGCCGGCGGGCAGGCGGGCGCACGTCCTCGCCGCGCGCCAGGCGGTGCGCCCAGGCGCCGAGGTCGCCGAACCGCGCCTGCACGACAGGGGCCTGCAGCCCGGCGAGGTCGCCGAGGGTGCGCACGCCCAGGCGCCACCACAGGTCGACGGCCTCGCGCACCGCGGCGACGCCGCCTGGGTCGGTGACGGCGTGCACCAGCTCGGCGGCCGGCCGGTGCGCGAGGAACGCGCGCGAGCCGCCGGGCGGCACGACGGCGTCGGCCCGCGCCGCGAGGATCGCGGCGAGGACGCCGTCGGCCACGCCCACGGCGCACTCGTAGCCCGTGCGCTCGGCGACGGCCTCGACCAGCTCCCGCGCCAGCGCGTGCTCCGACCCGTGGTAGCGGGCCGCGCCGTCCGCCGGCAGGAGCAGCAGGCCGGACCGGGCCACCTCGATGCCCGCCACGACGGTCTCGGCCGCGAGCGCCACGGGCTCGAACTCCCGGGCGTCGCGGGCGTCGTCGGCGGGCAGCAGCGCCAGCTCGGGGCAGCGCTCCTGCGCCTGGCGCCGGCGCATGCCGCGGCGCACCCCGGCCGCGCGGGCGACGGCGGAGACCGCGACGACGCTGTGCCCGGCGGTCTGGCCGCCGCGCGAGCGGGCGCCGAGCACGGCGGCCGGCACGTGCGCCTCCACGCCCCCGGCGGCCATGGCGGCGACGACCGGCCAGTCCGGCACCCACAGGACGGCGGTGCGGGTGGCGGCCACTCAGGCCACCACCCGCAGCCGGGCGGAGGCCGGCCCGCCCGCCGGCACCGTCGGCGCGGGCCCGGCGGCCGCGTCCGGCAGCCCGGCCGCAGGCTCGGCGGCCGCGGGCTCGGTGGCCACGTCCGGCAGCCCCGCCGGCAGCCCCGCGGGCAGCCCGGCCGGCAGCCCGGGGACGACAACCGTGGCCCGCAGCGGCACCTCGACGTCGATCTCCACGGGCCGGGCCGCCGCGCCGCGCCCGGTGCGCAGCACGCTCAGGGTGCGCCGGCGCAGCCACCCGGAACCGCGGTCGGCCCCCGACCACGAGCCGCCGCGCGCGTCGAGCCGCACGTGGGCGCCGGGCCAGACCTCCGTCGCCACGAGCACCGCTCCCCGCTCGCGGGCGCGCGCGGCCAGCCGCCGGCGGTCACCGTCGAGCAGCGGCGCCTCCGGCCCGACGACGACGAGGTCCATGCCGTCCAGCAGCGCCGCGACGGCGGCCGGGGCGTCCGGGCCCGGGGCGGGCACGAGCGCCACGCGCTCGAGCTCGACCCCGGCGTCGGCGGCCGCGAGCATCCCGACGGCCGGCGCCCCGACGAACGCCACCCACGCGCCCGCCCGGGACGCCGCGGCGAGCAGCGCGAGCAGCAGCGCCGTCGAGCCGAGCACGGCCACCGTGCCCCCGGCGGGCAGCACGCCGCCGGGCAGCAGGGCCGCCAGGTCGGGGTGCACGGGCCACGAGCCGGTCCCGGTCCGGGTCTCGGTCCGGGTCTCGGCCGCGCCGCCCGCCGTCCGTCCTGGCACCCGCACGGGCACCCGCACGGGCACCCGCACGGGCACCGTGTCGAGCACGGCAGCGGGCGGCGCCAGGGTGGGCGCCGCACCGGCCGCCTGGCGCGGCGCGGGGCGCCCGGTGACCACCGGGGTCCCCGGCGCCGCCGGCCGCCGGGCCGGGGCGCCCTCCGTCGGGGCCACCGTCGGGGCCACGCCCGTGCGCTGCTCCGCCGCCCGGAGCGCCGCCAGGGCGCGGTCCAGCCGATCCCGGTCCGCCGGCGCGGGCGCCGCCTCGGTCTCCGTGCCGCTCGCCGTGTCAGATCCCGCGGGGACGATGACGGTCATCGGTCTCCTCCCCGTGCGACGGACCTGCGCGGCCCGGCTGTCGCTCTGCTGTGGTCCTGCCGGCCGGGGGCACCACGAGGTGCCGGACGGCCGCCTGTTCGAACGCGTGTTCGAACGTCTGTTCCAGTGAACGCCGCCGCCCCGAGGCTGTCAACTGCACCGTTGGGTGCCGGGAGCGCGCGAGCGGGCTCGCGGGGCGACCTGCTCCGAGGCCGCAGAAGGGCCGCCGAGGGATCCGCCACCGGCCTGTGGAGAGTTCGAAGAGCCCGATTTTCACCCGCTCCGGGCGGCCTCGCCGCGGGCGCCGCATCCGTTGCCCCGGGCATCCGGAACGGTGGCAGCGACGCGCCCGCTCGGGCACGATGAGGACCATGAGCCTGGACCGTCCCTATCCCCCGGACCCGTACTCGCTCCTGCCCGAGGTGCCCTCGTTCACGCTGAAGAGCGCCGACCTCGACGACGGGCAGCGGCTGCCGGCCGCGTTCACGGTCGACGGCGAGGGCGTCTCCCCCGCGCTGGAGTGGACCGGCTTCCCGGAGGGCACCCGGTCCTTCGTGGTGAGCTGCTTCGACCCGGACGCCCCCACGCCGTCGGGCTTCTGGCACTGGAACCTCGTCGACGTCCCGGCGACCACCACGTCGCTGGAGCGCGGCGCCGGCGCCGCCGACGGCGCACGCCTGCCCGCGGGCGCCTACCAGGTGCGCAACGACGGCGGCACGCCGGGGTTCACCCCGGCCGCCCCGCCGCCCGGCGACCACGAGCACCGGTACTTCTTCGCGGTGCACGCGCTCGACGTGCCGGAGCTCGGCGTCGGCCCGGACGCCTCGAACGCCGGCGTGGCGTTCAACGTCGTCTTCCACACGCTGGCGCGGGCCGTCCTCGTCGGCACCTACCAGCGATGACCGAGAACCCGCCCGCGACCCTGCCCACGCTGGGCGACCTCGCCTGGGAGCCGGCGCTGGAGCGCCCGGACCTGCTGGCGCCCTCCGTGCTCGCCGCCC
The DNA here is from genome assembly GCF_046535855.1 of Puerhibacterium sp. TATVAM-FAB25. NCBI lineage: Bacteria > Bacillati > Actinomycetota > Actinomycetes > Micrococcales > Promicromonosporaceae > Puerhibacterium > Puerhibacterium sp. TATVAM-FAB25. Next base: position 64,367 of record NZ_JAXUAK010000008.1, on the reverse strand, counting down.
TACGTGGGTGGGCGGCCACGGACGCGCGCGTCGCCGCCCAGGTGGCCGTCACCGAGATCGACCCCGAGCACGCCGACACGGCCACGCTCAACGAGGTCCACGCCCTGCCGCCGGAGGCGTCGGCCAACTGCGTGGTCGTGGCCGGGCGCCGCGGCGACGACGAGCGCGTCGCGGCGTGCGTGGTGCCGGCGACGACGTTCGCGGACGTCAACAACCGGGTGCGCCGGCTGCTCGACGTGCGCAAGGCGTCGTTCCTGCCCATGGACCGCGCCACGAGCGAGTCCGGCATGGAGCACGGCGGCATCACGCCCGTGGGCCTGCCCGCCGGCTGGCGCGTGCTCGTGGACGCCCGGGTGACCGCGCCCGGCGCGCTCGCCCTCATGGGCTCGGGCGTGCGCCGGTCCAAGCTGCTGGTGCCCGGCGAGCTCCTGGCCGCGCTGCCGGGCGTCGAGGTGGTCGAAGACCTGGCCGTCGAGCGCTGACCACCCCGCCGACGGACACCCACCCACCGTTCCGGGTCCCTGGCGGTCCGAGACCGACCCCTCTGTCTCGGACCGCCAGGGACCCGGAATCGTCGGGGCCCGGAACGTCGGGACCCGAGATCGTCAGGGGTGGGACTACGAGGCCGCCGACGGCGGGAGCCGGTCGAGGGTGTCGGACCACCCCGCCCGGATGCCCAGCGCCAGCCAGCGCTCGACGTCCTCGCCGGGGACGGCGTCCGCGAAGCCCACGGTCACGGTCACCACGGTGATCGGGCCCGCGCCGTCGTGCGCGTCCTCGAACGTCACGACGACCTGCGGCACGGCGTCGAGCGCCGCCATCCCCTCCTCGGGGTCGAGCTCGGGCCAGCCGCCCACGGCGCCCCAGGCGAAGTCGAGGCGCTCGTGCGGCTCGACGTGCCGGTAGATCCCGCCGGTCACGTACTGCCGGCCGCTGCCCTCGCCCTCGGTGAGGTGCACGCGCCAGGCGCCGCCCACGCGCAGGTCGATGCTGGCGTCGAGGCCGCGGTCCACGCCGCGCGCGTCGCCGGCGACCCACCCCAGCCGGTCCGGGTCGGTCCACGCCGCCCAGACGTCGTCGCGCGGCGCGGCCACGGTGCGCCGCAGCGTGAATCCGCGCGCGGGTCCACCCGCCGTGCCGGAGGACGCGCCGGGGATCTCGGCGGGGGACGCGTCGGTGCTGCCGGTCGGGTCCGTCATCGTTCCTCCTGGTCGCGGGCGCGCGGCGGCGACGGCGTGCGCAGCGCCGCCTCCCCCCACCGTCTCCCGGGACGACGTCGCGCCGCCACCGGAAGCCGGTGACGGCGCGATCGCGAGGTGCCCCGCGGGCGGGCGCGGACGTCAGATCTCGGCGCGGCCCTTGCGCCAGTAGCCCATGAACGCGACGGCCTTGCGGTCCACGCCGCACTCGCCGACGAGGTAGCGGCGCAGCGTCTTGATCACTCCGGCCTCGCCGGCGAGCCACGCGTACAGCACGGCGTCCTGCACCAAGGCGTGGCCGGTCTGGTCGACCGGGACCTCCCAGAGGATCTCGGCGTCGACGTCGACGTCCTGGAGCTCACCGTCGAGGTCGACGCCGGTGGAGGACAGCGCGGGCGCGGTGACGGTGCCGAGGGGCACCTCGACCGGCTCTGGCACCGCCCTCTGGACCGGCTCCTGCGTGGGGCGCACGCCCATGGCCAGCAGGCGGTCGGCGGCCTCGCGGACGGCGGGGACCAGCAGCTCGCCGTGCTCGCGCCCGTCCCGCCCGAGCCAGTGCACCCGCACACCCTCGGGCGCGACGAGGGTCCAACGGTCCTCCGGGTGCGGAACCTCGAGGAACACCTCCCCGAAGGCGTCCACGGGCAGCGACTCGCAGATCGCGGCGATCGCCGGCACTGCGGTCTCGTCCCCGGCGAGCAGCAGGGCGTGCGCGCACTCCGGCGGCGCGAACTCCTTGCCGCCGTGCGCGCCCTCGTACTCGGCGTTGGGGCCCATGATCACCAGCGGCGAGCCCGGCCTGGCGCCGTTGGCCCAACGCGAGGCGGGGCCGGTGTCGCCGTGCAGCACCAGGTCGACGTCGACCTCGCGCAGGTCCGGGCGCACCGCACGGACGGTGTAGGTGCGCAGCGGGTTGCGCCGCTCCTCGGGCAGCGCGCGCCACTGGGTGAACCAGTCGGGGTTCTGCCGGTCGAGGTACTCCCACCCGCCGCACGGGGCCGGCAGCAGCAGCTTGATGCGCTGGTCGCGGCCGTTGTCGGCGAACCGGTCGAGGTCGGAGCCGGTGAACGTGATCCGCACGAACGACGGGCACAGGCGCGTCACGCGCGTGACCTCGACGTCGAACATGCGCCACGGCTGGGCTGCGGGCGCGGCCTGCTCGAGCAGGGCGGGGCGCTCGTCGAGGTCGGTCACGATGGTAAGCCTAACCTCAGTGAGGGGACGGTCAACGTGACCCGGGCCACTCAGGCCCGCGTCGCCCAGAACGCGACCGCGGACGCGGCGGCCACGTTGAGCGAGTCCACGCCGCCCGCCATGGGGATCTTCACCACGGTGTCCGCCGTCTCGACCGCCTGGGCCGACAGCCCGTCGCCCTCGGTGCCGAGCACCAGCGCGAGGCGCTCCGGCGGGTCGGCGGCCAGGTCGTCGAGGGACACGGCGTCGTCGGAGAGCGCGAGCGCGGCGACGGTGAACCCGTCCTCCTGCAGCTCGCGCAGGCCGCCCGGCCAGGAGGCGAACCGCGTCCACGGCACCTGGAACACCGTGCCCATGGACACGCGCACGCTGCGCCGGTAGAGCGGGTCGGCGCAGCGGGGCGAGACCAGCACGGCGTCCACCCCGAGCGCCGCGGCGCTGCGGAAGGCGGCGCCGACGTTCGTGTGGTCGACCACGTCCTCGAGCACCGCGACGCGCCGCGCCCCGGCCCCGTCGCGCGCGGCGGTCACCAGCTCGTGCACGCTCGGCAGGGCGGGGCGGTGCATCGCCGCGAGCGCCCCGCGGTGCAGGTGGAAGCCCGTGACGGCGCGCAGCACGTCCTCCTCCGCCAGGTAGACCGGCGTGCCCGCGGGCACGGCGTCGCCCTCGAGCACGTCGGCCATCGAGCCGAGCCACTTGTCCGCCATGAGGAAGGACCGCGGCCGGTGGCCCGCCTCCAGCGCCCGGCGGATGACCGTGGAGGACTCCGCCATGTACAGCCCCTCGGCCGGCTCGCGCACGGTGCGCAGCCGCACGTCGGTGAGGTCGGTGTAGTCGGTCAGGCGGGGGTCGGCGGGGTCGGTGATGCGGACGACGGCGGGCTGGGTCACCCGGGCATTCTCCCAGCCGGTGGGAGCGGCCCGGGCGACCCGGCCCGCTGCTCACCCCGCCAGCGTGGCCTCGACCTGCTGCTCGCCCGGGGCGTCGAGCACGACGGCCGCCGACCCGCCGCCGGCGGCGGTCACCCGGTAGTCGCCGAGGAACCCGCCGAACCGCACGCGCCCGGCGGAGTCCGTGCGCAGCGTCGTCGGCGGCAGCCACCACTCCCCCTTGACCAGCGAGCGCAGCCGGTCGTAGGCGGGCTTGGGCGAGCCGTCGGCGCGCAGCAGCCCGCCGGGGGCGTTCAGCCACATGCCGCGGTCGGACAGCCCCCAGTACGTCATCGCCTCGACGCTCGGGTGGCTCAGCAGCGTGCGGTAGTGCCGCTCGACCTCGTCGGCCTGCCGCTCCTCGCCCTCCGGGGTGGACGGCCAGGAGTCGACCCGCCAGTCGTTGAGGTCCACGACGTGCGGCGGCATGACGTCGCCGGACAGCAGCGTGGTCTCGGTGAAGTGGATCGGGATGTTGTAGCGGCTGAACCGCTCCAGGACCCGCAGCGTCTTCTCCTCGCCCCAGTAGCCCTGGTGCATGTGGGACTGCAGCCCGAGCCGGTCGATGCGGATGCCGGCCTCGAGCACCGCCTCGATGAGGCACTCGTAGGCGGTCGACATGTCGAAGTCGTTGAGCAGCAGCGTCGCGGCCGGGTTGGCGGCGCGGGCCTCCTCGAACGCCATCCTGATCATCTCCACGCGGCCCTTGACGCGGGCCAGCGGGGTGATGGCGTTCTCCTCCGCCTCGAACACCGGCATGATGACGACCTCGTTGATGGCGTCCCACGTGTCGACGACGCCGGCGAAGGCGCCCGCGTCCCGGCGGATCCGCTCGCGCTGCAGCCGTTCGACCTCCTCGAGCGGCTTGTCGAGCAGCCACTTCGGCTGGACGGTGTGCCACACCAGCGGGTGGCCCTTGACCACCACGCCCCGCTCGGCGAACCAGCGGGCCGCGGCGAGCAGCTCCGCGGTGCGCGGCTCGCCCTCGACCGGCTCGAAGCCGCCCCAGTAGAAGGGCAGCGTGGCCATGTTGAACACGTCGAGCCAGCGCTCGGCGAACCGGGCGTCGAACTCGGGGTCGGCCTCGGCCGCCGAGGCGCCGGTGTGGTCGGAGCCGCCCGAGGCGTAGCCGTTGGCGTGGTCGACGAGCTCGAAGCCGATGCAGCCGAACAGGAACCGGTGGTTGGTCTGCTCGACGACGACGTCGGCGTCGGCGAGCGGGGCGCCGTCCGGCCCGACGACGGTGAGGACGGCGTCGGCCCGGCGGTGGGCGAGGGCGGGGTCGGGCGTGCGGCCCGGGGCGGGCGGGGTGAAGAGCGACGGCGACGTCGACGGCGTTGTCATGGCGGAAGCGTGCCACATCGCGCGAATCGATTCGAGCCGGCACGGCGGTCGTGCGGCGCGCCGGCGCCTCAGACCTCGACGGCGCCCGGCTCCCCCGCCACCGGCGCCGCGAACTGCGAGCGGTACAGCCGCGCGTACGCGCCGTCGGCGGCGAGCAGGGACTCGTGGTCGCCCGTCTCGACGATCCGGCCCGCCTCCATCACGACGATGACGTCGGCGTCGCGGATCGTCGACAGGCGGTGGGCGATGACGAAGCTCGTGCGCCCGCGGCGCAGGGTGCTCATCGCCTGCTGGACGAGCACCTCGGTGCGGGTGTCCACGGAGCTCGTCGCCTCGTCGAGCACGAGGATCTGCGGGTCGGCCAGGAACGCCCGGGCGATGGTGAGCAGCTGCTTCTCGCCCGCCGACAGGCTGCTGCCCTCCTCGTCGAGCACGGTGGCGTACCCGTCGGGCAGCGTGCGCACGAACGGGTCGACGTGCGTGGCGCGCGCGGCGGCGAGGAAGTCCTCGTCGGAGACGTCGGCGCGCGCCCCGTAGCGCAGGTTCTCCTCGATGGTGCCGCGGAACAGCCAGGTGTCCTGCAGCACCATGCCGATCTGGGAGCGCAGGTCGTCGCGCGTCATCGCGCGCACGTCGACGCCGTCGAGCGTGATGCGCCCGCCGTCCACCTCGTAGAACCGCAGGAGCAGGTTGACCAGCGTCGTCTTGCCGGCGCCGGTGGGCCCGACGATCGCCACGGTCTGCCCCGGCTCGGCCACCAGCGACAGGTGCTCGATGAGCGGCGCGTCCGGGGTGTAGGCGAACGACACGTCCTCGAACGCGACGCGCCCGCGCACGGGCGCGGGCCGCCGCGGTGCGGCGGGGTCGGGCTCCTGCTCCGGCGCGTCGAGCAGCTCGTGCACGCGCTCGATCGAGGCGACGCCGGACTGCAGCAGGTTCATCATCGAGGCGATCTGCGTGAGCGGCTGCGTGAACTGCCGCGAGTACTGGATGAACGCCTGCACGTCGCCCAGGCTCAGCGTCCCGGAGGCCACGCGCAGGCCGCCCACGACGGCGACGACGACGTAGTTGAGGTTGGCGATGAACCCCATGGCCGGCTGGATGGTGCCGGAGATGAGCTGCGCCCGGCGGGAGGACTCGTAGAGCGCCTCGTTCTCCTCGCGGAACCGCGCGGCGGCGTCCTGCCGGCGGCCGTAGACCCGCACCAGGGCGTGCCCGGTGAACATCTCCTCGACGTGGGCGTTGAGCCGCCCGGTCGCCGCCCACTGCGCCACGAACTGCGGCTGGCTGTGCCGGGCGATCCGGGTGGTCACGAGGACCGACAGCGGCACGGTGACGAGCGCGACGAGCGCGAGCACCCAGGAGATGGAGAACATCATCGCCAGCACGCCCACCACCGTCAGCAGCGACGTGACGAGCTGGGCGAGGGTCTGGGTGGTCGTCTGGGCGACGTTGTCGATGTCGTTGGTGACGCGCGAGAGGATCTCGCCGCGCTGCTGGGAGTCGACGTGGGACAGCGGGACGCGGTGCAGCTTCGCCTCGACCTCGTCGCGCAGGCGGCGCACGGTGTTCTGCACCGCCACCGTCATGACCCGCGCCTGCAGCCAGCCGAACACGAACGCCCCCGCGTAGACCGCCAGCGCGGCCAGCAGGATCGGGCCCAGGCGCCCGAGGTCCACGCCCTGCCCGACGACGACGTGGTCCATCGCGGCGAGCATGTCGGCCATGCGCTCCTCGCCCCGGGCGCGCAGGTCCGTCACGACCTCGTCGACCGGCGTGCCGGCCGGCACGGTGCGCCCGAGCATCGCGCCGACGGCGCCCTCGAAGATCACGTTCGTGGCCGCGCCGAGCACCCGTGGGCCCACGACGGCGAGCGCGACCGAGACGACGCCGCACAGCGTCAGCAGCACCACCCGCGCCCGCTCGGGCCGCATGGACCGGGCGAACCGCAGCAGCGACCCGCGGAAGTCCGTCGCCTTCGCCACGGGCGCGCCCATCCCCATCGGGCCCGCGCCGGGCCCGCGCCGCGGCGGGCCGAAGCGGGCGGCGGCCGGCGCCCCGGCCGCGGTGCCGCCCGGCGGCGCGGGGGGCGCGCCCGGGGTCGCCCCCGGGGGCCGCCCGGCGCTCACGCCGCCTCCTCGAGGGACATCTGGGAGGTCACGATCTCCTGGTAGGTCGCGTTGCCCGCGAGCAGCTCGGCGTGGGTGCCGCGCCCGACGACCCGTCCGCGCTCGAGCACGAGGATCTGGTCGGCGTCGCGGACGGTGGCCACGCGCTGGGCGACGACGAGCACGGTCGCGTCCGCGGTGCGCGGCCGCAGGGCGGCGCGCAGACGGGCGTCGGTGGCGTAGTCGAGCGCGGAGAACGAGTCGTCGAAGAGGTACACGCGCGGGCGGCGGACCACCGCGCGGGCGATCGCGAGCCGCTGGCGCTGGCCACCGGAGAACGTGCTGCCGCCCTGCGTGACGGGTGCCTCGAGGCCCGCCGGCAGCGCCGCGACGAAGTCGCGCGCCTGCGCCACCTCCAGGGCCTCCCACATCTCGTCCTCGGTGGCGTCCGGTGCGCCGTAGCGCAGGTTGCTCGCCACCGTCCCGCTGAACAGGAAGGCCTTCTGCGGCACCAGCCCGAGCAGCGAGCCGAGGTCCGCCGTCGTCAGGTCGCGCACGTCGACGCCGTCGACGAGCACGCGCCCCGCCGTGGCGTCGAACAGCCGCGGCACGAGGTTGAGCAGGGTCGTCTTGCCGGCGCCGGTGGAGCCGACGACGGCGGTGACGGTGCCCGGCCGGGCGGTGAACGTCAGGTCGTGCAGCACGGGGGCGTCCGCCCCGGGGTAGCGGAACCCGACGCCCTCGAAGCGGACCTCCCCGCGCGGGCCGGCGCCGCCCGCCAGCGCGGCCAGCGGGGTGGGCCGGGCCGGCTCGGCGACCGAGGTCTCGGTGTCCAGGACCTCGGCGACGCGCTCGGCGGCGACGGCCGCGCGCGGCGCCATCATGATCATCATCGTCGACATCATCACGGCCATGAGGATGAACATCAGGTAGGACAGGAACGCCGTCAGCGCCCCGACCTGCATCTCGCCCGCGTCGATGCGCTGGGCCCCGAACCACAGCACGCCCACGCTGGAGACGTTGACGACCAGCATGACCGCGGGGAACGCCAGGGCCATGAGCTTCCCGGCGCCGAGCGAGGCGTCGTACAGGCGCGCGTTCGCCTCGCCGAACCGCTCGGTCTCGCGCCGCTCGCGCACGAACGCCCGCACCACGCGCAGGCCGGTGACCTGCTCGCGCAGCACCCCGTTGATCGCGTCGATGCGCCCCTGCATCTGCCGGAAGTACGGCACCATCCGCCACAGCAGCAGGCCCATGACGGCACCGAGGACCGGCACGACCACGACCAGCAGGCCGGACAGCTCCATGTCCTCCCGCAGCGCCATGACCACCCCGCCGACGAGCATGATCGGCGCCGCCACGATGACGGTGCAGGTCATCAGCACGAGCATCTGGATCTGCTGGACGTCGTTGGTGGTCCGCGTGATGAGGCTCGGGGCGCCGAGCCGGCCGACCTCGCGCGCCGAGAAGTCCTGCACGGCGTCGAAGACGTCACGCCGCAGGTCGCGCCCGAACGCGGTGGCGGCGCGGGCGCCGAGCGCCACGGCGCCGACGGCGCAGAGCACCTGCAGCAGGCTGACGCCGAGCATCCAGCCCCCGGTGCGCAGGATGTAGGCGGCGTCGCCCTGCACGACGCCCTCGTCGATGATGTCGGCGTTGAGCGTCGGCAGGTAGAGCGACGCGAGCGTCTGCAGCAGCTGCAGCACGAGCAGCGCCGCGACGGCACCGCCGTAGGGGCGCAGGTAGGTCCGTGCCAGTCGGACGAGCATCCGGGCTCCAGGTCTCTCGATCGTCCCGCTGGGACAGCCTCCACCCGCGGCGCTGGCGCCGTCCACGGCAATGCCGGGCCGTCCGCTCTCGGCGTCAGGCGGGGCGTCAGGCGGGGGCGCCGCGCGAGCACCACGCACGACGACGGGGGCCCGGGAGCGCGTGCTCCCGGGCCCCCGCGGTCCGGCCCGCCGGCCCGCGCGGCGTCAGGCGTGCGGCTGCGGCTCGGTCGGCGGCAGCGGCGGCTCCTGCTCGCCCGACGGGCGCTGGCCGGCCTCCGTGGCCGGGTTGAACGGCAGCCCCGAGCGGGTGCCCGAGCTCGTCGCGTCCGCGGTGGCCGCCTCGGACTGCCGCTTGGCCTCGCGCAGCGCCTCGGCCGGGTCGGTCAGCGCCGCCCCGCCCAGGGTCTCCATCCGCTCGCGACGCAGCGCGCGGACGGCCTCGGTCTCCTCGCCGGCGCCCTCGGCCGGCGGGGTGGGCACGCCGGGGACGCCGGAGCCCCCGAAGCCCTTGGAGATGGAGCCGAGCGCGGCGGTGAACTCCGTGGGCACGACCCAGAGCTTGGAGGCGGTGCCGTTGGCGATCTGGGGAAGCATCTGCAGGTACTGGTAGGCCAGCAGCTTCGGGTCGGCGTCACCGGTGTGGATGGCGTCGAACACCTGGAGGATGGCGCGGGCCTCGCCCTCGGCGCGCAGCACCTGGGCCTGCGCGTCGCCCTCGGCCCGCAGGATCGCCGACTGCTTCTCGCCCTCGGCGGTGAGGATCTGCGACTGCTTGACGCCCTCGGCCGTGAGGATCGCGGCGCGGCGGTCACGCTCGGCGCGCATCTGCTGCTCCATCGACCCCTGCACGCTCGCCGGCGGGTCGATCGACTTGAGCTCGACCCGGTTGACGCGGATGCCCCAGCGGCCCGTGGCCTCGTCGAGCACGCCGCGCAGCTGGCCGTTGATCTGGTCGCGGCTGGTGAGCGTCTGCTCGAGGTCCATCGAGCCGATGACGTTGCGCAGCGTGGTGACCGTCAGCTGCTCGATGGCGGTGATGTAGTTGGCGATCTCGTAGACCGCCGACTTCGGGTCGGTCACCTGGAAGTAGATGACGGTGTCGATGCTCACCACGAGGTTGTCCGAGGTGATCACCGGCTGCGGCGGGAAGGACACGACCTGCTCGCGCAGGTCCACGCCGGCGCGCACCCGGTCGATGAACGGCACCAGCAGGTGCAGGCCGGGCTCGAGGGTCCGCGAGTAGCGCCCGAGCCGCTCGACGATCAGCGCCGTGGCCTGCGGCACGATGCGGACCGCCTTGACCAGCGCCACGACGACGAAGATGAGGATCAGCAGGAGGACCAGGTACAGGACGATCGTCCCGGGCTGGAAGTCGGACACGGCGGTCCCTTTCTGTCGGATCGTGCGGTCCAGCGAGCCGGACGACCGCGTCGCCCGGAGGTTTCAGACGGTGCGGGGCTCGACCACCGCGGTGGCGCCGTCGATGCGCACCACGAGCACCTCGGTGCCCACGGGCAGCACGGCGCTCACGCCGGGGACGCCGTCGTCGGGCAGCCGGGCGCTCCAGACCTCGCCCATGAGCTTGACACGGCCGCCGAGCTCGGAGACCTCGCTGACGACGACGGCGGGCCGCCCGACGTGCGCCGCGGCGTTGGTCTCGGTGAGCGGCACGCGGTCGCGCAGGTGCCGCAGCAGCCACGGGCGCAGGGTCACCAGCAGCAGGACCGAGGTCACCGCCGCGATGACGAGCTGGAGCCACAGCGGGGCGCCCGCCGCGCTCGCGACGCCGCCGGCGAGGGCGCCGCCGGCGAGCATGATCAGCACGAGGTCGAGCGAGACGATCTCGACGAGGGCGAGCACCAGTGCCGCCCCGACCCACCACAGCCACTCCATGGCCGTCCCCTTCGCCGTCCCCCGCCTGCTCAGGCTTTGACCAGGACATTACCAACTCGTGCGACGTCGTGGAACTCGACACGACGCCGTCACCTGGCGGGATGCGTCCCGGGCGTGCCCCGGCCCGGCGGCTCGGCGCCGGCCGCGGCTCTGCGCCGGCCGCGGCTCGGTGCCGGCCGCGGCTCGGTGCCGGCAGCGGTTCAGTGCCGGGCGGTGGTGGCGGCCGAGCGGGCCGCCCGCGCGAGCCAGCGGCCGCCGCCGTGGGCGACGAGCAGCTCGACGCCGAAGGCGCCGGACAGGTTCTCCGCGGTGAGCACGTCCTCGAGCGGGCCGGCGGCGTGGATGCGCCCGTGCGGACCGAGCAGCAGCAGGTGCGTGAAGCCCGGCGGGATCTCCTCGACGTGGTGGGTCACGAGGACCAGGACCGGCGACGCCGGGTGACCCGCCAGCTCGGACAGCGCCCCGACGAGCTCCTCTCGGCCGCCCAGGTCGAGCCCGGCGGCGGGCTCGTCGAGCAGCAGCAGCTCGGGATCGGTCATCAGCGCCCGGGCGATCTGCACGCGCTTGCGCTCGCCCTCGGACAGCGTGCCGTACGTGCGGTCGGCCAGGTGGTCGACGTCGAACGCGGCGAGCAGGTCCGCGGCGCGCTCGGCGTCGAGCTCCTCGTACTCCTCGCGCCAGCGCCCCGTGACGCCGTAGGCCGCGGTGAGGACCACGTCGCGCACCGTCTCCGAGCCGGGGATGCGCTCGGCCAGCGCGGCCGACGACAGGCCGATCCGGGGCCGCAGCTCGAACACGTCGACCTTGCCGAGCGTCGCGTCCAGCAGCTGGGCCGTGCCCGAGGTGGGGTGCATGCGCGCCGCGACGATCTGCATCAGCGTCGTCTTGCCGGCGCCGTTGGGGCCCAGGACCACCCAGCGCTCGCCCTCGTTCACCTGCCAGTCCACCGAGTCGAGGATCGTGGCGGTGCCGCGTCGGACGGTGACGCCCTTCAGGTCGAGAACCGTGGTCATGCGGGCGACCTTACCGGAGCGACGTATCGCTCCCGGGCCCGCGCCGGTACCCTGGGCGCCGTGTCCGCCGACCCTGTCGCCCTGACCCGCAGCACGGTGCTCGCGCTGTGGCTGCAGGCCGTGGGCGCGGCCCCGGGCGTGGCCGTCCGCTCCGTGCAGGACGACGACGAGCCGCACACGGTCATGGGCCTGCCGGGCTTCGGCGACGACGCCGCCGGGCTCAAGGACCTGGTCGCGGCGTGGTCGTCCGGCCCGCGCGAGGTCTGCGCCGTCCTGCCCGCCCCCGGTGACCCGGCCGGCGTGCCCGTCCCCGCGACGCACGACGCCACCGAGGCGGGCGAGTGCGTGCTCGTCGCGACCCCGGGCGGCGCGTGGGCGGCGGTCCCCCGGATCACCGCGTTCGGCAGCGCGCTCGAGACGGGCCATCTCGTCGAGTGGCAGGTCGTGCCGGTGCCGGCCTGGTCGACGGCGGTGGCCGGCGCGGTGGGCTCGCTCGCCGACGCCGAGCGGGAGCTGCGCACCTCGCTCATCACCGCCACCGAGGCGCTCGACACGCTCGACGTCGCCCGCTGGCGCGACGACGCGGCGGACGCGATCGAGGCGGTGCGCCGCTCCTCGACGTCGTCGTGGCCCGTGCCGCCGCTGGACGGCCGCCGGGCCCGGGTGCTGCAGCTCGCGTCGCGGCTGCTCGCCATCGTCGACCTGGCCACGGCGGACGACGGCGGCGCCGTCAACCTCTGGCAGGCCGACCAGCGGTCGACCGCCCTGCGCGAGGTGGCCCGCACGGCGCGGCACGCGCTCGCCGCCGCCTCGTACGCTCGCGTCGACGGCTGAGTACTCTCGCGTCGACGTACTCTCGCGTCGACGGCTGACGGGTCCCGCCCGGGCGCCCTGGTCCGGCGGCGCCGTCAGGCGCCCTCGAGCACCCGGTGGTAGACGTCCATCGTCCGCTCGGCGATCGCCGCCCAGGCGAAGTGGTCCTCCGCCCGTCGGCGCCCCGCGGCGCCCATCTCGGCCGCCCGCGCCGGGTCGGCCAGGACGCTCAGCAGCGCCTCGCCCAGGTCGGCCACGAACCGGTCCGGGTCGAGCGGCGTGCCGGTGCCGTCGTCGGCCTGCTCGATCGGCACGAGGGCCCCGGTGACGCCGTCGTCGACCACCTCGGGGATGCCGCCGGTCGCGGTGCCCACCACCGGCAGGCCGACCGCCATCGCCTCGAGGTTGACGATCCCGAGCGGCTCGTAGACCGACGGGCACACGAACACCGTGCTCGCGGCGAGCACCGCGACGAGGTCGGGCCGCGGCAGCATCTCCTCGATCCACACCACGCCCGCGTCGTCCCCGGCCCCGCCGCCGCGCGCGGTGCGCAGCCGCGCGACGAGCTCCTTGACCTCCGCGAGGATCTCCGGGGTGTCGGGCGCGCCGGCGCACAGCACGAGCTGCACGTCGCGCGGGAGCACCTCGGCCGCGCGCAGCAGGTACGGCAGGCCCTTCTGGCGGGTGATCCGCCCGACGAACACGACCGCGGGCCGCTCGGGGTCGATCCCGAGGCGGCGCACCGTCGCCTCGGCGTCCGCATCACCGGCCGGCGGACGCACCCACCCGGCCAGGTCGATCCCGTTGTGCACCACGTGCACCCGCTCGGGGTCGAGCTCCGGGTACACGCGCAGGATGTCCGCCCGCATCCCCGCCGAGACGGCGATGATGCCCGCCGCGCCCAGGTAGGCGGTGCGCTCGGCCCAGCTCGACAGGGCGTACCCGCCGCCGAGCTGCTCGGCCTTCCACGGCCGCAGCGGCTCGAGGGAGTGCGCCGAGACGACGTGCGGGACGCCGTGCAGCAGGCCGCCCAGGTGGCCGGCCATGTTGGCGTACCAGGTGTGCGAGTGCACGAGGTCGGCCCCGGCGACGTCGTCGGCCATCTGCAGGTCGACGCCGAGCGTGGCCAGGGCCGCGTTGGCGCCCGTCAGCTCGCCCGGCACGGAGTAGCCGGTGACGCCCTCCGTCGCCGGGTCGCGCGGCCCGTCGAAGCAGCGCACCCGCACGTCGGCGTGCGGGCGCAGGACGGCGGAGAGCTCGGCGACGTGCACGCCGGCGCCCCCGTAGACGTGCGGCGGGTACTCGCGGGTCAGCAGGTCGACGCGCAGGCGGCTGGTGGTCACGGGGCCACGGTAGCGACGCTCGCGCGCGCACGCGGCTCGGCGCCCGCGGCGCGCCGTGGCTCCGACCAGCGGAAGGACGACGCTGGCTCTATCGTCAGTGCATGGTGCACAACCCCCGCGTGCTCGCGATCGTCCTCGCCGGCGGAGAGGGCAAGAGGCTCATGCCGCTCACGGCGCAGCGCGCCAAGCCGGCGGTGCCGTTCGGCGGCATCTACCGCCTCATCGACTTCGCGCTGTCGAACGTGATCAACTCCCGCTACCTGCGCGTCGTCGTGCTCACCCAGTACAAGTCCCACTCGCTGGACCGCCACATCTCCAAGACGTGGCGGATGTCGCCCCTGCTGGGCAACTACGTCTCCACGGTCCCGGCGCAGCAGCGCGTCGGCAAGCACTGGTACCTCGGCAGCGCCGACGCGATCTACCAGTGCCTCAACATCATCGACGACGAGCGACCCGACATCGTGGTCGTGGTCGGCGCCGACCACGTCTACCGCATGGACTTCTCCCAGATGGTGGAGGCGCACATCGAGTCGGGTGCCCGCGCCTCCGTGGCGGCGATCCGCCAGCCCATCGCCCTGGCCGACCAGTTCGGCGTGATCGACGTCGACCCCGCCGACCCCACCCGCATCCGCGACTTCCTCGAGAAGCCGACCAACCCCGTCGGCCTGCCGGACTCCCCGCAGGAGGTCCTGGCGTCGATGGGCAACTACGTCTTCGACGCGGACGCCCTCGTCGAGGCCGTCACCAAGGACGCCGCCAACCCCGACTCCCGCCACGACATGGGCGGCGACATCGTGCCCGCCTTCGTCGCCGAGGGCACCGCCGGCGTCTACGACTTCATCCGCAACGACGTGCCCGGCTCCACCGACCGGGACCGGGACTACTGGCGCGACGTCGGCACGGTCGAGGCGTTCTTCGAGGCCAACAAGGACCTCATGGCGATCCAGCCGGTGTTCAACCTCTACAACGACGAGTGGCCGCTCTACACGGGCTACACCGGCCTGCCGCCGGCGAAGTTCGTGCACGCCGGGCCCGGGCGCCTGGGCCACGCCGCCGACTCGATCGTCTCGCCTGGTGTGCTCGTCTCCGGCGCGACCGTCGCAGGGTCCATCCTGTCCCCGGGCGTGCACCTGCACTCGTGGGCCACGGTCACCGACGCCGTCCTCTTCGACGGGGTCCAGGTGCACCGGCACGCCCAGATCCACCACGCGATCCTCGACAAGAACGTCGTCGTGGGCGAGCGGGCCAGGGTGGGCGTCGACCACGAGGAGGACCTGGCCCGCGGCTTCACCGTCACCGAGTCGGGGATCACCGTCGTCCCGAAGGGAACGGTCGTTGCCTGACAGCACCCCCCACGGCTCCACCCCCACCGGCGCCCGTCACGACGAGGACGCCGGGCGCCGCGGCACCGGCGCCCGCCGGCGCCTCGTCGTGACCGACGTCGACTCGACGTTCATCCTGCAGGAGGTCGTCGAGCTCCTCGCCGAGCACGCCGGCACGCGCGAGCAGGTCGCCGAGGTCACCGAGCGCGCCATGCGCGGCGAGCTCGACTTCGCCGCGTCGCTGCGCGCGCGGGTGGCCACGCTCGCGGGCCTGCCGGTGAGCGTCTTCGACGCGGTGCGCGACGCCGTCGTCCTCACGCCCGGCGCGGCCGAGCTCGTGGCCGGGTGCCGGGACCGCGGGTGGGCGTTCGGCCTGGTCTCCGGCGGGTTCGCCGAGATCGTCGAGCCGCTCGCCGCGTCGCTGGGCATCACCCGGGTCCGGGCCAACCGCCTGGAGGTGGCCGACGGCGTGCTGACCGGCCGCACCCTCGGCCCGGTCGTCGACCGCACGGTCAAGGCCACGACGCTGCGCGCGTGGGCCGACGCCGAGGGCGTGCGGATCGAGGACACCGTCGCGGTGGGCGACGGCGCCAACGACCTCGAGATGATCGCCGCCGCCGGCGTCGGCATCGCGTTCCGGGCCAAGCCGGTGGTGCGGGCCCAGGCGCCGTGGGCGCTCGACGGCCGCCTCGACGAGGTGCTCGACGTCGTCGAGCGCGCCGAGGCCGCCCGCGTCTGACGCCCGCCCGCCGAGCGGCCGACGCTCAGCGGCGCGGCGCCCGGCGGCTGGTGCTCACCGGCCGGCGAGCACGGCGTCGACGGTGGTCACCTCGACGAGCGGCGCGTACAGCCGCATCGCGGCCAGTGCCCGCTCGTGGTCGGCGTCGCTCGCGCCGGCGCACGCGTCGGCCGCCACCAGCACCCGGCGTCCGGCGTCGGCCGCGGCCAGCGCCGTCGACAGCACGCAGCAGTCGGTGGAGACGCCGGCGAGCACCAGGTCGCCCGCCCCGCCGGTGGCGGCGTCGAGCTCCGGGCCCCACTTGCCGAACGTCGTGGCGGTGACCGTCGGCGCGCCCGCCGCGTCGCCGGCGAGCTCGTCGACGATCGCGTACAGCGGGTCGTCCGGCGGCACGAGCGCGAACGGCCAGTCCTCGAAGTAGGCGCGCCAGGCCCCCTCGGGCCGCCGCGGCGCGACGTACCGCGTGAACACCGTGCGCCCGGCGAACGCCGGCAGCAACCGCCGCACGCCGGCCAGCGCCGGCGCCCAGCCCGGCGCGGCCCACGGGCTCGGCGGGTGGGCGAACACGTTCTGCAGGTCGACGAGCACCAGCGCGGCGTCCGGGCCGGGCGCCGCCGGCGGCGTCGTGCCCGGGCCGGCCGCGGCGACGCCGCTCACCGGCCCTCCTGGTGCCGCACGGCGCGCGCGGTCAGCGCGAGCGTGCCGGCGAAGCCGACCACCAGGGACACGAGCACGCCGAGGTTCGCGAACGCCCAACTGCCCTCGGTGCCGCCGAGCGGGCCGAGCAGGTAGCCCTGCCACGCCAGCCACGGCGCGGAGGCGTTGGTCACCAGGCCCCAGCCGAGCACCGTGCCCACCACGACGAGCGCGACGGCGCTCCAGCGCACGGCGCCGTAGCGGCCGCGGGCGTCGTAGAGCTCGGCGTCGGCGTAGTCGCGGCGGCGCAGCAGGATGTCCGCCAGGAGCACCCCGCACCAGGCGGCGATCGGCACGCCGAGGGTGATGAGGAAGCCCTGGAACGGGCCGATGAACGAGTCGGCGACGAACACGATGTAGGTCGCGCCGAGCACCATGAGCACGCCGTCGATCAGCGCGGCCACCCAGCGGGGGGCCGGCAGGCCCAGCGACAGCAGCGCCAGGCCCGAGGAGTAGATGTCGAGGGCCGCTCCCCCGACCAGGCCGGCGAGCGCCACGACCGCGAACGGGATCAGGAACCACGTCGGCAGCAGCGTCGACAGCGCGCCGATGGGGTCGGCGCCGATGGCCGCGTTGAGCTCCGGGTCGGAGCCGGCCAGGAGCAGGCCGAAGACCAGCAGCACGACCGGCGCCAGCGAGGCGCCGAACGTCGTCCAGCCGACGACGGCGCGGCCCGAGCTGCTGCGCGGCAGGTAGCGGGAGTAGTCGGCCGCCATGTTCACCCAGCCGAGGCCGAACCCGGTCATCATGAACACCAGCCCGCCGACGACCTGCGGCGCTCCCCCGGCCGGGACCGCCGCCACGGCCGACCAGTCGACGTGGTCGAGGACGAGCAGCACGTACACGAGCGTGAGCACGCCCGTGAGCACGGTGATCAGCACCTGCAGGCGCATCACGAGGTCGAAGCCGAACACCCCGGCGGCGACCACCACGGCGGCCACCACGACCAGCGTGACGACCTGCGTCACGGTGCCGCCGCCCCAGCCGAGCTGGCCCAGCACCGTGGAGGTGGCGAGCGTCGCCAGCGCGACCAGCACGGTCTCCCAGCCCACGGTGAGGACCCACGACAGGAAGGACGGCAGGGCGTTGCCGCGCACGCCGAACGCGGCGCGCGAGAGCACCATCGTCGGCGCGGAGCCGCGGCGACCGGCCAGCGAGATGAACCCGCAGAACAGGAACGACACGACGATGCCGACGACGCCGACGGCCACCGCCTGCCAGAACGAGACGGCGAAGCCGAGCAGGTAGGAGCCGTAGCCCAGGCCGAGCACCGAGACGTTGGCGCCGAACCACGGCCAGAACAGGCTGCGGGGCCGGCCCTTGCGCTCGGCCTCGTCGATCGTGTTGAGCGCGTTGAGCTCGACGGCGAGGCCCGCCGGCGGCGGCGCGTCGGGGGTGGCCGCGGCGGGCGCACCGGGGCGCTGGGGCCCGTTCACGGTGGACATGAGCGGGATACTGCCAGAGCGGGGCCCCGGCGTCAGCACCCCGGGCCGGTCGGCTCTTGGGCTGGTCAGTCCCCCGGCCGGGACACCTCGGCGAGGTGGGCGCCGGCGCGGCCCCACCCCGCCCACTCGGCGTCCGACCGCAGCAGCGACCAGGTGGCGGTCGGCACGCCGACCCGCACCTGCGCGAGCGCCGCGTCGTCCGACCCCGGGGCGGCCAGGTGCGCCGCCGCGGCCGCCATGGTGGGCTCGTGCCCGACGACGAGGACGGTGCGCACGTGCGGGTCCAGCCCGCGCACCAGCGCGAGCACGTCGGCGACGGACGCCTCGTAGAGCTCCGGGCGCAGCCGGACGTCGACGCCGGGGTCGCCCAGGTGGGACGAGAGCAGCTCCCAGGTCTGGCGGGTGCGCAGCGCCGTCGAGACGAGCGCGACGTCCGGGACGAGAGAGGCCGCGGCAAGCGCCTTGCCGACGGCGCCCGCCTGGCTGCGCCCGCGCAGCGCCAGGGGGCGCATGTCGTCGGGGACCTGGCCCCGGGCGGGCTCGGCCTTGGCGTGCCGCAGCAGCACGAGCCGTCGTGCGGTCATCGTCTCCCTCGGGTCCGGACGTCGCAGGGGTGGGGCCTACTGCCCCATCGCGTGCACGCCGCCGTCGACGTGCACGATCTCGCCGGTGGTGGCGGGGAACCAGTCGGACAGCAGCGCGCACACCGCACGGGCGGCGGGCTCGGCCGTGGTCTGGTCCCAGCCCAGGGGCGCCCGGCGCGGCCAGGCGTCCTCCATCGTCTCGAAGCCGGGGATCGACTTGGCCGCGGTGGTGCGGATCGGGCCGGCCGAGACGAGGTTGCAGCGGATGCCGTCCGGGCCCAGGTCGCGGGCCAGGTAGCGGTTGGCCGACTCCAGGCCGGCCTTGGCGACGCCCATCCAGTCGTAGACCGGCCAGGCGAACTGCGCGTCGAAGGTCAGGCCGACGACGGCGCCGCCGTCCGTCATGAGCGGCTTGGCGGCCACGGCCAGCGACTTGTACGAGAAGGTCGAGACCTGCAGCGCCGTGGCGACGTCCTCCCAGGAGCCCGAGAGGAAGTTGCCGCCCATCACGGACTGCGGGGCGAAGCCGATCGAGTGGACCACGCCGTCGAGGTGGTCGACGTGCTCGCGCACGGCGTCGGCGAGGTTCTCGAGGTCCGCCGCGTCGGTCACGTCGAGCTGGACCACCGGCGCCTCGGCCGGCAGCCGCTTGGCGAACGCCTGCGTGAGCTTCATCTGGCGGCCGAACGACGAGAGCACGACCTCGGCGCCCTCCTCCTGGGCGAGGCGCGCCGCGTGGAACGCGATCGAGCTGTCGGTGAGCACCCCGGTGACGAGGAGCTTCTTGCCGTCGAGCAGACCCATGATGACCTTTCGGTGAACGTGTGCAGAAGGGAGCGTAGCGGCACCGCCGGGGTACGACGTGCCGCCGGGCGGTCGCGGCCGGGGCCGCGACCAGCGAGGGGACCGGGGCGCGGTCCGGCCGCGCCCCGGTCGTGCGCGAGCGTCAGTGGCCCATGCCGAGGCCGCCGTCGACGGGGATCACGGCGCCGCTGACGTACGCCGCGGCGTCGGAGGCGAGGAACTGCACGACGCCGGCCACCTCGTCGGCCGCGGCGAACCGCCCCGCCGGGATCGCCGTCTTGTACTGCGCCTGGGTGTCCTCGGGCAGCGCGGCCGTCATGTCGGTCTCGACGTAGCCCGGGGCCACGACGTTGGCCGTGATCCCGCGCCCGCCGAGCTCGCGGGTGATCGAGCGGGCCATGCCGACCAGCGCGGCCTTGGAGGAGGAGTAGTTGACCTGCCCCGGCCCGCCGTAGAGGCCGACGACCGAGCCGACCAGCACGATGCGGCCGCGGCGCAGCCGGATCATGCCCTTGGCGGCGCGGCGCACGCAGCGGAAGGTGCCCGTGAGGTTGACGTCCAGCACGGCGGTGAAGTCGTCGTCGGACATGCGCATGAGCAGGCCGTCGCGCGTCACGCCCGCGTTGGCGACGAGCACCTCGACCGGGCCGAGGTCCTTCTCGATCGCGGCGAACGCCGCGTCCACCGCGGCGCTGTCGGTGACGTCGGCCACGTAGCCGTGCACGCCCTGCGGCAGGTCGCCGCCGCGGTAGAGGGTCGCCACGGTGTCGCCGGCGGCGACGAACCGCTCCGCGATCGAGCGGCCGATGCCCCGCGCGGCGCCGGTGACGACGACGACGCGGGCCGGCGCGGCGCCGTCCTGCCCCTGGGGGGCGGCCTGGGTGGTGGCCTGCGGGCTCGGTACGGTCACGGGGGTCCTCTCCTCGGGCGGCGCGCGGGCCCGCCCGTCGGGGCAGGTCCGCGCTCTGGTCCGGTGGTGACGGTACCGGCGCGCCCCGGCGCGGCGTGCGCACGGCGCTGACCGCATCGCGTCGCGGACTTGTCGGTTTCCTACAACGGTCGAAGGCGGGCCATGGCGGGGCCGGGCCGCCGCCGGGCGGGTCCTGCGGGCCGCGCGGGCCCGCCTAGACTGGGACGGTGAGCAGCACGCGCGCGACGTCGTCGCGCTCCGGGCACGGCGACGATCCGGACCACGAGGTGCACTCCATCACGAGCGCGCCCCAGGGCCTGTCGGAGGACCAGTCGCGTCGTACGCGCCGCTACCTCGTCCAGATGGGCATCCGTGTCGTGTGCCTCGCCGGCGCCGTCGCGATCGACCACTGGGTGCGCTGGGTCCTCGTCGTCGGGGCGGTCGTCATCCCGTACGTGGCGGTGCTCTTCGCCAACGCCGGGCGCGACCGCACCAGCCGTGAGGTGCCGCCCCTGCCGCCGCAGCAGCCGCAGGCGCTGCCGGAGGCGCCGACCGCGCCCGAGCCGAGGGAGCGCCACGTCGTCATCGAGCACGTGCCGGACCCCGCGGACGACGGGCCCGGCGCCCCGCGCGACGCGACCGGGCCCGACGCTGCGAAGCCCGACGCCACGAAGCCCGACGCTGCGAAGCCCGACGCTGCGAAGCCCGACGACGAGGAGAACCCGTGATCGACCTCCTGCGACCCGACCCGGTGGCCGAGGGCGAGCTGCTGTGCTCCGCCAAGGGCTGCCGCGAGTCCGCCGCCTGGGGGCTGCTGTGGAACAACCCGAAGCTGCACACGCCCGAGCGCCGCAAGGTGTGGCTCGCGTGCGACTCCCACCGGGACCACCTCGAGGACTTCCTGTCGCGCCGAGGGTTCTGGAAGCAGACCGTGCCGACCGACGAGCTGGACCGCACCGACCCGGACGCGCGGCCGTGACGGCCGCTCCCCCGGCCCCGGCCGCCGCCCGCTCGCCGCGGACGCGCCGCCAGTGGGTCACGCTCGGCGTCGGCGCCGTCGTGCTGGCGGCGCTGTGCGTGCTGGCGGCGGTGTGGCAGTGGCACCGCTACACCGACCGGACGACGCAGATCCAGCTGGTCGAGTCGAACTACTCCGCGCCGGCGGCCCCCCTCGGCGAGATCCTGCCCGGTCCGGGAGCGGCCCTGGCCGCCGACGACGTGTGGCGCCCGGCGACGCTCACCGGGCGGTACGTCCCCGAGGCCACCGTGCTGCTGCGCAACCGTCCCGTGAACAGCACGCCGGGCTTCCACGTGCTCGTGCCGTTCGAGTCCGACGACGGCACGGTGCTCGTGGTGGACCGCGGGTTCGTGCTGCTCGGCGAGGACGCGAGCCGCCCGGACGCCGTGCCCGAGCCGCCGGCCGGGCCCGTGACGATCGTCGTGACGCTCCGCGCGGACGAGCCTGCGTCCAGCCGCGGCGCCGCGCCGGGGCAGGTGCAGGCGATCGCGACGAGCCAGGTGCTGGCCGCGGGGCCGGGGGGTGCGGGCTGGGCCGAGGGCCGCACCGTGGAGGCGTACGGGCAGCTGCGCTCCGAGGACCCCGCGCCGGCGGAGGCGCTCGGCGCGCTGCCGCCGCCCGACACGGACCCGGGCTCGCACCTGTCGTACACGTTCCAGTGGTGCGTCTTCGCCCTCGGCGCGGTGGCCGGCTACGTGCTGCTGTGGCGGCGCGAGACCCGCGGCGACAGCGTGACCGCTGGCGACCTGCTGCTCGCCGAGGCCGAGGCCGCCGGCGACGCCGGCACGGGCGGGTCCGCGGTGCGCGCCCGGCGGCCCGAGCGCCGGCGCCGGCCCACGGACGAGGAGCTCGAGGACGCGCTGCTGGAGCGCCACCCCGACTGACCCACCTGTTGTGGGTACAGAACACGCCGGCCGTTTCGTCGAACAGCCGGCGTGTTCTGTACCCACAACGCTCGGGGTGGCCTGGGATCGCGCGGGCGCGGCGACGCGCGGACGGTGCCCCCAGCCGCGGCCGGGCGGGCGTCGTCCACAGCGGACGAGCGGGCCCGGATGCCAGACCGTCCGCCCGTCGAGGCTGCGGCCATGGACGACGCCGCTCCCCCGCTTGAGAGCCTCCTCGCCGCCGGCCCGCTGCGCGTCGCCGACGCGCGCCGCGCCGGCGTCGCCGCACACCGGCTGCGGTCGGTGCGCCTCACCGTGCCGTTCCGCGGCGTCCGCACCGCCACCGCGCCCGACGCGCTCGCCTCGACCTGCCGAGCGCTCCTGCCGCTGCTCCACCCCAGCGTGGCGTTCAGCCATGTGACCGCCCTACGACTGCTGGGGGTCGACGTCCCGTGGCAGCTCGCGACCGACGAGCGCCTCCACGTCGTCACCCGTGTCGAGGGCCACCGCCCGCGAGCGCGCGGTGTCGTGAGCCATCGCAGCCGCCAGGCCGAGCTCGACGTCGTGGACGTCGGCGGGCTGCCCGTGGTCGCGCCCGCGCACACGTTCGCGCACGTCGCCCCGGCGCTGCGGGTCCCGGCCGACGTCGTCGCCCTCGGCGACGCGTTCCTGCGCTGCGAGCGCCCGCTCACCACCGTCGACGAGCTGCGCACCGTCGCCGAGAGGACCCGCAAGGTCAAGGGCATCGCGACGGTGCGCGCGGCGATCGAGCATCTGCGCGCGGGCACCGACTCGACCATGGAGAGCCGCGCCCGCATGCTGCTGGTCGACGCGGGGCTGCCGTGCCCCGCCGTCAACCAGGTCGTCCGCGACCCGGGCGGCGCCTACGTCAAGCGCGTCGACATGCTGTACCCGCAGTGGCGGGTCGCGATCGAGTACGACGGTGACCAGCACCGCACCGACCAGGCGCAGTGGCGCGAGGACGTCCGGGCGCGCCGGCTGCTCGAGTCGCTCGGCTGGATCGTGATCGTGGTGGTCGCGGACGACGTGCCGCACGACCCCCGCGGCCTCGTGCGGCGCGTGCGGACCGCGGTCGCGGCCCGGTCCTGAGCCTGGCGCCCGAGCGTTGTGGGTACAGGACACGCCGGCCGTTTCGTCGAACGGCCGGCGTGTTCTGTACCCACAACGGCAGGGCGTCAGAGGGTGGCGGCCTGCAAGGCGTTGCAGTCGGCCATGGTGCCGCCCTCGTAGCCGATCGAGAACCAGCGCACGCGCTGCTCGGACGTGCCGTGCGTGAAGCCTTCCGGGTGGACGGCTCCGGTCGCCTGCTGCTGGATGTGGTCGTCGCCGACGGCGGCCGCGGCGTCGAGCGCCTGCCGCAGCTCGGCCTCGGTGATCGGCTCGAGGAAGGTCACTCCGGTGTCCGGGTCGACGGTCGTGGCGGCGTGCCCGACCCACATGCCGGCCAGGCAGTCGGCCATGAGCTCGATGCGGACGGAGTCGGACTCCGGGCCGCTGCCGCCGCGGTCGGCCGCGTCCATGGCCCCCACGAGGTTCTCGACGTGGTGTCCCACCTCGTGCGCCACCACGTACTCCTCCGCCAGCGGGCCGCCCTGCGCGCCGAACTGCTGCTGCAGCAGGTCGAAGAAGGACACGTCGACGTAGACCGTCTGGTCCGGCGGGCAGTAGAACGGACCGGTCGAGCTCGACGCCGTCCCGCAGGCGCTGTCCGTCTGCCCGGAGAAGCTCACCACCGGCGGCTCGCTGTACCGGACGCCCGCCTGCTGGGGCAGCACCTCGGCCCAGTAGGCGTCGAGCGCCTGCACCGTCGCGGACAGCCGGCACTCGCGGTCGGAGTTGGCCTCCTCGGCCGAGCAGTCCCCGACGAACTGCTCCTGGCCGGTCGGTGCGCCCTGGCCGCCGCCGGTCAGCGCGTCGGTGAGCCGGCCGACGTCGCCGTCGTTGCCGAAGAACAGCGCCAGCAGCGTCACGAGCACCGCGCCGATGCCGCCGCCGGCGATCAGGCCGCCGCGGCCGCCGCCGCGGCTGACCCGGCCGCCCTCGAACTGGCCACCCTCGTTGAACGTCACCCGGAGACGCTAACCGTGGCCGACGCCGCACGCCCGCGAGCGATATCGGCGGGACCCGGCGACGAGGCGGTCGGTAGACTCGGAGGGCCGTCGCCGCCGCCGGCCCCCGCGATCCCCACCCCGAGGACTTCCGAGACTGTGATCACCGCCCACGGCGTCGAGCTGCGCATCGGCGCCCGCGTCCTGCTGCACCAGGCCAGCTTCCGCATCGGCCCGGGCGACCGCATCGGCCTCGTCGGCCGCAACGGCGCGGGCAAGACCACGCTCACCAAGACCCTCGCGGGCGAGGCCCAGCCCACGGGCGGCCAGATCGTGCGCGGCAGCGAGATCGGCTACCTCCCGCAGGACCCGCGCACCGGCGACCTCGACGTCGTCGCGATGGACCGCGTGCTCTCGGCGCGCGGCCTGGACAAGGTCGTGCGGCAGATGCGCGAGACCGAGGGGCAGATGGCCTCGGCCGACCCGGACACCGCCGCCGCGGCGCTCGAGCGCTACCCCAGGCTCGAGGCGCGGTTCATGGCCGCCGGCGGCTACTCCGCCGAGTCGGAGGCGCACCGCATCACCAGCAACCTCGGCCTCGACGACCGGGTGCTGGGCCAGCCGCTGCAGACCCTGTCCGGCGGCCAGCGCCGCCGCATCGAGCTGGCGCGCATCCTGTTCTCCGGCGTCGACACGCTGCTGCTCGACGAGCCGACCAACCACCTCGACGCCGACTCGATCATGTGGCTGCGGGACTTCCTCAAGGCCTACCCCGGCGGCTTCGTCGTCATCTCGCACGACGTCGACCTGCTGCGCGCGACCGTGAACAAGGTGTTCCACCTGGACGCGAACCGCGGCGAGCTGGACCAGTACAACCTGGGCTGGGACAAGTACCTCGAGCAGCGCGAGCAGGACGAGCGCCGCCGCCGCCGCGAGCGCGCGAACGCCGAGAAGAAGGCGTCCGCGCTCATGGCACAGGCGGAGAAGATGCGCGCGAAGGCCACCAAGGCCGTGGCGGCGCAGAACATGATCCGCCGCGCCGAGACCATGCTGTCCGGGCTCGAGGGTGAGCGGCAGTCCGATCGCGTCGCCAAGCTGCGCTTCCCCACCCCGGCGCCGTGCGGGCGCACCCCGCTCACGGCCAAGGACCTGTCCAAGTCGTACGGCTCGCTCGAGGTGTTCACCGGCGTCGACCTGGCGATCGACCGCGGCTCGCGCGTCGTCGTGCTGGGCCTCAACGGCGCCGGCAAGACGACGATGCTGCGCATGCTCGCGGGCGTCGAGCAGCCGGACACCGGCGAGGTCGTGCCCGGCCACGGGCTCAAGCTGGGCTACTACGCCCAGGAGCACGACACGCTCGACATGGACGCCACCGTCGTGGAGAACCTGCGGCACGCCGCGCCCGACCTCAGCGACACGCAGGTGCGCAGCGTGCTGGGCTCGTTCCTGTTCTCCGGGGACGACGCCGAGAAGCCGGCCCACGTGCTGTCCGGCGGCGAGAAGACCCGCCTCGCGCTGGCCACGCTCGTCGTCTCCAGCGCCAACGTGCTGCTGCTCGACGAGCCGACCAACAACCTCGACCCCGCCTCGCGCGCCGAGATCCTCGGCGCCCTGGACACCTACGAGGGCGCCGTCGTGATGGTCACGCACGACGACGGCGCGGTGGAGGCGCTGCGCCCGGACCGGGTGCTGCTGCTGCCCGACGGCGACGAGGACCTCTGGAGCGACGAGTACGCGGAGCTGGTCTCGCTCGCCTGAGCCGCCCGCGAACACGACCCGCGCCCGCGCCTCCCGCTGTGGGTGCAGAACACGCCGGTCGATCCGAGGATCGACCGGCGTGTTCTGTACCCACAACGTCCAGGGCGTCAGGCGAAGGCGAACAGCGGCGGGAACACCACCACGACGACGGCGGCCCACACGGCGTAGACGGGCAGGTAGTGCGTCTGCCACCGTTCCAGCGCGCCGAACGGCCGGCGCCGGCGCAGGAAGCCGACGGTCAGCCACGCGGCCCGCACCAGGTGCACCAGCAGCAGCAGGTTGAGCCCGAGCGCGGCCACCTTGTTGGCGCTGAAGCCGAACTCCGCGATGCGGGTCGCCATGGCGGTGAGCATGACGACGTCGACGGCGATCGCCGCCACGACGAGCACGAGCTGCAGCCCGTCGAAGAACCGCGGCGGCGCCAGCGAGTCGCGCGCCGAGATCGCGTACAGGAGCAGGCACAGCACCAGCACGAGGATCGCGTCCATGAGGATGAGCAGGTCGCGGTCGACGTCCACCAGCCTGCCGGCGGTGAGCAGCACGCCCAGCAGGGTCAGCAGCATGACGATCGTCAGCGGGGTGAAGACCCGCGTCAGCACCGGGGCGATGTTCTCGACGACGTCCTGCTTGGCCTCCACGAGCCAGGCGGCGACGACCAGGGCGCCGGGCACGGCCAGCGGCAGCACCCAGTCCTCGAGCACCGGCTCGAAGTCGACGCCGACGAGCTGCAGCACGCCGGCGGTCAGGCCCACGAGGACGCCGCCGCCGATGGCCAGCAGCGTCCAGTAGATCGCCAGCTCGCCGGTGAACCGCACGAAGTCCATGCGCCGGCCGTCGGAGCGCCACCGCCCGCCCACGTAGGCGAGCCCGACCAGCAGCCACAGGACCACCGGGGCGTGCAGGGCGGCCAGCACCGCCGTCGCCCCGGGCCCGCCGCCCGGGGCGTCGTCGAACGGGTAGACGTTGAGCACCACGGCGAGCGCCGCGTACGGCACGGCCAGCGCCGCCAGCGACCGGGCGGTGAGCCGGCGCTTCCAGGCGAAGTAGCCGACCACGAACGGCAGCACGAGCAGGGCGGCGTTGCGCACGATCGCGTCGTCGGCCGCGAGCAGGGCGATGCCCACCTTGAGCGCCGCGCCCGCGCCCACGGCGAGCGCCAGCACGACGGCGAGCTCGCGCCACGGCGTCGCGCCGCTGCCGCCCCGGGCGCCGCCGTCCGGCACGACGACGAGCTGCTTCCACAGCCGCTCGGAGTGCTCGCTGGCGAACTCGCGGGAGACGGCGTCGAGGTCGCCCATCCGCTTGATCGCCACGAGGAACGCCTCCTCGTCGTCGAGCCCGGTGGCCACGAGGTCGGCGACCTGCTCGCGCAGGTGGTCCTCGAGCTCGTCGACGTCGGCGGTCGAGATGGCGCGGCGCCGGTGGACGTACGTGCGCCACTGCGCGATCTGCTCCTCCACCTCGGGGCGCATCATGCCCACCCCGCCGCCGGCCGGGCCGGCCCCGCGGGCAGCTGCGGCGCATGGTCCTGGGCGTGCTGCCAGACCTGCTTGAGCGCGTCGGCGACGACGCTCCACTGCTCCTGCCGCTGGACGAGCGCGGCGCGGCCGGCGGGCGTGAGGGCGTAGTGCTTGCGGCGCCGGCCGGCCTCGGACGTGCCCCACGAGGAGGACACGTGCCCCTGCCGCTCGAGCCGGTGCAGCAGCGGGTAGAGCATCCCGTCCGACCACTGCATGCGACCGCCGGAGAGGTCGGCGACCCGCTTGAGGATCGCGTACCCGTGCAGGTCGCCCTCGGCGAGGATGCCGAGGACGAGCGGCGTGGCCGACGCCGCCACCAGGTCCTTGTCGATGTGCACGGAACCTCCATACCTAGAAGTGCGAGGGATTGAACCCTAGCAGCACTAGGTATGCGTGGTGTGGTGGCGGCGTGCACGGATCACGACGGCGGCGGGGTGGCGCCGCCCCGGTCCGCCGGCGGGAGGGGCCACACTGGGTCCGTGCCATCCCGCCGGCCCACCAGCCACGACGTCGCGCGCGCCGCCGGCGTCTCGCAGTCGACCGTCTCCTACGCCCTGTCCGGCAAGGGGACGATCTCGGCCGCCACGCGCGAGCACGTCCTCGCGGTCGCCGCGCGGCTCGGCTACCGGCCCAACCTCGCGGCGCGCTCGATGCGCACCCGCCGCTCCGGCCGGCTCGCCGTCGTCACCGGGGCCGCGGTCGACAACCGGCTGCAGATGCTCACCGGCGCCGGCGAGGTCGCCGCCGAGGCGGGCTTCGCGCTCGACACGCACAGCGTCGAGGGCACGGCCGAGGACCGCACCGCGCGCGTGGTCGAGCTCGCCCTCGGCGGGCAGGTCGAGGGCGTGCTGACGTTCCTGCCCGTGCTGCCGGACGCGCTGGCGCTCGGCGCGGACGCGGCGCCCGTGGTGGCCGTGGGCGCGTTCGACGAGCAGATGCGCAGCGCGGGCGAGCTCGCCGACGCGAGCCTGCTGGCCACCGTGCTGGACGCGCTGTTCGACGCCGGCCACCGCCGGTTCCTGCACGTGGCAGGCCCCGAGCAGTACGCGTCGGCGCGCGCACGCCGCGACGTCTACCTCGCCGCGGTGGAGCGCCACGGCGTGGCGTCCCTCGGCGTGGTCGGCGGCTCGTGGTCCGCCGAGCAGGGCCGCGAGGCCGTCCTCGCGCTGCCCGCCGACGCTCCCCCGCTCGCCGTCGTCGCGGCGAACGACGTCATCGCTCTCGGCGTGCTGCGCGGCGCGGCCGAGCGCGGCTGGTCCGTCCCGGGCGACCTCGTGGTCACCGGGTGGGACGACGCCGAGTTCGGCGCGTACACGACGCCGACGCTCACCACGATCGCCGTCGACCTGCACGAGGCGGGCCGCCGGGCGATGCGCCGGCTGGTGGCGGCGGTGCAGGGCACCGAGGCCGCCGCGACCGCGACGCCGCTGCAGCGCGTGGTGTGGCGCGAGTCGACCGGGACCGTCCCGCTCGCCCGCTGAGGAGACCGCGGGTCCGCCCCGGCGCGGGACACGCACGCTCCCCGTCCTTGACATCGCCCCGGCGCTTCCCGACGATGGTGAACCGTCGGCATCATACGTATGATGCCGGCGCGGCGAGGAAGCCGAGCACCGGTCCCGCGCCGTCGCCCACCCCCACGTGCACGGAGGAACCATGCTCAGGATCGGCATCGTCGGCACCGGCGGCATCGCCGTCGCCCACGTCGAGGGATACCGCCGCTTCGAGGACGAGTGCGAGGTCGTCGCGGTGTGCGACGTCGTGCCCGGCAAGGCGGCGGAGCGCCGCGGCGAGCTCGGGCTGCCCGGCGCCCGGGCCTACGAGCGGCTCGAGGACATGCTGGCCACCGAGCAGCTCGACCTCGTCAGCGTCACGACGCCGCCGTCCACCCATGCCGAGCTGGCGATCACCGCCCTGCGGGCCGGCGTCGACGTGCTCGTCGAGAAGCCGATGGCCCCGTCGCTCGAGGAGTGCGACGCGATGATCGCCGCCGCCGCCGAGCACGACCGGGTGCTGTCCGTCGTCGCGCAGAACCGGTTCCGTGACGACATGGCCACCCTCAAGGAGGTGCTGGACTCCGGGCTGCTCGGGCCCGTCTCGCACGTGCAGGTGAGCTCGGCCTGGTGGCGCGGCACCGCCTACTACGACCTGTGGTGGCGGGGCACGTGGGAGTCCGAGGGCGGCGGCTGCACGCTCAACCACGCCATCCACCACCTCGACCTGACCCTCTGGATGCTCGGCGCGCCGCGCGCCGTCACCGCCGTGCTCACCAACGCCCAGCACGAGAACGCCGAGGTCGAGGACCTCTCGGTGGCCGTGCTGCAGTACGACCGCGCGCTGGCCGAGGTGACGAGCTCGGTGGTGCACCACGGCGAGGAGCAGGCGATCGTCGTCCAGGGCCGGCACGCCCGCGTCTCCCAGCCGTGGAGCGTGGCCGCCGAGTCCGCCGCGCCCAACGGCTTCCCCTCGCCCGGCGGCGACGCCGCCCGCGTCGCCGCGATCGAGGCGGTGGCCGCGGCGCACCGACCGCTCGAGCACGAGGGCCACGCAGGGCAGATCGGCGACGTGCTGGGCGCGGTCCGCGAGCGCCGCCGCCCGGCGATCGACGGCGCCGACGGGCGCCGCGCCGTCGAGCTGGTGACCGCGATCTACGAGGCCGGGATCGAGCGCCGGACCGTGGACCTGCCGCTGCAGCCGGACGACCCGTACTACCGTGCGGGCACGCTCGTCGAGCGCGCCCCGCGCTTCTACGCCAAGACCGCGTCCGTGACCGACCTGCCCGGCGCGATCACCGTCGGCGCCGGCGCGGACGCCGCCCGCTGACCCCCGCTCGACGACACCGAGGAGAACGCCTGATGACCGCGACCAGCGGCGCCGCCTACGCGCCCGAGCCCCTCCCCCGTCCCGTGGTAGAGCCGGGCGACTTCCCGTTCGCCGCGATGCGCCTCGACCACGGGCACATCTACGGCATGTGCGAGGGGCTGGCCGCCGCCGGCGGCACCCCCGCGTGGGTGTACGACCCCGACCCGGCCAAGGTCGAGGCCTTCCGCGCGAGGTTCCCCGACGTGCGCGTGGCCCGCAGCGAGGAGGAGGTGCTCGCCGACGACTCGGTCCGCCTCGTCGCCGGCGCGGCCGTCACCTCCGAGCGCTGCGCCCTGGGGCTGCGCGTCATCGAGGCGGGCAAGGACTACTTCACCGACAAGGCACCGCTGACCACGCTCGAGCAGCTCGAGGCGGCGCGCGAGGCCACCGCGCGGACGGGCCGCAAGTACGCCGTCTACTACTCGGAGCGCATCCACGTCGAGGCCGCCGTGCTGGCCGGCCAGCTCATCGAGCGCGGCGCGATCGGCCGGGTGGTGCAGGTGATGGGCCTGGGGCCGCACCGCCTCGGCACCGGCCGCCCCGACTGGTTCTTCGAGAAGGAGAAGTACGGCGGCATCCTCTGCGACATCGGCAGCCACAACTTCGAGCAGATGCTGCACTTCGCCGGCGCCACGGACGCGACGGTCACGCACGCCGCGATCGCGAACTACGCCCACCCGGAGCACCCGGAGCTCGACGACTTCGGCGAGGCGACGATCGCCATGGACACCGGGGCCGCCGGCTACGTCCGGGTCGACTGGTTCACGCCCGACGGGCTGAGCACCTGGGGCGACGGGCGCACCTTCATCCTCGGCACCGAGGGCTACCTGGAGCTGCGCAAGTACGTCAACGTCGGCACCGACGAGGGTCCGGGCCACGTGTTCCTCGTCGACGGCAAGGGCGAGCATCACCTCACGACGAACGGCGAGGTGGGCTACCCGTACTTCGGGCAGCTCATCCTCGACTGCCTCGAGCGGACCGAGACGGCGATGACCCAGGAGCACGCGTTCAAGGCCGCCGAGCTGAGCGTGCGCGCCCAGCAGCAGGCGACCGTGCTCGCCGCGGAGCGGGCGGTCGCCGGCGCCTGAGCCGCGGAGCAGATCCGGCGGGCGGCGCCCGCGCGCCCTGTGGGGGGCGAGCGGGCGTCGCCCGCCGCTACCCGGGCGGCGCCGAGCTCAGCGCGATGCGTAGCGCCACCCGGCCGGCGGGCTCGCGCACCTCGAGCCCCGTGAGGCCGTCGATGCGGTCCAGCCGCTTGCGGACGGTGTTGGGGTGCAGGTAGAGCACGGCCGCGGTGCGGGCGACGGACCCGTCGTGCGCGAGGAACGCGCGCGCGGTGGCGAGGAGCGACGCGGACCGCTTCCGGTCGTGCTCGACGACCGGGCGCAGGACGTGGTCGCGGAAGGGCTCCAGCTGCTCGGCGGTGAGCCGGTGCAGCAGCCCGTCGAGAGACGCGAGGTCGCGCGGGCCCGCCGTCCGTCCCCGCCCCAGGGCGACGTCGAGCGCGGCCACCGCCTCGCCGAGCACGCGCCGGACGTCGCGACCGGCGGCCGGTCCACCGTGACCGAGCAGCACGTCGTCCGCCATGGACGCGACGAGCTCCGCCACCGCCCCTGCCGTCCCGAGCACGACGGTGCGGTCGCGGACGTACCCGACGCGGTGCGGCCCGGGGACGTGCGGCAGCCGCTCACGGCCGGCGAAGCAGGCGGCGGCGAGCTCCACCCCGGGCCGGTCGAGCTCGCCGAACCGCTCGAGGAGCACGACCGGGTCCGCCAGGCCGCGCCGGACGGCGTCGAAGAGGTGCCCTGCCGCCAGGCGGTCCTGCGCCAGCACCCACATGCGGGTCTGCTCCTGCGCGAGGCGCTCGGTGAACGTCACGAACGGCACCGTGCGCGGCACCCGCAGGACGGGCAGCCCAGCGGCGTCCGCCGCCGCCAGCAGCGGGCCCGGCGGCCTGCTCGTCACGACGTCGACCCCGTAGCCGATCGCGACCGCGCCCGCGCGCACCAGCGCGTCCACGAACTGCCGGCACTCCGCCGCGCCGCGCAGCTCGAGACCCGTCGTGAGGACCACCTCGCCCCCGCGGAGGAACGGTGACGGGTCGAGCAGCTCGGTGGCCTGGGCCCAGCGCACGTGCCGGTCCAGTCCCGTCGTGCTCCCGAGGAGGTCGATCGGGACGTCGGGCCAGCGCAGCATGTCGCCGACCCGCACCTGCAGGGGGACCGCCGTCGCCGGGGTCGCCGGAGCCTCCGTCACGCTCCCACCGTAGGGAGGCGCGATGTCGCCCGTGTTTCCGCCCGGTGTCGGTGCCCACACCGACGGCGCGGCCGCGGTGGCGCGACGTCCACCAATCCCGCCACGACCTTGGGCGCCGCCCCGGCGCCCGGTCTACTTCCGTCGCACGGAGCAGCGCTCCGACCACCGACGGAAGGGCACCCGCGATGACCACCACGACGCCGCCTCAGTCCGAGGCGCTCGACCGACCCCCGGTCGTCGTCGACCCCGACTACCCGCTGGAGCGGGTCCCGGCAGCACGGCGGCGCGGCCCCGCGGCCGTCACCATCGTCATGGCGGGCTTCTGCTTCTTCACCCCCACCATGGTCACCGGTGGACAGGTCGCCGGCGCGCTCGACTTCCCGGTGTTCCTGGCAGCGGCCGCCGCGGCGTCGCTCATCCTGGCGGTCTACATCGGCGCCCTCGGCCTCATCGCGGCTCGCACGGGCCTGTCGACCGTCCTGACCGCGCGCCTCGTCCTCGGCCGCGCCGGCGGGAAGTGGGCGTCCATCCTCCTCGGCGGGACGCAGGTCGGCTGGTACGGCATCACCATCGCCGTGCTCGGGGACCTCTTCGGCGCGGCGCTCGGCTGGGAGACGACATGGCCCGTGGTCGTCGCGGGTGGCGTCCTCATGGCCGTCACCGCCTACCGGGGCTTCCGCGGCATCGAGCTCCTGTCGTGGATCTCCGTGCCGCTGATGCTCGTGCTGTGCGCCTGGATGACCGTCCGGTCGTTCGACGAGGCCGGTGGGTGGGCCGGACTGCTCGGCACCTCCGGCGACGGCTCGATGCCGCTGGCCACCGCGATGACGATGCTCGTCGCGACGTTCGTGTCCGGCGGCACCCAGGTCGGGAACTGGGCGCGGTTCTCGACGCCCCGGATGAGCTCGTTCTGGATGATCGTCGCCGGCGTCGGCGTCATCCAGGCCGCCATGCTGTTCTTCGGCGGCGTCGGGAGCGCGGCGTTCGGGATCCCGGACTTCTCCGAGCTGCTGCTGTCGATGGGCCTGGTCGGCGTCGGCCTGCTGCTGGTGGTCGCCAACCTCTGGACCACGAACGACAACACGGCCTATGCCTACGGGGTGGCCGGCGCCGAGCTCTTCGGCAAGAACGACAAGCGCCCGTTCGTCGTGGGCGGCACGGCGATCGGCATCCTCCTGGCGGTGACCGGGCTCGGTGACGCCATCGGCTCCTTCCTCACCGTGCTCGGCACGCTGATCCCGCCGCTCGGCGGCGTCATCATCGGGACGTTCCTCCTCGTGTGGAAGGGGCGCGACCCCGGCACACCGGTCGACGCCGCCCCGATGGTCGTGTGGCCCGGCGTGGTCGCGTACGTGCTCGGCGTCGCCACCGCCGTCGTGACCAACGAGCTCGCCGTCGGCATCCCGCCGCTGCAGGGCCTTCTCGTCGCCGCCGTCGCCGCGCCCGTGGCCACGGCCCTCACCGCCCGCCCCGCCCGCCCCGCCCAGGAGAACCGCTGATCATGGCCACCGTCATCAAGGACGCCACCGTCATCACCATGGACGCCGCGACCGGCAGCACGCCCGTCACCCGCTCCGTCCGCATCGAGGACGGCGTCATCACGCACGTCGACCGCACGGTGGAGGTGCGCGAGGGCGACCACGTCATCGACGGCACCGACCGCCTCGTGGCGCCGGGTTTCGTCAACGCCCACACCCACTCGTGGGAGTACCTCTACAAGGGCCGCTACGACAACCTTCCGCTCGAGCTCTGGATGCTGCTGTCGTACCCCATCCTGGGGCTGGAGCCGCTCAGCCCGGAGCTCGTGGGCCTGCGCAGCCGGCTGTTCGCGATGGAGTCCCTCAAGAACGGCGTCACGACCCTGGTCGACGACGTGCTGGAGACCCCGACGCAGGACCACGCCCAGCTCGCCGCCGTCTTCGACGCCTATGAGCAGGTCGGCATCCGTGCGAACGTCTCCGGGCACGTCATCAACCGGCCGTTCGTCGACACCCTGCCGTTCGTGGCCGACATGCTGCCGCCCGATCTGGTCGCCGACGTCCGCACCCAGCCGCTGCTGACGGCCGACGAGTACCTCGACTACTCGCGCGCCGCGATCGACACCCACCACGGCCGGGCGGGTGGGCGCCTGCGGTACATGCTGGCGCCGTCGGGCCCGCAGCGCTGCACGGACGACCTGCTCGCCGGGGCCACGGACCTGGGCCTCGACCGCGGTCTGGAGATCCACGTCCACGTGCTGGAGACGCGCGTCCAGGCGGTCACCGGCCACGAGCTGTACGGCACGACGCTGGTCGAGCACCTCGCCGCCATCGGCGCGCTGTCGCCCAACACGACGTTCGCGCACGGCATCTGGGTCACCGACGCGGACGTCGAGCTCATCGCCGACCGCGGCGTCTCCGTCTCCCACAACCCCATCTCGAACCTCAAGCTGGGCTCGGGACTCGCCCCGTGGCGGCGGTACCACGACGCCGGCGTCACGCTCGGCCTCGGCTCGGACGGCTGCTCGTCGTCGGACAGCCCGCGCCTGCACGAGGTCATGAAGACCGCCGCGCTGCTGCACAAGGTGGGCGGGCCGGACTTCAGCACCTGGTCGACGGCCGCGGAGGCCCTGAGCGCCGCCACCGTCGGCGGCGCGCGGACCGCGATGCTCCATGACCGCGCCGGCTCCGTCGAGGTGGGCAAGCGTGCCGATCTCAACGTCTACGACCTGGGCACTCTGGCGTTCACGCCGCGGTCCCGGCTCGACAACCAGCTCGTGTACTCCGAGAACGGGTCGTCGCTCGTGTACGTGCTGGTGGACGGCGAGGTGGTGGTCGACCACGGGCGTCTCACCCGTGTCGACGAGGAGGCGGCGATCGCCGAGCTGCGCGAGCTGATGCCGAAGATCGCCGAGTGGCAGGACGCGCTCGACACCCGCAACGACGTGTTCGTCCCCGCCTTCACCGACATGCACCGTCGCTGCGCCGAGA
The DNA here is from genome assembly GCF_046535855.1 of Puerhibacterium sp. TATVAM-FAB25. Lineage (NCBI taxonomy): Bacteria > Bacillati > Actinomycetota > Actinomycetes > Micrococcales > Promicromonosporaceae > Puerhibacterium > Puerhibacterium sp. TATVAM-FAB25. Next base: position 28,929 of record NZ_JAXUAK010000008.1, on the reverse strand, counting down.
TGCCCGTCGGGGTGGAGCGCTGGACCGGCCAGGAGCCGAGCCGGAGCCCGGTGCGGGTTCGCTGAGCCCGGGCGCCGCGAACCCACGCGACCAGGGAGTTCGCCTGCGGCGGGTGAAAACATCTGCGGAACCGCGTCATGATCCCGGCCCTACCGCCTCTCTAGTGGTAGAGCCGGTACCCAGCCGCCGGCCGGCCGCACTGGAGGAAAACCATGACCCTCGTCGAGACGCACAGCCCCGCACCCGTCGTCGTGCCCGCCGCCCCGCTGACCCGGCGCGAGCTCGTGGTGCTCGCGAACCTCGCCGAGGACGTCACGCTCGAGCAGATCGCCAGCCGCCTCTTCGTCACGCGCAACACCGTCAAGTCGCAGGTCCGCAGCGCCTACCGCAAGCTCGGCGTCTCGACCCGCGCCGAGGCCGTGGCGTGGGCGCGCCAGGCGGGGCTCAGCGCCACCAACTGACGGTCCGGATCACCGACGCGAACCCTGCCGGAGACGACACGACGCGAGGCGGCGGCCAGGACTCCCCTGGCCGCCGCCTCGTACCTGGACGCCGGACGGCCCGACGGCTGCACTGTCGGAGCAGGCGAGCTCGCCCTCTGACAGGCCCGGGACGGCCACGACCAGCCGAGGTAGTCCTCGACGGTCCATCCAGAACGTCTTCTCGATCCCCGGCCTCACCACCGGTGCCCCCGGGGCCATCAGCTGGCGGGGTCGTAGTGGAACGCCCGCACCTCCTGCGCGCACCGGCAGGCGACCGCGAGCTTCGCGGCCCACTCCAGCGCCGCCTCGCGGGAGGGCACCTCCAGGACCGCATAGCCGCCCTCGAGCTGCGTCGTCTGCGGGTACGTGCCCTCGGTCACCGCGCCGTCCCCGTCGACCATGACGGGCGGGACGCTCTCGTCGATCCCGCCGCCGAACACCCAGACGCCGGCATCCTTGGCCTCCTGCACCACCGCGTGCGATGCGTCCGAGACTGCCGGCAGCTCGTCGTCGGACACCTTCATGGCGCTGCTGGGGAACGAGATCAGGTACTTCGTCATCGCGTCGACTCCTTCGTCGTGTGCACGGACGAAGACCATCCTCGCCGACGAAGACGCGCCGTGCGCGTGTCTCCGACAGGGATCCAGGTGGCCCTGACGGCCGTGCCTGGCCGCCGTTGTCCGAGCCGGGACGTCCGACCGGGTATGACAGAGGGGTCCTCGCCGGTCGACCGACCGGCGAGAACCCCCGCGCCTCGCGATGCTCAGACGTTGACCGGGTAAACACCCCTCAAGCTGCAGGTTCGCAGGATCTTGGCGATCTGCGGGAGTGCCATGGGGGAACCGGTGCGTCGCGTGCGCTCCCCTGGGGCGGGAGCCGCAGGACCCTGACGGGTCAGTAGAGACCTCATGTCCGGGCGGCTGCCCGTACCGTTCGATCGTACGGGCCTCGGCCGGCACTTGGGCGTCAGTAGTGACCGCCAGCGACGATCACGCTCCTGCTACCGGCGGAGGTAGTCCTCGACGGTCGTGTCGAAGAGCCAGCCGGCTTCTTCACCCTGCTCGTTGATCCGCCACGCGAAGGTGGCTTGCGCCTCGGCGAGGTTCCGCGCTTCAGAGGGCGACGCCTTCCGTGCCCACTTCGCCTTGATGCCTACGGCTCGAAGGACGCCCTTTGCCTCGGCCAGGCTCGATGCACGAACCATCGCCTCCGCCGGGCGGAAGGACGTCACGTCAGGGCAGCTTAGTTCCGACATCCAGAACGTCTTCAGTGTCGGCGAGCCCACCGGTGCCCTCCCTTCCCTTTGCTGCTTCCCTCATCTGATGTGCTCCGCGCCTGGCGCCAGCGCTGCTCGTGGGTCTGGCCAGCCACCAAGGTGCCCGAGCCATGCGCTCAACTTCCACTGCCCCTGGATCTCGAAGGTGTCGGCCGGCCCTGACGCGCTCTCAGTCGCAGCGTTGCCGGGTCGAGGTCGGCTTCCGGGGGCACCGGTAACGTCCGTCCATCCGGATGAGTCGCACCGCGCCCGATCAGCCGCAGTCGGCGCTCGAAGTGGGCACGCGCGCGACCGCGTTCCGCTGTCAATGCCTCACTGGCCCATCACCGGCTTGGAGGTGAGGCCTCCGCACGCGGCGCCACCGCGGGCGCACGAGCGCCACGTAGGCAGTCCAGAGCCGTCCGGGCAGCCTGTCGTACAGCGCCACAGGCTGATCGGGACGCTCGGGCCGCAGGAGGTCGAGGCCCTGCGAGTACAGAGCCGAGCCGCGGCTTCCGGGGTCGCGCGGCATGACTCCCGTGGCTGCCCAGAGTGACTCACGAATCCACTGGCCCGCCCCGTGGACGCGGAAGTTGCCGACGCGCTGCGGGGCGTGACGGTCGCGCTCGAGGCGTCGGTCTGTGATGCTCGCCTGGTAGGCCACGAGGAGCTCTTCCACGTACTCGTCGAAGAGATTCGCCTCCTGGGTGCCCACGGGCATGGGCGTCGCTCCCCACGATTCGAGGAGCGCAACGACGTCGACGAGGTTCGGCGCCTCAGGCACATCGAGCTCGCGGCGCGCCCGGTGCAGCACTTCTGCGTAGGCAGCCGCGCTCGTCAACGTGCCTGCGCTCCTCTTTCCCGACCGTCCCATCTCGTGCTAGTCCGGTCAGGAGCTGCGGATGAAGGACACGACGTCGTCGAACCGGGCCGCGGCCAGGTCGCTGGACCGGATCCAGATCTCGAGCCGGCCACCGTCGCCGAACACCAGGTCGAAGGTGTGATCGGCAGCGACCTCGAGCAGCAGCAGGTGCTCGTCCTCCGGGACGGTCAGTGGCAGGCGCTCGCTGAGCAGTGCGCGGTCCTCGTCGGCGATGTCGGAGTCGGGCGAGGGCAGGCCGAACAGGTGGGCCACGGCGCCGACGCGGGCGACGAACGGGTCGCGATCGAGGTCGCGCAGATACTCGTCGGTGTAGGAGCCGTTGCGCGCGACGCGGTAAGCCTCCTCCTGCAGCTGGTCCACCCGGTCGAGCGCCGCGAACCCGGCGTGCGGAGCGGCCCGGAATGTCGCAAGCGCGCGGTAGCTGGCATGCGATGCGGCATAGGACGAGGCAGATGGGTTGATGGCGGTGCGCCGGCGCACGTCGGCCTCGGCCAAGTACCGCACCGTGGCGCCACCGCCTGGACGACCGGGGTCGGTGCGGGAGTCGCCAAGGGTCGTGTGGAAGACCTGCAGCAGCCCACGCTTCGGCAGCGGATACCGGCGCAAGACACTCGCCACGGCCTCGTCGTGGACCGCCTCGCGCGTCAGGGCGCTGCAGTCGACCTGCAGCAGGAAGACGGCGTCATCCGGGAGCGGGCGAGCGTCCGGCGTCAGCGTCGGCACGCCGCCGATGCGCGACAGGTCGCGGTACTCCTCGTCCTCGGGCCAGACCTGCTCGGCCTCGTACGGGTCGGCTTCGAATCCCTGCTCGGCGAGGTAGATCGCGGGCGCGATGTCCAGCTCGTCGGCGACGTCGCTGACGCGTGGGTCGGCCCGCAGCGCCTCGACGTCGCCACCCAGCTCGAAGACCGCCCCGGTCAGCACCTCGTGCAGCAGCGCTCGATCGGCCTCGTCCGTGGTGTCCTCGACGCGATCGCGCAGTTCAGCCAAAAACTTTGCATCCGCGCGCACCTCGGCCAGCGCCGCGTTCGCCTCGTCCGCCAAGGCGTTCCAGCGCGCTACAGGCACCTCATGGATGCGGGGCGTCAGCTCGGCGATGCGACCGGCGAGCTCGAGGTAACGCTGCCAGGCGGGGCTGGGCACGTCGCGCATGGGACCATCCTCCGGTACACCCAGTACGAGCAGCGCGTGGACCCGCCGAGAGAGCGGGTCCAGGCCCGGCGGACACCGTCGGTGACGTCGAGCCGCGTGAGCTGCGCGAGCGGGATGTCGCCGAGCTCGGGCAGGATCCGCGTCGCCAGGACGCGCTCGTAGCGGTACCGCGTCGAGGGGCGCAGCGTCTTGCCGTCGACCGACCGCCGGGCCCACTCGGCGAGCGTCAGCGCTCGGCCGCGGGCCTGACGCGCCTCGGCCGCCATCTTGTCGCCGAAGGTGCGCGAGTGCCGCGCGAGGTCCGGTCCGGTGTACCGCGCACGCCAGCTGGTGGTGCGCTGTGTGTCCGCGTTCTTGCCCGCCGACCTGCGGCGTCGGCCCGACTTCCGTGGGGGGACTGGCGGGGGAATGGATGGCCCCTCATGGCCATCTCGGGCCACTTCTGTCCCCGACCCGGAATGTGAAGCCGCAGGTCAGGCGGTGTTCCCGCCGGTCGGCCGACCGGCGAGAACTCCATGTTTGTTCAGACGTTGAAGCCGAGCATCCGCAGCTGCTCCTTGCCCTCGTCAGTGATCTTCTCGGGGCCCCACGGCGGCATCCACACCCAGTTCACGCGGAAGTCGGCGACGATGCCCTCGAGGGCGGACGCGGACTGGTCCTCGATGACGTCGGTCAGCGGGCAGGCCGCCGACGTGAGCGTCATGTCGATGGTGGCGTGGTTGTTCTGGTCGATCTGGATGCCGTACACGAGGCCGAGGTCGACCACGTTGATGCCCAGCTCCGGGTCGATGACGTCGCGCAGCGCCTCCTCGACGTCCGCGACCGTGGTCGGGGACGGCGACGCCGCCGGCGGGGCTACGGCCCCGGTGGTCGTCTCCTCGGTCATGCGGTCCTCCTTCAGCCGGCCAGCGCGCCGCTGCGCGCCAGCGAGTCCTTGAGCGCCGCCCAGCCGAGCAGCGCGCACTTGATGCGGGCGGGGTACTGCGAGACGCCGGTGAACGCCGTCGCGTCGCCGAGGGCGTCCTCGGCGTCGTCGTCCAGGCCCTTGCCGCGCGAGCCCATGAGGTCGTGGAAGACGGCGTCCAGCCGCTCGACCTCGGCGACGGGGCGGCCGCTGACGAGCTCGGTCATCACCGAGGCCGACGCCTGGGAGATCGAGCAGCCCTGCCCCTCCCAGGAGACGCCCGCCACCACGGGGCCCGCGCTGTCGGCCGCCGGGACGACGTCGACGCGCAGGGTGACCTCGTCGCCGCAGGTGGGGTTCACCTGGTGCGACTCGCCGCCGAGGTGGCCCTCGGCCACCGCGACCAGGCCCCGGCCGTGCGGGTGCCGGGCGTGGTCGAGGATCACCTGCTGGTACATCTGCTCGAGGGAGCTCACGTGCTGGGTCGTCCTTCGTCCGATTCCGTTCGATCCGCCGGGCCGGCGGTCACTCCACCCCGAAGAACGCGCGGACCCCCGCCAGCGCTTCCCGGAACGCCACGACCTCGTCGACGGTCGTGTAGACCGAGGCCGAGGCGCGGGCCGTGGCCGCCACGCCGAACCGGCGGTGCAGCGGCTGGGCGCAGTGGTGGCCCACCCGCACGGCGATGCCCTTGTCGTCGAGCACCTGCCCGACGTCGTGCGCGTGCACACCGTCGACGACGAACGAGACCACCGCGAGCCGGTCGGCCGTGTCCGCCGGCCCGACGATCCGCACACCCGGGATGTCGGCGATCCTGACCAGCTCGGCGGCCAGCGCCCGCTCGTGCGCGGCGACGTTCTCCATGCCGAGCTCGCCGAGCCACTGCGCGGCCACGCCCATGCCCACGGCCTGGGCCACCATCTGCGTGCCGGCCTCGAACCGCTGCGGCGGCGGGGCGTAGGTGGTGGCCTCCATGGTCACGACCTCGACCATGGACCCCCCGGTGGTGACCGGCGGCATGGCCTCGAGCAGCTCGCGCCGGCCGTACAGCGCGCCGACGCCGGTGGGCCCGAGCATCTTGTGGGCGCTGAACGCGGCGAAGTCCACGCCGAGCGCGTGCACGTCGACCGGCAGGTGCGGCACCGACTGGCAGGCGTCGAGCACGGTGAGCGCGCCGACGCGGCGGGCGGCGGCGACCAGCTCGGCCACCGGGGCGATCGCGCCGGTCACGTTCGAGACGTGACCGAAGGCGACCACGCGCGTGCGGTCGGTGACGACCTGGTCGATGCCCGACAGGTCGAGCCGGCCGTCCTCGGTCACCGGGAACCAGCGCAGGACGGCGCCCGTGCGGGCGCACAGCTCCTGCCACGGCACGAGGTTGGCGTGGTGCTCGGCCTCGGTGACGACGATCTCGTCGCCGGGGCGCAGCACGAACCGCTCGGCCGCCGCTCCCCCGCGCCCCGCCGTGGCGTTGCCCATCGCGTAGGCCACGAGGTTGAGCGCCGAGGTGGCCCCCGGCGTCCACACGACCTCGTCGGTGTCGGCGCCGACGAACACCGCGACCGCCGCCCGGGCGTCCTCGAACGCCTCGGTGGCCTCCTCGGCGAGCTGGTGGGCGCCGCGGTGCACGGCGGCGTTGCGGGTCTCGTAGAAGTCGACCTCGGCCTCGAGCACGACGTTCGGCTTCTGCGACGTCGCGGCCGAGTCGAGGTAGACGAGCGGACGGCCACCCCGCACCGCGCGCCCCAGCAGCGGGAAGTCGGCCCGCACGGCGGCCCAGTCGACGGTGTCGACGGCGGGCGCGGCGGGGCCGGGCGCCGCGGCCGGGCGCACGGTGTCGGTGGTGGTCATCTGCGTCGTCTCCTCGGTGTGCCGGGCGTCAGGCCATCGTGGCGCCGGTACCGACGTACCGGTCGTAGCCCTCCTCCTCGAGCCGCTCCGCGAGCTCGGGGCCACCCTCCTCGGCGATCTTGCCGTCGACGAAGACGTGGACGAAGTCGGGCTTGATGTAGCGCAGGATGCGCGTGTAGTGCGTGATCAGCAGCACGCCGACGTCGGTGGTCTCCTTGGCGCGGTTGACGCCCTCCGACACGATGCGCAGCGCGTCGACGTCGAGCCCGGAGTCGGTCTCGTCGAGGATCGCGAAGTGCGGCTTGAACAGCTCGAGCTGCAGGATCTCGTGGCGCTTCTTCTCGCCGCCGGAGAAGCCCTCGTTGACGGAGCGCTCGGCGAAGGACGAGTCGATCCGCAGGTTCTCCATGGCCGAGCGGACCTCCTTGCCCCAGGCGCGCAGGGACGGGGCCTCGCCCGCGATGGCGGTCTTGGCGGTGCGCAGGAAGTTGGCCACGGACACGCCGGGCACCTCGACCGGGTACTGCATGGCGAGGAACAGGCCGGCGCGGGCGCGCTCGTCGACGCTCATCGCGAGGACGTCCTCGCCGTCGAGCGTGACGGTGCCGCCGGTGACGGTGTACTTCGGGTGGCCGGCGAGCGCCGAGGCGAGCGTGGACTTGCCGGAGCCGTTCGGGCCCATGATGGCGTGCGTCTCGCCGCTGCGGATCGTCAGGTCGACGCCGCGCAGGATGGGCTTGGCGCCCTCCTTGGTCTCGACGCTGACGTGCAGGTCGCGGATCTCCAGGGTGGACATGCTGTGGGTTCTCCTGGTCGTTCGGGAAGCTGGGGGGTACGGGGTCGGCGTCAGGCGACGGCGACCGGCGCGTCGACGTCGACCATGACCTGGTCGCCCTCGACGGTCACCGGGTACACCGGCACGGGCCGGGTCGCGGGGAGCTGGACGGGCTTGCCGGTGCGCACGTCGAACTGCGAGCCGTGCAGCCAGCACTCGACGAGGCAGCCCTCGACCTCGCCGTCGGACAGCGAGACCGCGCCGTGCGAGCACACGTCCGACAGCGCGTGGTAGGCGCCGTCGCCGTCGCGCACGAGCGCGACGGGCACGGGGGCGCCGTCGACGCCCGTGAGCTCGACGAGCCTGGCCTCCTCGGGGGCCAGCTCGTCGACCGCGCAGGCGAACTGTGCCGTCACCGGCCGGCCTCGCCGGTGATGACGCTCATCGACTTCTCCAGCTCGGCCTCGATGGAGGCGAGCAGGCGCTCCTCGACGGCCGGCACGCCGATCTCGTCGATCAGCTCGGCGAAGAAGCCGCGCACCACCAGGCGGCGGGCGTCGACCTCGGGGATGCCGCGGGCCATGAGGTAGAACAGCTGCTCGTCGTCGAACCGGCCGGTCGCGGACGCGTGGCCGGCGCCCTCGATCTCGCCGGTCTCGATCTCGAGGTTCGGCACGGAGTCGGCGCGCGCCCCGTCGGTGAGGACGAGGTTGCGGTTGAGCTCGTAGGTGTCGGTGCCCTCGGCGTCGGCCTGGATCAGCACGTCGCCGACCCACACCGCGTGCGCGCCGCTGCCCTGCAGGGCGCCCTTGTACGTCACGCGGGACTTGCAGCGCGGCTGGCCGTGGTCGACGAAGAGGCGGTGCTCCTGGTGCTGGTCGGTGTCGGCGAAGTACAGCCCGACCATCTCGACCTCGCCGCCCTCGGCGGAGAACGCCGCGTCGGGGGTGACGCGCACGACGTCGCCGCCGAACGTCACGACGACGTGCTTGAGCACGCCGCCGCGGCCGACGAGGGCGCGCTGCGAGGACGCGTGCACCGCGCCGTCGGACCAGTCCTGGACGGACACGACCGTCAGGTGCGCGCCGTCCTCGACGACGATCTCCACGGTCTCGTCGAGCAGCGCGTCGCCGTCGTGGTCGAGCACGACCACGGCCTGCGAGAACTTCTCGGCGCGGATGAGCACGTGGGTCGCCGTGGCGGCCTTGCTGACGCCGTCGACGCGGATCGTGGTGACGTCGGAGGCGACGGCCTCGGCCGGGACCGTCACGACGGTGGCCTCGGTGAACGCGTTCCAGGCGGTCACGGCGGTCCGGTCGCCGGGCTTGCCGACCCTGCCGAGGCGCTCGTCGTCGCGGCCGACGGTCTCGACCTCGACCTCGGGCGCGGCGGTCACGGTGGTGCGCACGCCGTCGCTGCCGAGCTCCGCGGAGAACAGCAGCTGGAGGCGGGCGACCGGGCTGAACCGCCACTCCTCCTCGCGCCCGGTGGGCACGGGGATGTCGGCCAGGTCGAACGAGGTCACGCGCTCGGCGCGCGAGCCCTGCGGGACGACGCCGTGCGAGTGGGCGCCGTCGGCGACCGCGCGGGAGTGGTCCGTGGACAGCGTGGTCTTCTCAGTAGCGGTCGTCATGTCAGCCGACGGACCCTTCCATCTGCAGCTCGATGAGGCGGTTGAGCTCGAGCGCGTACTCCATGGGCAGCTCGCGCGCGATGGGCTCGACGAACCCGCGCACGATCATGGCCATGGCCTCGGTCTCCTCCATGCCCCGGGACATCAGGTAGAACAGCTGGTCCTCGCTCACCCGCGAGACCGTCGCCTCGTGCCCCATGGACACGTCGTCCTCGCGGACGTCGACGTACGGGTAGGTGTCGGACCGGGAGATCTGGTCGACGAGCAGCGCGTCGCACAGCACGTTCGAGGCCGAGTGCGAGGCGCCCTCGAGCACCTGCACGAGGCCGCGGTAGGACGTGCGCCCGCCGCCGCGCGCGACCGACTTCGAGACGATCGAGCTCGAGGTGTGCGGCGCGGCGTGCACCATCTTGGCGCCGGCGTCCTGGTGCTGCCCCTCGCCCGCGAAGGCGATCGACAGCGTCTCGCCGCGGGCGTGCTCGCCCAGCAGGTAGATCGCCGGGTACTTCATGGTGACCTTGGAGCCGATGTTGCCGTCGACCCACTCCATGGTGGCGCCCTCGGCGGCCGTGGCGCGCTTGGTCACCAGGTTGTACACGTTGTTCGACCAGTTCTGGATCGTCGTGTAGCGCACGCGGGCGTTCTTCTTGACGACGATCTCGACGACGGCCGAGTGCAGCGAGTCGCTCGAGTAGATCGGCGCGGTGCAGCCCTCGACGTAGTGCACGTAGGAGCCCTCGTCGGCGATGATCAGCGTCCGCTCGAACTGGCCCATGTTCTCGGTGTTGATCCGGAAGTAGGCCTGCAGCGGGATCTCGACGTGCACGCCCGGCGGCACGTAGACGAAGGAGCCGCCCGACCACACGGCCGAGTTCAGCGCGGCGAACTTGTTGTCGCCGGCCGGGATCACGGTGCCGAAGTACTCCTGGAAGAGCTCCGGGTACTCGCGCAGGCCCGTGTCGGTGTCGACGAAGATGACGCCCTGCTTCTCCAGGTCCTCGCGGATCTGGTGATACACGACCTCGGACTCGTACTGCGCCGCGACGCCGGCCACGAGGCGCTGCTTCTCCGCCTCGGGGATGCCGAGCTTGTCGTAGGTGGCGCGGATGTCCTCGGGCAGGTCGTCCCAGCTGGCCGCCTGCTTCTCCGTGGAGCGCACGAAGTACTTGATCCGGTCGAAGTCGATGCCGGAGAGGTCGGCGCCCCAGGACGGCATGGGCTTCTTGCCGAACAGGCGCAGCGCCTTGAGGCGCTGGTTGAGCATCCACTCGGGCTCGTTCTTGAGCGCCGAGATGTTGCGCACGACGTCCTCGCTCAGGCCGCGCTGCGCGGTGGCGCCGGCGTCGTCCTTGTCGTGCCAGCCGTACTCGTACGAACCGATCGAGGCGATGATCTCCTCGTCGGTGCGCTGCTCCGTGGGTGCAGTCATCTCGTTCCTTCCTCAGTGCCGCGCGATGCGGCCGGCAGGCTGCGGGGTCGGGGTGGTCGTTGGCGCGCCGGCGCCCGGCGCGTCGGGCGACGGGGCGGTCGCCGCCGGCGCGGTGGCCGGCGGCGCCAGCGGCAGGTTGGTGACGCAGGCGTGCGCCCCGCCGGCGATGGTCGCGAGCCGCTGCACGTGGGTGCCGAGCAGGCGGGCGAACGCGCGGGCCTCCGCCTCGCACAGCTCGCCGAACTCCTCGGCGACGTGCTGCACCGGGCAGTGGCCCTGGCACAGCTGCGCGGCGGGCACGAGCGTGGCCGCCGGGCCGGGCCGCACGGACGCGGCGTAGCCGTCGGCCGACAGCAGGGCGGCGAGCTGCTCGGCCCGCTCCGAGACGTCGGTGGCCGTCAGCCGCGGGGCGTAGCGCTCGACCAGGGCGGCGTACCGCTCGTCGGCGAACGCCGCGACGGCCGCGCTGCCGCCCGCCGCGCGCAGGTGACGCAGCACCTGCGCGGCGAGCTCGCCGTAGCCGCCCTGCAGCTCCGACTGCCCGCCCGAGGTGACGACGTACGCGCGCGCGGGGCGCCCGCGGCGGGCCTGGCCGCGCCCGGGCAGGCCGTGACGGACCGCGATCTTGCCGTCCTCCTCGAGCAGCCCGAGGTGCCGGCGCACGCCCGCGGAGGTCAGCCCGAGCCGCGCGGCGAGGTCGCCGGCCGTCACCGGGCCGGTGCTGGCGACGAGCTCGAGGACGCGCCGACGGGTGGTCGACTCGGCCTCGGTCGCGGGGTCGGCGGCCACGGCGGCGACGCGCGGTGCGGTCGACGTCATGCGGTCACCTCCAGCTCGCTTCTCGGTCCCACGTCGGTCTCGGGGCGCGCTCCACCCCGGGGCGCCTCTCGATATAACAAACATCCTTGTTGCGTAATCCCGGATGTCAAGGAAGGTTCGCCTCACACCGCCGTCCTGCCGGCGCCCCGCCGGGCCGTCGGGGACGCCTCCGCCGACGCCCGCGCCGACGCCCGCGCCGGCCTCGGGACGCACCCTGGCCACGTAGGATCCTGCGGGTGCCCACCACCTCCGCCCCCTCCGGCGCGGCCGTCGCCGTGCGCGGGCTCGTCAAGCGCTACGGGGGCCGCACCGTCGTCGACGACCTGAGCCTGGCCGCCCGCGCGGGCGAGGTCACCGCCGTCCTCGGGCCGAACGGTGCCGGCAAGACCACCACCGTGGAGTGCTGCGAGGGCCTGCGCTCCCCCGACGGCGGCGAGGTCCGCGTGCTGGGTCTGGACCCCCGCGCCGACGCCGCGGCGCTGCGCCCGCGTGTCGGCGTCATGCTGCAGGACGGCGGCCTGCCCAGCGGCGCGCGCGCCGGCGAGGTGCTGCACCACGTCGCCGCGATGTACGCCCGCCCGCGGGACGTCGACGAGCTCGTCGAGCGCCTCGGCATCGGGTCGTTCGTCCGCACCACCGTGCGGCGGCTGTCGGGCGGCCAGCGCCAGCGCCTCGCCCTGGCCGCGGCGGTCGTGGGGCGTCCCGAGGTGGTCTTCCTCGACGAGCCGAGCGCCGGCATGGACCCCCAGTCCCGGCTCGCGGTCTGGGAGCTGGTGCGCGAGCTGCGCGCGGCGGGCGTCGCCATCGTGCTGACCACCCACCTCATGGACGAGGCCGAGTCGCTCGCCGACCTCGTGCACGTGGTCGACCACGGCCGCGTCATCGCCTCCGGCGCCGTCCCCGAGCTGCTCGCCGCCGGGGCGGACGGCCCGGACGGCGCGACGTCGGTGCGGTTCGACGCGCCGGCCGGCCTCGACGCCGCCGCCCTGACCGCCGCGCTCGGGCCGGGCTGGACCGTCGCCGAGCCGCGGGCCGGCGCGTACGTGGCCACGGGGCCCGCGGGGCCGCGGGCCGTGGCGGCGCTGACGGCCTGGCTGGCCGACCGCGACGTGCTGGCGACCCGGCTCACCGTGGGCCGCCGCACGCTGGAGGACGTGTTCCTGGACCTGACGGGACGGCACCTGCGATGACCACCACCGATCCCGCGCCGCTCGAGCCCGGCGCCCCCGCGACCGGCACGCCGGCGCCCGCCGCCGCGCCCGCGCTGCGGCGCGTGCTGGCGCAGGCCGGCTTCGAGACCCGTGCCATCCTGCGCAACGGCGAGCAGCTCCTGGTCACCGTCGCGCTGCCCGTCTTCCTGCTGGTCGGGCTCGTCGCGACCGACGTCCTGGAGCTCGACACGGGCGGCGCGAGCCGCGTGGACTTCGTGACCCCCGGCGTCCTGGCGCTGGCCTGCCTCGCGACGTCGTTCACGTCGCAGTCGATCGCCACGGCGTTCGACCGCCGCAACGGCGTGCTGCGGCTCCTGGCCACGACGCCGCTCGGCCGTGGCGGCCTGCTGGCGGGCAAGGTGCTGGGCGTGCTCGCCGTGCAGGCGGTGCAGGTGGTGATCGTCTCGGCCGTCGCGCTGGCGCTCGGGTGGCAGCCGCACCTGGCCGGCGTGCCCGCCGCGATCGGCTGCCTGCTGCTCGGCACGGCCGCGTTCACCGCGCTGGCGCTGCTGCTGGCCGGCACGCTGCGCGCGGAGGGCGTCCTCGCCGTCGCCAACCTCGTGCTCGTCCTGCTCGTGGTGGCCGGCGGCACGCTCGTGGCGCCGGACCAGCTCGCCCCCTGGCACGCGCACGTGGCGGAGTTCCTCCCCTCCGGCGCGCTCGCCGAGGCGATGCGCGGCGCGCTGCTCGGCACGGGCGTGCCGCCGCTGTCCGTCGTCGTGCTCGCCGCGTGGACGGCCGCGTTCGGCTGGGGCGCCGGGCGGCTCTTCCGCTGGAGCTGAGCGCCCGCGGCGTCCCGGCGCGCCGGACCTGTGCGGGCGCCCCGCCCCGGGCGGGCGAACGTCACACCGCGGGACGCCGCGGGCGGCTCCCGGGAGTGCCGGGCACGCCCCCGCGCGCACTAGCGTTGGTGGGGTGACCGCGACCGCCGCCCCTGCACCCGCCCGCGACCGCCTCGCCCCGCTGCGCCGCTGGACGCCCGCGGTGCTGGTGGCGAACCTGGTCGGTCAGATCGTCATCATCGTCACCGGCGGCGCCGTCCGGCTCACCGACTCCGGGCTGGGCTGCTCCACGTGGCCGCAGTGCCACCCCGGGCAGTTCACGGCGCAGTACCACGCCGCCACGAGCTACCACGAGATCGTCGAGTTCACGAACCGCACCCTGACCGGCGCGCTGGGCGTGATCGGCCTGCTCGTGCTGCTGCTCGTCTGGACGGACCGCTCGCGGACGCCCGCGTACCGCCGCCTCGGCGCCGCGCCCCTGGTCGGGGTGCTGGCCCAGGCCCTCATCGGCGGCGTCGTGGTGCTGCTGCACCTGCACCCCGGCTGGGTGTCCCTGCACTTCGGCGTGTCGGCCGGGCTGGTGTGGGTCTCGGCCTACCTGCTGCACCGCCACCGCGAGGGCGACGGCGCTCCGGTCCGCGTCGCCTCGGCCGCGGTCACGCGCACGGGCTGGGCGCTCAGCGCCCTGCTGGTGGCCGTCGTGGCCGCCGGCGTGGTGGTCACGGGCGCGGGCCCGCACAGCGGCGACGACACCGTCGGCTACCGCTTCGCCGTCGACCCGCTGCTGGTCACCCGCCTGCACTCCGGCGCGGTGTGGCTCTTCGTCGGCGCGCTGGTCGTGCTGCTCACCCAGCTGCACCGCACGCCCACCACGCCCGCCGTGACCCGGGCCCGGCGCGCCGCGTGGCTGCTCGTCGTCGTCACCCTGCTGCAGGGCGCCGTCGGCTACACGCAGTACTTCACCGGCCTGCCCGCCCTGCTCGTGGGCGCGCACATGCTCGGAGCCGCCCTGCTGGTGTGGGCGACGGCCAACGCCGTCCTGCACCTGCGCACCCGCGCCTGAGGAGCGCCCCGCGGGGCCGCCGCTCCCCGGAGAGCGCTGTGGGTACAGAACACGCCGTGCGATCTGGAGATCGCACGGCGTGTTCTGCACCCACAGCGAGAGGCGGCTCGGCGGTCGGCTTCCGGCGGTCAGGCCGGCAGCGTGCCGCGCCGGTACGGCCAGGGGGCGTCGGCAGACCGCAGGGACGCCCAGCCGCCGGCGCGGGCGGCGTGCGCGGCCAGGACCCCGACGACGGCGGACGGGTTGTGCAGGGCGCCGGACAGCACGAGCGCCACGGCGTCCTCCAGGGCCACCCAGCGCGCCTCGATGCCGGCCTCCTCCTCGGTGCGGGTGTGCCGCTCGGCCTCCGGCACCGGCCGCAGGCCGCGGGCGAGGAACACCCGCAGCGCCTCGTTGGTGGCGCCGGGCGAGGTGGCGAAGTCCACCAGCACGTCCCACCGGTCGGCGGCGAGGTCGGCCTCCTCGTGCAGCTCGCGCGCCGCGGCGGCCTGCGCGGGCTCGCCCTCGACGTCGAGCAGCCCGGCCGGCACCTCCCACAGCTCGGCGCGCACCGGGTGGCGGTACTGGCGCAGCAGCAGCACGCGGCCGTCGTCGTCGAGCGCGACGACCGCCACGGCCCCGGGGTGGTCGAGGTACTCGCGGGTCACCTGCTCGCCGCCGCCGAGGTCGACGACGTCGCGCACGAGGTCGAAGATCCGCCCGGCCGCCACGCGCTCGTGCGCGACGACCGGACGGGGCGCGACGACGTCGGCCGGCGTGCCGCCGGCGTCCTGCGCGCCGGCGCTCACGCCGTGCGCTGACGCTCGAGCGCCGCCGCGACGAGCCCGGCGAACAGCGGGTGGGAGCGCGTCGGGCGGGACTTGAACTCCGGGTGCGCCTGCGTCGAGACGTAGTACGGGTGCGTCTCGGCGGGCAGCTCGACGAACTCCACGAGCTTCGAGCCGGCCGTCGTGCCCGAGATCCGCAGGCCCGCGGCCTCGAGCTCCTCGCGGTAGGCGTTGTTGACCTCGTAGCGGTGCCGGTGCCGCTCGCTGACGTGCTCCGAGCCGTAGGTCTTGGCCACGACGGAGCCGGGCACGAGCGTGGCGTCCCAGGCGCCGAGGCGCATGGTGCCGCCCAGGTCGCCCTCGCCGCCGACGATGGCCTCCTGCTCCGCCATCGTGGCGATCACCGGGTGCGCCGACTCCGGGTCGAACTCCGTCGACGAGGCGTCGGTGTAGCCGAGCACGTTGCGGGCGTACTCGATGACCATGGACTGCAGGCCGAGGCAGATGCCGAGGGTCGGCACGAGGTTCTCGCGGGACCAGCGCAGCGCGCCGATCTTGCCGTCGATGCCGCGCACGCCGAAGCCGCCGGGCACGAGCACCGCGTCGACGCCCTCGAGGGACGCCGCGGCGCCCTCCGGGGTGCGGCAGTCGTCGGCCGCGACCCAGCGGATCGAGACCTTGGCGTCGTTGGCGAAGCCGCCGGCGCGCAGCGCCTCGGTCACCGACAGGTAGGCGTCCGGCAGGTCGATGTACTTGCCGACCAGGGCGATCTCGACGGCGTGCTCGGGCGAGTGCACCCGCTCGAGCACCGTGCTCCAGCCGTCCCAGTCGACGTCGTGGAACGGCAGGTCGAGGCGGCGCACCACGTAGGCGTCCAGCCCCTCGGAGTGGATGACCTTGGGGATGTCGTAGATGCTCGGCGCGTCGGCGCAGTTGATGACGGCCTCGTTGTCGACGTCGCACATCAGGGCGATCTTGCGCTTGATGCCCTCGGGCACCGCGCGGTCGGACCGGAGCACGATCGCGTCGGGCTGGATGCCGATGCTGCGCAGCGCGGCCACCGAGTGCTGCGTCGGCTTGGTCTTCAGCTCGCCGGAGGGGCCGATGTACGGCACCAGCGACACGTGCAGGAAGAAGCAGTTCTCGCGGCCGAGCTCGTGGCGCACCTGGCGCGCCGCCTCGAGGAACGGCTGGGACTCGATGTCGCCGACCGTGCCGCCGATCTCCGTGATGATCACGTCGACGTCGGCGCCGGCCTGGGCGCGCATGCGCTCCTTGATCTCGTCGGTGATGTGCGGGATGACCTGCACGGTGTCACCGAGGTACTCGCCGCGGCGCTCCTTGGCGATGACGCGCGAGTAGATCTGGCCGGTGGTGACGTTCGAGCTCGCCGGCAGCTCGACGTCGAGGAAGCGCTCGTAGTGGCCGATGTCCAGGTCGGTCTCGGCGCCGTCCTCGGTGACGAACACCTCGCCGTGCTGGAACGGGTTCATCGTGCCCGGGTCCACGTTGAGGTACGGGTCGAGCTTCTGCATGGTCACGCGCAGGCCGCGCGAGCGCAGGAGCCGGCCGAGGGAGGAGGCAGTCAGACCCTTGCCGAGAGACGAGGCCACACCGCCCGTCACGAAGATGTGCCGCGTGGTGAGCGCGGCGTCGGAGCGGAGGGACCGGGGCTGGGTTCGGTGGTCTGCCACGGAACTCCATCCTAACCGACGGCACCGACGCCGGGGCCGTCAAGGTGCGTGGCGCTCGTCGCGTCCTCAGCGCCGGCGCAGGCCGCGCACGCCGGCGCGCAGCGCAGGGTCCGCCACGGCGCACAGCACCACGACGACGGCGGCTGCCAGCGCCGCCAGCGCGCCCCCGCCGAGGTCGGCGAGCAGCGCGCCGCCGTCGAAGGCGGTCTCCCCCGGCGCGTCGCCGCGCCCCCCGCCGACGAGGGCGAGCACGCCGCGCCCGGCGAGCGCGCCGAGGACCACGCCGGCGGCCAGCACGGCCAGGGCGCGCGGCACGCCCCGCAGCGCCTCGGCGCCGACGTGCCGGCGCACCGCGAGCAGCAGCCCGACGGCCGCCACCAGCATGCCGAGCGTCGTGGCGCCGCCGAGGCCCGCGAGCGCGACGTCGGGCGCGGCCGGCAGCGCGTCGCCTCCGGTCAGCGGCGGCAGCACGACGAGGAGGGCGGCCGAGCCGGCGGCGGCGACCAGCCAGCCGGCCGCGGTCGCGACGACGGCGGACCGGCCGCGGTCGATGGCGTACAGCGCGCGGGACAGGTGCAGGATCAGGGCGAAGCCGATCAGGCCGGGCGCCATCCACGTGAGCCCGGCGGCCAGGCCGGGCGCGTCGCCGCGCACCACGAGGTCGAACACGCCCTCGACGGCGGGCGCGGCCGCGACCAGCACGGCGATCCCGACGGCGACGACGACCAGGAGCGTGCGGGTCGTCGACGCGACCAGGGCGCGCAGGTCGCCCGTGCGGCCGTGCGCCGCGTGCTCGGCGATCCGCGGGAACGCGCTCGTGGCGATGGGGAAGGCCAGGACGGCGTACGGCAGCAGGTACACCTGCTGGGTGTAGAGGAAGACCGTGTAGGCCGAGTCGCCGCCGAGCGGTGTGGAGACCTTCAGGACAGCGAAGACCGCGAGCTGCTGGGCCACCAGGGCGCCGACGCCGGCGAAGGCCAGCCGGGCGGCGCGGCGGCCCTCGCCCGCGGGGAACCGCAGGGTCGGGCGCAGGCGCAGGCCCGTGCGGCGGGCGGGCACCACCAGGGGGACGGCGAGGAACGCGACGCCGACCGTGGTGCCCCAGGCCAGCCAGCCCAGCGCCTCGGCGCTCAGCGCCGAGACGTCCGCCTGGTCCCCCGCGGCCAGCACGCCGAACACCGCGTACACCGCGATGACCACCACGCTGGAGACCAGCGGTGCGAACGCCTGCCAGAAGAACCGCTTGTGGGCCTGCAGGATGCCGCCGAGCACCACGGCCACGCCGTACAGCGGCACCTGGACGGCGAAGACCCGCAGGAACGTGGTCGCCACGGCGACCTTGGCGGGGTCCTCGCCCAGGCTGAGCGCCTCGGCGATCGGCCCGGCGAGCGCCGCGAGCAGCACCCCGAGGGGCACGAGGACCGCGAGCGTCCAGCCGAGCAGGGCGGACGCGCTGCGCGAGGCCGCCTCGCGGGCGCCGGCGGCGTCCGCGCCGCCCGCCTCCGCCCGGCTGAGGTGCCCGGCCAGCAGGGGCACCACGGCCCCGGCCAGGGCGCCGCCCGCGGCCACCTCGAACAAGATGTTCGGCAGCATGTTGGCCTGGTTGAAGACCTGGCCCACGCCGTCCGACCCGAGCCAGTAGCCCTGGCCGAGCCACCGGCCGAACCCGACGACGCGGCTGGCCAGCGTGACGACGGTGATGAGCAGGGCCGCGCCGGCGAGCGTCTGGACGGTGCGGCGCCGCCCCGCGCCCGGCGCGGTGGCGGGCGCGGGTGCCGGCTCGGGGTCGGGCGTCGGGGCGGGCGGGGCCGGGACGTCGTCGCCGGGCGCGCCGACGGGCGTGCTCAAGCCGCCGGGTCCTCGGTCCGGGGCCGGCGACCCAGCTCGTCGACGGCACGCAACCACGGGGTGCGCTCGATCACCTGCGTGAAGCTCACGCGCTCGCTGGCCAGGGTGAGCCCGACGACGCCGGCGAGCGCGGCGAGCCGCAGCGGGCGCGGCAGGCCGAGCGCCAGCCGCGTGCCGACCAGCGCGCCCAGGGCGTTCGCGCCGCCGTCGCCGAGCATGTCGCGCTCCCCGAGGTCGCCGCTCCACGCGGCTGCGGCGGCCCCGGCGACGGCGCCGCAGGTCGCGGCGGCGGGGCCGCCGGCGGGCAGCACGGCCAGCGCGGCCGCGGACTTCAGCGCGCGGCCGGGCCGCAGGTCCAGGAGGTTGAGCAGGTTGGCCGTGCCCGCCACGAGCGCGCCGTTGACGGCGACGTCGGCCGCCCAGCGGGCCGGTCCCCCCGTGCGGCGGGTGCCGACCGCGGCCGCGAGCACCGACGTCGCGCCGATCCCCAGCACCTTGAGCCCGCCCGTCGTGAGCCGGCCCCGGGCGAGTGCGCCGAGGTGGCCTCGGAGCCCCTTGGTGCGCGTCGTGGTGTCCTCGGTGAGGTCGTCGACCAGCCCGAACGCGCCGGCCCCGGCGGTCGCGACGACGGCGGCGGCGGCCCCGCGGCCGCGGGCGCCGGCCAGGGCGCCGGCGACCAGGCCGGCCGCGACGGCGGGGCCCTCGAGCAGGCTGATGGGCTCGCCGCGGTGGTTCGTGCGGGTCCAGCGCCCGGCGCTGCCGGGCAGGCCCGCGTCGAGCGCGCGGCGCACAGCGGCGGTCGCCGCGGCGCCCGCGAGGGCGGCACCGGCGACCCGCGCCAGGCCCATCAGCCCTCCCCGTCCGTGGGCGTGCCGGTGGGCACCACGGGCGGCAGCGGCGTCGCGCCGTCCTCGAACCCGTACTGGCCCACCTCGTCGGCGAGGCCCGCGGCCACGGCGAGCGGCACGACGATGCGCCCGATCGGCGTCTCGATGCCGCTGACCGTGCTCACCTCGCGCGCGACCGCGTCGTCGGCGCGCACCGCGGACACGAGGTCGCCGCCGGCGGCCGTCGGCCCGGCGACCACCGTGACCGGGGACACGGACCGCACCGTCCCGGCGAGCTGGAGGAACGTCTGGACGACCTCCTGCTCCGGCGTCGGCTCGGCGTTCTGCCCGTCGGCCGCCTGGGCGGCCGTCGTGCCGGACATGAGGACCACGGCGTCCGCGGGGGCCGTCTGCTCGTCCTCCACCTCCAGGAGCTCCGCGTCGACGAGCTGCTGCGTCAGGGCGCCGGCCTGCTCGCTGCGCGACTGGGCCTGCGGACCGGTCGCCCCGGTCATGGCCACGCCGAGCGCCGCCGCGAGGGTCTCCGGCGTCTCGGCGCCGTCCTCGGCCGCGCCGGCCGCCTCCAGGGTCGGCCGCAGCCCCTCGGCGACGGTGTCGCGCAGCTCGGCGTGCTCGGCGTCGGTCCAGGCGGGCGTGAGCACGGCGCTGGCCACGACCGTGCCGCCGGCGGCCTCGACCTGGTCCACGACGCCCTGCTCCACGTCGCCCGCGACGTCGTCGAGGTCGACGATCGCGACGCGCCGGCCCTCGAGGGTGCCGGCCACGAGCTGCGGCCCGGCGGCCTGCAGGAACGTCAGCCGCTGCTCCGCCGTCGTCTCGGTGGCGGCCAGCTGGTCGCGCAGGTCGTTGCGCTCGCCGCGCAGCGCGTCCACCTGGTCGGTGAGCTGGTCGCCGATGGCGCCCTGCAGCGGCCCGGCGCCGAGGATGATGCCGACAGCGAGCGCGAGGAACACGGAGATCAGCGAGACGAGGTGGTAGCGGAAGTCGATCACGGGAGGTGGGGGTTCCTTCGAGTGGTCCGGGTGGTCCGGGCGGTCGCGAGCAGGTCAGGTGCCGGGCGGCGGCGGCGTGCGCGCTCGCCGCCGCCGGTCAGCCGCCGAAGAGGCTACCGACCCAGGACACGAAGTCGTCCAGCCGGGCGCCGGTGATGCCGAAGAAGGCCTGGCCCACCGACGTCGACCACATGGCCGCGAGGACCGCCGCGATGCCGGCGAGCGAGAGCAGGGTGAGCTGGAGGTTCGAGATGGAGGGGCGGTACAGGCGGGAGACGCCCTTGGCGTCCACCAGCTTGCCGCCGACGCGCAGGCGCGTCAGGAAGGTGCTGGCCATGCCGGCCCGGCCCTTGTCGAGGAACTCCACGAGGGTGGCGTGCGTGCCGACCGCGACGATGAGCTCGGCGCCCTCGTCGTCGGCGAGCAGCATGGCGATGTCCTCGCTCGTGCCCGTCGCGGGGAACACGACGGGCTCGACGCCCAGCGCCTGGACCCGCTCGAGGCCGGGGGCGTTGCCGTCGCGGTAGGCGTGCACCACGACCTCCGCGCCGGAGGACAACGCCTTGTCCGACACCGAGTCCATGTCGCCGACGATCATGTCGAGCTTGAAGCCGGCGTCGAGGATCGCGTCCGCGCCGCCGTCGACCCCGACGAGCAGCGGCCGGTTCTCCTTGATGTAGGACCGCAGCATCGCCAGGTCCTCGCGGTAGTGGTACCCGCGCACCACGATCAGCACGTGGCGGCCCTCGAAGCGGGTCTTCACGGCCGGCACGCCGACGCCGTCGAGCAGCAGGTCCCGCTCGCGACGCAGGTAGGTCATGGTGTTCTCGGCGAACCGCTCGATCTCGTCCGAGAGGCCCTCGCGGGCGGCCGCGAGCTCCTTCTCGACCGTCTCGGGCGTCTGGCGGGTGCCCGCGGCGACCTCGCGGCCGCCGCGCAGCACGCGCCCCTCGGCCACCTCGACCTCGACGCCGTCGGGCAGGTCCATCACGGCGGGGCCGAGGTCGTCGACGAGCACGATGCCGGCCTCGAGCAGGATCCCGGGGCCCGCGTTCGGGTACCGGCCCGACGTCGAGCGGGCGGCGTTGAGCACAGCGGCGGGCTGCGCCCGCACGAGCGCCTCGGCCGCGACGCGGTCGATGTCGACGTGGTCGATGACGGCCACGTCCCCGGGGGCGAGCCGCTTGGTCAGGTCCTTGGTGCGCCGGCCCACGCGGGCAGGTCCGCGCGTCGCGCCGTCGGCGCTGGTGGCGGACGGGCGGCTGGCGGACGGGACGGCCTTGCGGAGGATCGATCTCATATCGCCCTCATCGTCCCACGGTGGGGGACTCGAGAAGCTCGAGAGCGTGCGTCCGCGCCGCCTCGCTGTCCTCCTGGCCGGAGAGCATGCGGGCGAGCTCTCGCACGCGGTCGTCCCCCGCGACCTCCTGGACGCCGGTGACGGTGCCCTCCTCACCAGCAGACTTGGTCACCACGAGGTGGGCGTCGGCGAACGCCGCGACCTGGGCCAGGTGCGTGACCACGATCACCTGCGTGCTGCGGGCCAGGCGCGCCAGCCGGCGGCCGACCTCGACCGCGGCCCGGCCGCCGACGCCGGCGTCGACCTCGTCGAACACGAACGTCGGCAGCACCGCCGCGACTCCGCCGTCCTGGGCCTCGGCGCGCTCGGCGGCCGCGGTGGCCAGCGCCACCTCGACGGCGAGCATCACGCGGGACAGCTCGCCGCCGGAGGCCCCCTTGCCGAGCGGGCGGGCGGGCGCGCCCGGGTGCGGCACCAGCGAGAACGTGACGGCGTCGGCGCCCCACGCGCCCGGCTCGTCGGCCGGGTCGACGGCCACCTCGAGCCGCGCGCCGCCCATGGCGAGCCCGGCGAGCTCGGCGGTCACCGCCGCGGCGAGCCGCTCCCCCGCGGCCGCGCGGCCGGCGGTCACCTCGGCGCCGAGCCGCGCCAGGTGGGAGTCGAGCTCGCCGATGCGCTCCTGCATGCCGCGCAGCCGCTCGCCGCCGTCGTCGAGGTCGAGCAGGCGCAGGCCCGCGTCGGAGGCCCAGCGCAGCACGTCGTCGACGGTCTCGCCGTACGAGCGGGTCAGGGTGGTCAGCTCCGCCAGCCGCGTGTGCGCGGCCTCGAGGCCGGCCGGGTCCGCCTGCAGGTCGTCGACGTAGGCCGCCAGCTCGGTGGCGACGTCGGCCAGGAGGTAGCCGGCCTCGGCGACGCGCGAGCCCAGCTCGCCGAGCGCCGGGTCGTCGCCCGCGGCGGCCTCGAGCGCGCGGCGGGCGCGCGTGAGCAGCTCCGCGGCGCTGGCGGCGGACTCCACGTCCTCGCCGGCCAGCGCCTCGTGCGCCTCGGTCGCCGCCACGCGCAGGCCCTCGACGTTGCCCAGCCGCGCCACCATCGCCTGCAGCTCGGCGTCCTCCCCGGGCTTCGGGTCGACGCGCTCGACCTCCGCCAGGCCGAGCCGCAGCAGCTCCGCCTCGCGCGCCCGCTCGGCCGTGCGGGCGGTGAGGTCGTCGATCTCCGCCTGCAGGGCCGCGCGCTCGGACCAGGCGGTCCGGTAGGCGTCGACGACCGCGACGTGCTCGGGTCCGGCGAACGTGTCGAGCGCCTCGCGCTGCTTCGACGCCGTGCGCAGGCGCAGCTGGTCGGTCTGGCCGTGCACGGTGACCAGCTCGTCGGCGATCTCCGCGAGCACGCCCTGCGGCACGCTGCGTCCGCCCAGGTGGGCGCGGGAGCGGCCGCCGGCGGCCACCGTGCGCAGCACGACGACGGTGCCGTCGTCGTCGGCCTCGCCGCCGGCCTCCTCCACACGCTGGGCGACCGCCGGGCGGTCGGCGACCTGCCACCGGCCCTCGACGACGGCGCCGGTGGCGCCGGGGCGCACGGCGCCCGCGTCGGCCTTGCCGCCCATGAGCAGGCCGAGGCCGGTGAGCACCATGGTCTTGCCGGCACCGGTCTCGCCGGTGATCACGGTGAGACCGGCGGGCAGCGTCACGCGCGCGGCGCGGATGACGCCCAGGTTCTCGATGGCGATCTCCTCGAGCACGTCACACCTCCGAGGCGTCGTCCGGCCCGGTGGCGGCGCGGGCACGCGCGGCGGCCGCGGCGTCGTCGGCCGCCTCCCGCCAGCCCACCACGGGCAGGTTGAACTTGGACACGAGCCGGTCCGTGAACGGCGCCGGCGACAGGCGGGCGAACCGCAGCGGCTGCGCGCCGTACCGCACCTCGACCGTCGAGCCGAGGGGCAGGTCGATGCGGCGGCGGCCGTCGCAGGTCAGGACCGCGGGCACGGGGCTGCGCTCGAGCACCGTGACCCGGTAGGCGGCCCGACGCCCGATGACCAGCGGCCGGGCGAACAGCGCGTGCGCGGACAGCGGCACGAGGAGCACCCCGTCGACGTCGGGCCACATCACCGGGCCGCCCGCCGAGAAGGCGTGCGCGGTGGAGCCGGTGGCCGTGGACATCACGACGCCGTCGCACCCGAAGCTCGACAGCGGCCGGCCGTCCACCTCGATGCCGACCTCGATCATCCGCTCGCGCTGGGCCTTCTCCACGGTCGCCTCGTTGAGCGCCCAGCCGCGCACCGGCTCCGGAGCGCCGGGCAGGTGCACCTGCACGTCGACGACGCCGCGCTCCTCCACGACGTAGTGGCGCCGGGCGATGCGGTCGACGGCCGCGCGCAGGTCCTCGCGCTCGCTCTCGGCGAGGAAGCCCACGTGCCCGAGGTTGACGCCGAGGATCGGCACGTCGGTGCCGTGGGTCAGCTCGGCGGCGCGCAGGATCGTGCCGTCGCCGCCGAGCACCATGACGACCTCGGACTCGACGACGCCCTCGCGGGTGCGGGCCACCGCCATGTGGTCGCCGAACGACTCGGCCAGGTCGTCGTCGTGCAGCGCCACCTCGAAGCCGGCCGACTCGAGCTCGCGCACGGCCTCCTGCAGCGCCGCGACGGCCTCGGGCCGGCCGCCGTGGGTGACGATGAGGACTCTGCGCGTCACGGGGCTCCTCCGGGGACAGGGACGGTGAGGACGGGCGGGACGGCGGTCGGCGCGCCGTCGGCGGCGGGCTGCCAGGCGACGGCTCCGGCGACGGCGCCGCGCAGCGCGTCGTCGTCCACCGCGGGCGGGCGGTCGGGCGCGGCGGCCTGCGGTGCCCGCTCGAGCCAGACGAAGTACTCCCGGTTGCCGCTGGGGCCCGGCAGCGGGCTGGGCACGACGGCGCGCGGGCGGAGCCCCTCGGCCGATGCCGCGGCCGCGACGTCGCGCACGGCACGCTCGTGCAGCGCCGGGTCGCGCACCACGCCGCCGCTGCCGAGCCGGTCGCGGCCCACCTCGAACTGCGGCTTGACCAGCAGCAGCGCCGGGGCGCCGGGCGGCAGCACGCGCGCCAGCGGCGGCACCACGAGCGTCAGCGAGATGAAGGACAGGTCGCCGACGACGAGGTCAGGGACGCGCCCGAGGTCGCCGGGCGCGAGGTCGCGGACGTTGAAGCCCTCGACGACGGTCACGCGGTCGTCGGCGCGCAGCTCGGGCACCAGCTGGTCGTGGCCGACGTCGAGCGCGACGACGTGCGCCGCCCCGCGGCGCAGGAGCACGTCGGTGAAGCCGCCCGTCGAGGCGCCGAGGTCCAGGCACCAGGCGCCCTGGACGGCCGCGACGAGCGCCGCCCCGACGGGGTCCGCGGCCAGGGCGTCGAGGGTCCCGGCGAGCTTGAGCCCGGCGCGGGACGCGTAGCCGGGGTCGTCGGGGTCGGGCACGACGGCCAGGTCCGCACCGTCGGGCACCGCGGCCGACGGCTTGGTCACCGGGCGGCCGGCCAGCAGCACCCGGCCGGCGCTCACGAGGGCCGCCGCCTGGGTCCGCGAGCGCGCCTGCCCCCGCCGCACCAGCTCGGCGTCGACGCGTCCACCCGCCATCAGGCGCCGCCGCCCGGGGTGGGACGGGACTCTAGCCGGGCGCGCAGCGCGTCGTGGACCGCCTCGAAGCGCGCCGCATGCTCGGCGACGGGCAGGGCGTCCAGGTCGTCGAGAGGCCCGAGCGCGCCGTCGCCGGCGGGCTCGACGAGCCCGCCGGTCCGAGGCGCGGCCGGGCGCGGCGGCCCAGGACGCGGTGCGGCGGGCACCGGGCGTGGACCGGCACCCGCGCTCCCCGCCGGCGTGCCGTCGGGCGCGGCGGCACCCGCGGGGCGGGCGGCGTCGGCGTCCTGCGGCATGGGGTCCTCCGGGATCGTCGCTGTCGGCATCGGTACGCTGCGCCGGCGCCGAGCGGTCTCGGCACCGCCCTAGTCTGCGTCATCGCACGCGTCGGGGCGCGGCCGGCTCAGCGCCGACCGTGGTGCGCCTCCACGCTACCGCCCG
The DNA here is from genome assembly GCF_046535855.1 of Puerhibacterium sp. TATVAM-FAB25. Lineage (NCBI taxonomy): Bacteria > Bacillati > Actinomycetota > Actinomycetes > Micrococcales > Promicromonosporaceae > Puerhibacterium > Puerhibacterium sp. TATVAM-FAB25. The sequence goes on along the minus strand of NZ_JAXUAK010000008.1, from coordinate 3,190 downwards.
GCCCCGACAGCGCGCCCTCGCGGACGACGACCCGCGTCACCGCGTCACGGTCCCTGACCAGCACCTGCACGCGTCAGGCGGTCAGCTCCGGGACGCTTGCGGCGTCCAGCGGCTGCCCCGCGTCCACGGCGGCCCAGGCCGCGGCGCACGCCGCGCGGACCACGTCGATGCCCGTCGGCCCCTGCCGGTCGAGCTCCAGCCGGCCGCCGGTCACGCGCGCGGCGCGACCGCCGCACTCCCACCAGCCCTCGGCCCCGGCGACGGGCAGCGGGTGCGGCTCGAGCAGGCCGCGCAGGTCCGCCGCCACGAAGGTGGGGCGCAGCTCCTGCGGCGCGAGGACGTCGTCCCGGGCCGAGGAGACGCCGGTCAGCACGTGCAGCCCCGGGTACTCGGCGGCGCGGGCGCCGGCGAGGTCGGTGTCGAGCCGGTCGCCGACGACGAGCGGGCTCGTGGCGCCGGCCCGCTCGGTCGCGAGCCGGTACATGGTGGGCGTCGGCTTGCCGGCGCTGTCGGGGCGCACGCCGGTCGCCGACACGACGGCGCCCACGAGCGCCCCGTTGCCCGGCGCGTACCCGCGCGCCGTGGGCAGCGACCCGTCGAGGTTGCTCGCCACGTGCCAGGCCCCGCGCCCGACGGCATAGGCCGCCTCGGCCAGGTCCGTCCAGCCGACCTCGGGCGCGTAGCCCTGCGCCACGGCGACGGGCTCGTCGTCGGCGGAGGCGACCACCACGAAGCCGGCCGCCTCGACCGCGGTGACCAACCCCTTGCCACCCACGACGAGCACCCGCGCACCCGGCTCGAGCCGGGTGCGCAGCAGGGCCGCGCACGCCTGCGCCGCGGTCATCACCTCGTCGGCCGTCGTCGGGATGTCGAGGCCCGTCAGCTGCGCGGCCACGTCACCCGGCTCGCGCGAGGCGTTGTTGGTGACGAACACCAGGCGCATGCCCCGCTCGCGCGCCGTGGCGAGGCCGTGGGCGGCGTGCTCGATGGGCAGGTGGCCGCGGTAGGCCACGCCGTCCAGGTCGACGAGGGCGAGGTCGTACGCCTCGGCGAGTGGTCGCTCGCTCGCCAGGAGCCCCGGCGTCACTCGCGCTCCTCGCTGTCCGCGTCCTCCGCGTCGTCCTCGTCGGCGTCGTCCTCCGCGTCGGCCCCGTCGTCGACGTCGGCGTCGTCCTCCGTGTCAGCATCCGCCTCGTCGTCGGCCTCGAGAAGCGCTTCCTCGTCGGCCTCGAGCTCGTCGTCGACCTCCTCGTCGAACATGTCGTAGACGACCACGTCGTCCTCGGGCAGCACGTTGCCGGCCGCGCGGTCGAGGGCCTCGGAGTCGACCTCCGCCAGCAGCGCCGCTGCCTCGGCGGTGCGCCCCGCGGCCTCGAGGACCGCCGCGCGCGCCTGCAGCACGCGCAGGGCCATGTCGCCCTGCTGCGCCGGGATCTTGTCGAGCACGGAGAGCGCGGCGTCGTGCTCGCCGAGGTCTGCCCGCGCGCCGCTGAGGACGAGCGCCAGCTCGACGCGGCCCGTTCCGGTCAGCGTGTCCGCCTCGGGCGACGTCGCGAGGGCGACGGCGCGCTCGGGCCGCCCGAGGCCGCGCTCGGCGTCGGCCATGATCGGCAGGTGCTCCGAGGAGCCGTTGAGCCGGCGCACCGTGCGCAGCTCCCGCAGCGCGTCGGCGTAGCGGCCCGTCCGGTACGCGGCGATGCCGGCGGCCTCGCGGACGACGTCCACGCGCCCGCCGCGGCGCACCGCGGCCTGGGCGTGCTCGTACGCGCGCTCCGGGTCGACGTCGAGGAGGCGTCCCGCCATGACCAGGTGGAGCCCCACCCGCTCCGCGTTCTCCTTGCTCAGACCGCGCAGCCGCTGACGAGCGTCGCGGTCGAGGTCGCGGAACGACACGTCCTCGGCGATCTCGGGCTCGGGGACGCGCTCGCGCTCGGGACGCTCCGGGCGCCGCTCCTCGCGGCCACCGAAGCCGCCACGACCGCCGGAGCCGCCACGACCGCCGCGGTCGTCACGCGGACCGCCGCGACGGTCGTCGCGACGGAACCCGCCCTCACGAGCCGGACGGTCGGACCGCTCACCGCGGTAGCCGCCCTCGCGCGCGGGACGGTCGTCGCGACGGAACCCGCCCTCACGAGCCGGACGGTCGTCGCGACGGAACCCGCCCTCACGCGCAGGGCGGTCGGACCGCTCACCGCGGTAGCCGCCCTCGCGCGCGGGACGGTCGTCGCGACGGAACCCGCCCTCACGAGCCGGACGGTCGTCGCGACGGAACCCGCCCTCACGCGCAGGGCGGTCAGACCGCTCACCGCGGTAGCCGCCCTCGCGCGCGGGACGGTCGTCGCGACGGAACCCGCCCTCACGCGCAGGGCGGTCGGACCGCTCACCGCGGTAGCCGCCCTCACGCGCAGGGCGGTCGGACCGCTCACCGCGGTAGCCGCCCTCGCGCGCGGGACGGTCGTCGCGACGGAACCCGCCCTCACGAGCAGGACGGTCCGAGCGCTCACCGCGGTAGCCGCCCTGACGGTCGTCGCGACGGAACCCGCCCTCACGAGCCGGACGGCCGGACCGCTCACCGCGGTAGCCGCCCTCACGAGCCGGACGGTCATCGCGACGGAACCCGCCCTCACGAGCCGGACGGTCCGAGCGCTCACCGCGGTAGCCGCCCTCACGAGCCGGACGGTCATCGCGACGGAACCCGCCCTCACGAGCCGGACGGTCGGACCGCTCACCGCGGTAGCCGCCCTCACGCGCGGGACGGTCGGAACGCTCGCCACGGTAGCCGCCCTGACGGTCGTCCCGCCGGGCATAGCCCGAGCCTTCCCCGTCGCGGCGGCGCGGGCCGCCGTCCTTGCGATCGTTGCCCGACCACGAGGGCCGATCACCGCGGGGCGGACGGCCGTCACGCCGGTCGCGGCGCTCACCGCCGGACCGGCCGTTGTCGCGATAGCTGCCCTGATCGCGGGCGGAGTCGTTCACGCTGTTCCTCTCGAGAGCGGAAGGTCAAGAAATTCTCCCACGAGGGAGCGGTGCGATGCCCGGCTCATCGTGTGAGCCGGGCCTGACGGTGAGCGCGCCGACTGCGCGTTTGCCGGCGATCCGCGACCGGAGGGCTCGTGCCGCGCCGGCGCCTCACCGTGCATGCCGGAAAAGCACGAGAGGCCCACCCGTACGGGTGAGCCTCTCGTGTGAA
>NZ_JAXUAK010000007.1:0-179141 GCF_046535855.1 Puerhibacterium sp. TATVAM-FAB25 | reverse complement strand
ACTCGCGGCGCACCGTTCCGTCCGTACGAATGCCGGGGCTGGTACGCCCCGCCCGGCTAGGGCGCGCCTGGTGCCGCCCTGGCGCCGCAAGGGCATTAGCGACGACGAGCTGCTGGCCGCCGTACTGGCCGTGCGCACCGCCAAGGGCGCCCCGGGCGACGCGTTCCGCGACCGGCTCATGCTGCCCATCACCGGCACCGCCGACCGCATCATCGGGTCCACCGCCCGCCGCAACCCCGCCGTCGACGGCGACGAGGCCGTCCCGAAGTCCCTCAACACCACCACGGCCGTCTATGACAAGCACCGCGCGCTGTCAGGCTCGGCTCCGCAGTCACCCGGCGCATCACCGCCGGCGCCGCTCCCGTGCTCGTCGAAAGCGCCCTCGAGGTCAAAGCCGTCCGACACCTCGGACGCGACTACGCACCAGTGGCCGCCTGTGGCACCGCGATCACCACCGGCCACCTCGCGCAGCTGACGCGCTCACTCGAGGCGACAGCACATGGTGACCCACCGCTGGATCCATGGACTGCAGGACTCGAGCACGCTTCCGCTAGAACGGCTGAAGCGTGCTCGATCCTCTCTGCCATCAGGTGCGAGCGCACCTGTTCCGGCTGCGGAGGTGGGAATACCCGACGCTGTCCAGCACCGCTACCGCAACCAGCGTCGCTACCAGCCCCGCGCCGACTGCTATCGATGGAAGCAGGGACCCGAGCAGGCCGATAGCCGCACAGCTGGCAATTCCTGCCACCCGGCTGTAGGCCACCCGCCCCGTGGCCCGCAGGTGCAAAGCGAGTTGCGCTATCAGGAAGAGGGCTGGACCAGCAGCCACCGCGAGCAATTGCGGTCTTTCGAGGGAATGCAACGGGTGGGCAATAACGATCTCGTCGCCCACAGCGGTCAGAATGATTCCCCCAACGATCAACACATGACCGTACGTGTAGATGTCGCGGGCGCGCCCGGTGCGAGTCGATTCGGCTTCGAGTGACTGCTCTCCGATCCGGCTGGTCGAGACGAAGTAGAGCCACCAGAGAGCGGCGGTGCCGGCGAATGCATTCGCAAGAGCGGCGATGGTGACGATGTCCAGGTGATGTGCGCCTGCGGTCACTCCGGTCAGCACGATCGTCTCGCCGAGCGCCGCGATCACGAACAGGCCGAACCGTTCGGTGAAGTGTCCGGAGGCGATACGCCAGGAGCCCGCCGCCAGGCGAGGTCGACGCGGAAGAGGGAACATGGCGAGCGGGGCAGCATAGTCGAGAGCTAGCGCCAGGATCCAAAGCCATATTCGTGGGCCACCCTCTGCAAGGCCACCGGCGATCCAGAACAACCCGGCTATCAGGAACCAGACGAGGATGCGCCCGGCGTGCTCTCGTTCGACTGTCCCGCGCCGGGCCGCCACCAATGTGATGAACGCGTGGCGTCCGACCTGGATGGCGAGATATGCGGCGGCGAAGAGCAGTCCGCGGTCACCGAAGGCGTCAGGGATGGCGATCGCCATCAGCAAGCTCCCCGCCATCAGCGCGATCAGGAGGAAGCGGACTGGATTGGTGTTCGGATTCAGCTCGTTCGTCGCCCAGGTGGTGTAGTTCCACGACCACCAGACCGCGAGCAGGACGATCGCCGCCTGACCAGCTCCAACCCATGTGAGGCGGTCGAGCAGGAGGTGCGAGATCTGGGTGATCGAGAAGACGAAGACGAGGTCGTAGAACAGCTCCAGCGTCGCGGCGCGCTGGGTCTCAGCATCGTCGTGACGCCGGAGCTGTCCGGTCACCACGGCAGGATGCCCTCGCGGTCAGTGGCCGTTCCGGTGGGTGCGTTCGCACCGAGCATGGCCATCCGCACGGCCGCCTCAGCACCTTCTTCGATGCTCTGCCCGACATGGCCGGTGAAGTCCGTCGCGGTCTGCCCGGGGTCGACAGCGTTGAAGCGGATGTCGGGGATCGTCTTGGCGTACTGCGTGGTGAGCATGGTGACGGCGCTCTTCGAGGATCCGTAGGCGGCGAGCGTGTACTGCGACTCGACGCGAGCCGGGTCCTGCGTCAACGCGAACGACCCCATGCCGCTTGTGATGTTGATCACCGACGGATCCGTCCCCCGGCGCAGCAGTGGGAGGAACGCGTGGGTAACCCGCACGACGCCGAACACGTTGGTCTCATACACAGGTCGAAGCTGCTCCGCCGTCATCTCCTCCGGCGCTGCCACCTCACCGAGGATGCCAGCGTTGTTGATGAGGATGTCCAGGCGACCTACTTGCTCGCGCATCATGACCGCGGCGGCCTCGACCGATGCGTCGTCCGTGACGTCGAGCGGGATGTGGCGGGCGCCGAGGCGATCAGCGGCTTCCTGACCGTCAGCAGGGTTGCGGGCGCCGATCCAGACGTCCTGCCCCGCCTCGACCAGTCGACGGGCGATCTCGTAGCCGAGCCCCCGGTTTCCCCCAGTGATAAGTGTCGTCATCGCACAGCTTCCTTTCGATGTTGTCGGAGCCGCTGCGCTCAGGCTGCGGGTCGGAACGGACGGAGCAGGCGAATGCCGTCCTCGATTGACCCGTCGATCAGCTCGAGCATCTCCGGCACGAGGGCCGCCATCCGCGGCGCCTGAAGGTGGGCCTCCAGAAGCGCCCTGCTCTCCCAGCGCTCGTAGATGACGAACGCTCCGGGCTGCCCATCCACTTCGTGGGCCTCATAGTCGATGTTGCCGGGATCGTCACGCGACGGCGTGACCGCCGCCGTGATGAACGCCTTGAGCTCCTCCTCGCGGCCGGGCTTCGCCTTGGCGTCCCACAGGACGGTCACGTATCCATCAGATGTCGCGGTCATGCAGCGTTCCCTCCGTCAGAGATTGTCGAGAGACGGACACCAGGTCCGATCCGCCTTTCGTTACAGATACAGCCTGTAACGGAACGGCCAGTGTGGACGGTAGTGATCGTCGGCGTTACAGTCAACATCTGTAAACAAAGGCACGCCGACAGGCGGGAGGAGTGATCGAGTTGAGCAAGGATCCGAGGGGCGAGGAGGCGGCACCGAGCACCGGGCGCCCTCGCGACCCAGCAATCGAAGAGGCGATCATCGCGTCGACCCGCAAACTCCTCGCGACCAAGGGTTACTCCTCGATGACCATCCGGGACATCGTCACGGACGCCGGCGTCACGCGCCCGACGCTCTATCGACGCTGGTCCGACAAGTACGCGCTGGTCCTGGACGCCCTGCGGTACGGCCTGCGCAAGCAGCGTGAGGCTTATCCGCCCTTCGACCTCAAGCAGCTCGGCCCTCGAGATGCGATGGTCGAGGCGGTGCGTCGGCTCGATCCGCGCTACCACAACCCGCGCGCCATGACGCTGCACGGCAACTTCATGGCAGAAGCGGAACGCGCACCGGGTCTGCATGCGCAGATGAGGGAGCTCGCCAATCAACCGCGTTGCCAAGAGCTCGCGGACGTTCTGGCGAACCTCCAGGCCCGTGGCGCTGTCCGCTCAGACGTCGACGTCGATATGGTCGCGACGCTCTGCTTCGGTAGCTACTTCGCCGACTTCAACCGGTATGGACGCGACGTCCCGACCGACTTCGCCGAGCGAGTCGTCGCCTCGCTGTGGCCGGCTATCGCCGCGCAGGACGAGGCGGGTCGGGCGTAGCGCACGGCCAATCTCGGAGCCCGCCGATGAACGCCTTATCCTCGCGATCGCCGGTGAGCTGCGGCACGTCTCCGAAGGCGTAGACGAGGCACTGGGCCAGCAGCGGCCATTGGTGGCCTCGAGAATCCCGGTGCCACCGGGGCGGGTTCAGCCGGCCGTCGCGTTCGCGCCTGCCTCGGCGGCATCGAGGGCCAGCTCGGCCACGCGCCGCAGCTGCTGCTCATCGGCACCGTCCCTGGCGTACGAGGACAACCCCACCAGCATCACGTGGGCGAAGGCGGCCAAGGTCTCGGCGGCGTCGCGCGATTCGGCATCTTCTGCCACCTCTTCCAGGCGGGTCGCGGTGAGCATCCGGTTGTGGGCGCGGTTGGCGACCAGTTCCGGGGCGCTGCTGACCAGGCAGCCGCGCGGGTGCTCCGTGCTGGCGTACTCCTGCGCTGCCCGCTCGAACATGGCCCGCAGCACCTCTCGCCGGCTCGTCCCGGCAAGCCCGGCCGTGGTCACCGACCGCGGGCTGGCCTCGTAGCGCGCGACGGCCTCCTCGAACAGGGTTCGTTTGTCCCCGAACGCCGCGTAGAGGCTCGGGGCCCCGATGCCGAGCTCCCGGGTGAGGTCGCTGATCGACGTCTGCTCGTACCCCCGCTCCCAGAACAGGCGGAGCGCCTTGTCCAGGGCAGCGTCTCGATCGAACGTCCGCGGTCGTCCCATGGCGCGATTCTATATCGCCCGCTACACATCTGCTAGCGTTCTGTACCGACCACTACAGATCGGCGCTCATCATGCGCCGGCGATGAAGGAGACCCCGTTGAGCAGCACCGCAGAGATCACGAACGCCTTCCTCCAGCGCCTGGGGGAGCAGGACGCCGAGGGCATCGGCGAGCTGTTCGCCGAAGAGATCGACTGGCTCGTGCGCGGCGACCGCGAGCTGTTCCCGTGGGCGGGCCCCCGCTCGCGCAAGAGCGAGGTGCCCGGCTACTTCCGCGACCTGTGGGCGGCCCTGGTGCCTGGCAAGAGCGTCGTCGCGGTCGAGGCCGTCGTGGTCGACGGGGACGAGGCGGTGGTGTTCGGCGCGTTCGACCACGTCGCCGCCTCCACGGGTCGCCCGTTCCACACGGACGTCGCGCTGCGACTGACCGTGATCGACGGCGCGATCACCCGCTTGCGCCTGTTCGAGGACACCGCTGCCGTGGCGGCCGCGTTCGCGGCGTGAGAGCCCTGGCTCCCGATGGCCGGTAGGCCGCCTCCGGCAGTCGCCGGGAGCGGCGGTGGCCTCGTTCGAAGAGGGCGCTGCCGTGCCGGGGTCCGCGTCTGCAGCGGAAGCGGTCTAGGTCCCATCAGTTCCGCCACTCTGATCTGAGGGCCGACACAAACCCGACAGAAACGATGGCCCCACACCCCGAACCGGCCCGATAGGCTGAGGACGTCCAGCAAGGGGAATCCCTTGAGAAACCAAGGGTTTCCGCGGATCATCCAGGCTTTGCAAATCGTGCGAAAACCCCCAAATCGCTCCAGAAGGTTGGGGGTTCAAATCCCTCCGGACCTTCGTCGTTGCGTCGCGCAACGGGGACCGTGCCGTCGGTCAGCTACGCGCTCTGAGCCGCATGTCCCGATGCCGCTCGCAGCCAGGCGCCGGGGTCGTCGCACCCGCACAGCGACGACCCGCTGACGACCCAGGTGGCCCCGTGGGCGCCGCAGTCCTGCGCGAGGTCGAGGGTCACCCCGCCGTCGACGCCTAGGCGCGTTCGTCCTGCGAGTGACGTGAGCCTGCCCAGGGTGGCGGGCAGGAACCTGGCCCCGGCCTTGCCCGGGGTGATCGACATGATGAGCACGGCGACGTCGTCGGGCAGGTCCGCCAGCACGGACAACGGGGTGCTGGGGGAGATCGCCACGCCTGGGTGGGCGCCGCGGTGGCGCACCTCGTCCACGGCTGCTTCCCACTCGGTCGCCTCGACATGCACGATGACCGTGTCGCAGACCTCGGTCCAGGCGTCGACGCTCGACAGCGGGTTGCTGACCATGAGGTGGGCCTCGCCGGGCAGGCCGGTGGCGCGACCGATGCGCCCCGCCGTGTCGACGTCGAACCCGCCGGGGTCGGCGAACACTCCGTCGGACACGTCCCAGTGCCACCGTCGCAGGCCGGCCTCCGCGAGGCGCTCGGCCTCACGGTCGATCCGGTCGCGAGGGGTGGACCACAGCGAGGCGGCGACCGCAACCATCACGACCGCCCTTCGGCCGAGACGCGCGGCAGCGCGAGCACCGCCTCGGCGAGGGCGCGATCGGTCACCAGCTCGGTGCACAGGCGAGCCCGGGCGACCGCTGCAACGGCACGCGCCTTCTGCGCTCCGCCCGCGGCCGCGACGATGCGGGGGATGGCCCGCATCTGGGCGAGCTCGATGGTCACGCAGCGGTCCTGGAAGTCCGGCGCCACCAGCTCGCCGTCGTCCGAGACCAGCAGCGAGGCCACCTCGCCGCGTACGCCCACGTCCAGCAGCCGGCGCCACTCGTCGTCCCCGATCGTGCGCAGCAGCTGGGAGTCCGGCGGGTCCCAGCTGCCGACGGAGACGACGGCGGTCGTGATCGAGCCGAACATGCGGAGTGCGGCTGCCACGTCGGGCTGCCTGCGCAGGGCGGCCGCAGTCCGGGCGTCGTCCACGACCAGCGGGGCGAAGATCGGCCGGGCTGTGCCGCCGGACTGCACGGCGGTCCGGCGGACGACCTCCACGGGGGACTCCTCGAGGTCGGCGCCGATCGCCCCCGTCAGCTGGACGACGTCCACCTTCGGCAGGGTGGGCAGCGCGGCGCTCATCGCGGTGAGGGTGCGCCCCCAGGCCAGCCCGAGCACCTCACCTGGGCGGAGCGTCGCCGCGAGGTTCTCCGCGGCTGCGCGCCCGACCTCGTGCCGCACCGCGTCGCGGTCCCCGCTGGTCTCCACGACCGTGACCTCCCTCAGGCCGAGGTGCGCGCGCACCGCCTCGGCCAGCTCGGGGTCGCGCACGCCGTCGGCATGGATCGTGATCGTGACGAGGCCCGACGCTCGGGCCTGTTCGAGGAGCCTGGCGACCTTGAACCGGGAGATGCCGAGTTCGGTCGCGATCTGGACCTTGGACGCGTCGTCGACGTAGTAGCGCCGCGCGGCCTGCACCATCAGCCCTCGGTCGTCCGCGCCGCTGCTGCGCGACTCCGCTTCGCTCATGTGAGCACCATACCGCGCTCGAACGTTACGATCTCGTGATCCCGTGGCGTTGCCAGAGGCTGTGCCGTCGGCGTAGCGTTCCGGTCAGATGAGCGAAGATGATGCTCAAATGAGCGGACTGCAAGGAGGCAGACCCATGGCACGACGTCGCCGGATCCCCGAAGAGCTGGGCATCTTCGTGGTGATCGTGATCGTGGCGGTGATCTTCAGTGCGGTGTCGCCGACGTTCCGCACGTTCGACAACGCCAACCTGCTGCTCCTGAACGGCACCGTGATCGCCTTCCTGGCCATGGGACAGGCGTTCGTCCTGCTGACCGGGGGCATCGACCTGTCGACCGGTTCGAACATCGCGCTGACGGGCATGATCGCAGCACTGCTGATGCGCAGCGGAGCACCATGGTGGCTGGCCGCGCTCGTAGCGCTGGCCGTCGGGGCGCTGGTCGGGACGATCAACGGCGCGCTGATCCACTACCTCAAGCTGCCGCCGTTCATCGTCACGTTCGCAGCGTTCGGCGTGGCCGCCAGCATCCCGCTCATCCTCACCGGTGCCAGCTCGGTCAACGTGGCCGACCCGATGTTCGCCGTCGTCGGGCGCGGATCGCTGTTCGGCATCCCGATGCCGGTCGTCCTGGTTGCGCTGTTCGCGGTCGCGTTCACCATCTTGCTGCGGCTGACGTCGACCGGCGTGCACATCTACGCGGTCGGCGGCAACGCCGAGACCTCCCGGCTGTCCGGTATCCCGATCGGCCGGGTCACCATGCTCGTCTACGCGCTGTCGGGCCTGTGCGCCGGCATGGGCGGGCTCATCACCACCTCCCGGCTCATGGTCGGCTACCCGTCCGCCGGCTCCGGCAACGAGCTCTTCTACTCGATCGCAGCCGCGGTGGTCGGCGGTGTGAGCCTGTTCGGAGGCATCGGCTCCTTGCCCGGCGCCCTCCTCGGTGCCGTGCTGATCGCCACGGTGTCGAACGGCATGAACGTCGTCGGCGTCCAGTCCTACTGGCAGCCGCTCGTGATCGGTCTGATCATCCTCGGCGGCGTCATCCTCGACACCTATCGCCGGCAGTCCTCCCTCTCCACGCTGCTACGCAGGTTCGTCAGAGGCAGTCGCACGGGCAGCGGCGGTTCCTCGCCGGACGCCGTGACCGCCTCCCCCCAGCCCCCCGTCGCTGCGGGCACGTCCGACCCGCGCTGACATCCGCACCGCACCCCAGGAGAAGAGCAATGAAGCTTCGTATCCCCTTCACCGCGATCGGCGCGTGCGCCCTCGCGCTCACGCTCGGTGCCTGTGGCGCCGTGGACACCGGCACCGGCACCGGCACCTCCGAGTCCGGTGGCTCGACCGCCGAGGCGTCGGGCGAGATCCCGCGCCCCGCGGCGTGCGACGAGGACACCCCGTACCTCGCCGTCGCCCTGCCCAATCTCACCAACCCGTACTACGTCGCGATGAAGCAGGGCTTCGAGGAGGCCGGCGAGGCCAACGGCTTCGAGGTCGAGGTGCAGATCGCCGACGACGACGACGCCAACCAGCTCGCGCAGGTGCAGGCCATGCTGCAGAAGCAGCCGTGCGCGCTGGCGCTGAACGCCGTGAAGTCCGAGCCGGGCGCCGCGATCGTCAAGGCCGCCAACGACGCCGGGGTTCCGGTCTTCACCGTGAACGTGGGCGTCGACCCCGCCTCCCTGGAGTCGCAGGGCGCCAGCATCGTGCAGTACCTCGGTGCCGACAACACCGCTGGTGGCACGCAGACCGCCGAGCAGGTCCTCAAGGACCTCGGTGCAGACGCCGAGCTGAAGGTCGGGTTCGTCACCGAGCCCGACGAGACGCCGACGCAGATGCGCGACAAGGGCTTCGAGGACGCCATCGCCGCCAACCCGAACGCGAGCGTCGTGGCCAAGGTCGACGGCAACGTCAAGCCGGACGACTCGCTGCGTGCCACGACCGAGATGCTCTCCGGCAACCCCGACATCAACGTCATCTTCGCGTCCACGGGACCGGCCGCCTACGGTGCGGTGCAGGCGCTCGGCTCGAACAGCGACGTCAAGGTCTACGGCTTCTGCGCCGCGGAGGAGACCCTGACCGAGCAGTACCCCGGGTGCGTGGCCCAGGAGCCGAAGGTCTACGGCACCAAGGTCGTCGAGCAGGTTCGCGCGTGGCTCGACGGCGCGACGCCCGAGCCCGAGATCCTCGAGCCGCTCAAGCTCTTCACGGTCGGCCAGACGCCCGGTCCGGGGGAGGTCGGCTGACATGACGACCGCGTCGACCGGGACGCCGGCAGGGCTGAGCGTCCGAGGGATCATCAAGCGGTACTCAGGGGTGTCGGTCCTGCACGGCGTCTCGGTCGACGTGCGTCCCGGCGACGTGATCGGGTTGGTGGGGCACAACGGGGCCGGCAAGTCCACGCTCCTGCGCACCATCTCCGGGGCCACGACGCCCGACGAGGGAGCGATCTCCATCGACGGCCGCGTGTCGACGATCGACTCCCCGGCCGCCGCGATCGCGGCCGGCATCGCGACCGTCTATCAGGAGCTGTCGCTCCTGCCGAACCTCACCGTGGCCCAGAACGTGTACCTCGGCGACGAGCGCACGCGGGCGGGCCTCCTGCGCCGGGACGAGATGCGCGCCGGCGCCCAGGCCCTCGTCGAGTCGTTCGGCCTCGACGTCGACGTCACGCGCAGGCTCGGGGACTACCCGGTCGCCACGCGGCAGATGCTCGAGATCGCGGTGGCCACGCACCGCAACGCGAGGTTCCTGCTGCTCGACGAGCCCACCACCAGCCTCGAGGGCGGCCAGGTGGAGCGCCTGCTGGAGGTCGTCAGGTCGCTGGCGGCCGACCGCGGCATGGGCATCGTGTTCGTCGACCACAAGCTCGACGAGCTCTACGCCGTGTGCAACCGGGTCGTCGCCCTCGTCGACGGTCTCGTCCGCATCGACGCGCACGTCGACGAGATCAGCCGCCACGACGTCGTCGCCGCCATCGCCGGTGACGAGGCCGCCGAGCTGGACGACCGGCTGCGTGCCGGCGAGGCGCCCACCGAGGCGCTCGCCACCGCGGAGCGGACCGAGCAGGAAGCGGTCCCGGTGGCCGACGTCCGCCGGTGGTTCCCTGACGCCCCGCTCGGGCCACGCCTGGAGGTCCGCGACCTGCGGGCCGCGGGCGTCGAGGGGGTCTCCCTGACCGCCGAGCCCGGGCGCGTGCTGGGGCTGTACGGCCTCGTCGGCGCTGGCCGTACCGAGGTCCTGCGCGCCCTGGTCGGTCTCGCGCCGATCACGGGCGGCACCGTGACCCTCGACGGGCGGCCGTACCGGCCGGGGTCGCCGGCGCACGCGCAGCGCGCGGGCGTCGTGTACGTGACCGAGGAGCGCAAGAGCGACGGCATCGTGCCGGCTCTGGACTCCCCGACGAACGTGGTGCTGCCCGTCCTGGCCCGGTACCGGCGGGCCGGCCTGCTCGACAAGCGGCGCATGCTCCGCGAGTCGGACGACCTGCTCGGCCAGCTGCGCGTGCGCGGCGACCGGAGAGGACCCGTGGTCAGCCTCTCCGGCGGCAACCAACAGAAGGTCCTGCTCGCGCGGGCCATCGCGCAGCGTCCCCGCGTGCTCATGCTCGACGAGCCCACCAAGGGCGTCGACCTGGGCGTCAAGGCTGAGATCCACCGCATCGTCCGGTCGCTCGCCCACGACGCCGGCCTGACCGTGCTGCTCGTGTCCTCCGAGGAAGAAGAGGTCTGCGAGGTCGCCGACGACATCGTCGTCGTCTCGCAGGGGCACAGCACCGGGGAGCCGCTGCCCGCCGACCACAGGACCCCGCAAGCGCTGCGGCACGCCGCGTGGGCCGCCGCATGAGCGCGACACCCGCCCGTCCCACGAACCGTCCAGCAGAAGGAAGCACCACGATGAGCACGCCCACCACGGCCGCTGCGCTCGACACCGCGCGCGAGATCGTGCGTCGCGAGGGCCGCGGGGTCGCCGACGTCGCCGACCAGCTCGACGACACGTTCGTCGCCGCGGTCGACCTGGTCCGCCGCGTGACCGGCAAGGTGTTCGTCACCGGGTCGGGGACCTCGGGGGCGGTGGCGCGACGCATGGCGCACCTGCTGTCGGTGTGCGGCACGCCCTCGCTGTTCCTGCCCGGGATGGATGCTCTGCACGGCACCATGGGCGCCGTGGTCGCCGGCGACCTGCTCGTCACCATCTCCCGGGGCGGGGAATCGGACGAGCTCAACGACCTGTCCCGCAGGGTGCAGCAGCGGGAGGTGCCCGTCATCGCCCTGACGGCCAGTCCCGAGTCCTCGCTGGGGCGCCTGGCGGACCTCACCGTCGTGATCGACGCCGGCCCGGAGGTGGACCCCGGCGGCGTCATCGCGATGGGCTCTACGCTCGCGACGGCCGCCTGGGGCGATGCCCTCGCGGCGGTCCTCATGCAGATCCGCGGCTACGGCTGGGAGCAGGTGCTGTTCACGCACCCCGCGGGCGCCGTGGGCCGGATCGAGGTGCTGCCCGACGCCCTCCCTGCGCTCGACGAGGGCGGCGAGGGCGACGAGGGCGGCGAGGGCGACGAGGGCGACGAGAGCACCGCCGGCACGGGGCGCTGATGGGCGTCGTCGCCGGCGTCGACTCGTCGACGCAGTCCTGCACCGTCGAGCTGCGCGACGCCTCCGACGGTCGGCTGCTCGGCTCTGGGCGCAGCCCGCACGCCTCCACGACCCCTCCGGTCAGCGAGCAGGACCCGCGGGAGTGGTGGCAGGCGTTCGGGCACGCGCTCGGGCGAGCCGTCGACCAGGCCGGGCTCGCGGCTCGCGACATCGACGCGGTCAGCGTGGCGGCCCAGTGCCACAGCCCCGTGCTGCTCGACGACCACGACCGCGTGCTGAGGCGGGCCAAGCTGTGGAACGACACCACGTCGAGCCCCCAGGCCGCCCGGCTGGTGCACGAGCTCGGGCCCGCAGGGTGGGCGGACGCCGTCGGTTCCGTGCCGACCGCAGCGTTCACCGTCACCAAGCTCGCCTGGATCGCTGAGAACGAGCCCAGGACGCTGGACGCCGTCGCCCACGTGCTCCTGCCGCACGACTACCTCACCTACAGGCTCACCGGACGGGCCGTCACCGACAGGTCCGAAGCCTCGGGCACCGGCTACTACGCCGCGCACACCGGCTCCTACCTGCCCAAGCACCTGGAGCGGTGGGTGCGCGACGACATCGACTGGGCACGGACGCTGCCCACCGTGCTGGGGCCGTCCGACGCCGCGGGGCACGCCACGACCTCCGACGCGCGGGCTCTGGGTCTGCGCCCCGATGTCGTCGTCGGCGCCGGGGCCGGCGACCAGCACGCGGGCGCGCTGGGCATCGGCCTGGCACCGCGCCAGGTGCTGTACAGCCTGGGCACCTCCGGCGTGGTCATGACGACCTCGTCCGTCCCCGTGCACGACGCTTCCGCATGGGTCGACGGCGTGGCGGACGCCGCGGGCGGATGGCTCCCGCTGATGTGCAGTCTCAACTGCGCGAAGGTCACCGACACCGTCGCCCGGCTGCTCGGGGTCGACCACGCGGAGCTCGCACGGTTGGCGCTCGCGGCGCCGCGGCGGCCCGACCGCATGGTCCTCGCCGCCTTCCTGGACGGCGAGCGCACCCCCGACCGACCGGGTGCACGCGGCGTGCTCGCCGGGCTGCGCTCGGACGCGACCCGCGAGGAGCTCGCTCTGGCGGGGTTCGAGGGCGTCGTCCTCGGGCTCGTCCGCGGCCACCAGGCGATCCAGGCCGCCGGGGCGACCGCTGACGGCCCGGTCACCGTCACCGGGGGAGGGGCGCGCTCCGCCGCCTACCGCCAGGTGCTCGCCGACGTGCTCGGCCGGCCGGTCGAGACCCGCGACGTCGCCGAGGCCACCGCGCGCGGCGCCGCCGTCCAGGCGGCCGCCGTGCTGGCCGGTGCTGATGTGCGCGAGGTGCGCGACGCCTGGTCCCCGGCCGTGACCGGCGTCGTGGAACCTCGCGACCACGTGGGCGAGGACATCTGGCGCCGGTACCGCGCCCTGGCCGACCGACCCCAGCCCGACGAGGGCTCGACCGACGAGGGATGACGATGGACCTCTATCTCGACAGCGCCGACATCGCGGCGCTGGGGCCGCTGCTCGCCACCGGCCTGTTCCGCGGCGTGACGACCAACCCCCTGATCCTGCAGCGCGCGAACGTGCGCCTCGACGAGGTCCCCACTCTCGTCGAGTGGCTCCTGGAGCGCACCGACGGTGACGTCTTCGTGCAGACGACCGCCCAGGATGCCGACGACATCAAGCGAGAGGGCAGCAGGCTGCGGGCGATGTCGGACCGGCTCGTGGTCAAGGTGCCGGCCACGCGCGACGGCCTCACCGCGACCCGGCGGCTCGTCGACGCCGGTGTCCCCACACTGGTGACCGCCGTCTACGGTCCTCGCCAGGCCGTGCTCGCCGCCGCGGCCGGAGCGCAGTGGATCGCGCCCTACCTGGGCCGGATGACCGAGGCCGGCCGGGACGGGCACGAGCAGGTCGCCCGGATGGTGCAGGTGCTGCGCGGCTCGGGCACCAGGACGCTCGTGGCCAGCATCCGGTCTCCCGAGGACGTGGTGGGGCTCGCCGCCGCGGGCGCTGACGCGGTGACCCTCGGGGCGGACGTGGCTCAGGCGCTGTTCGACGAGCCGCTGACCGAGGCGGCGGTCGCGCAGTTCGACGCCGCCGCCGCCGCGCTGCGCTGAACGGAGCGCCCGGCGCCGATCGCGGCAACGGCCGACGTCGCTCCTGCGCCAGGGGCCATGTCCGACGCAACGGTCCTGCGTGTTTCTGCGGGATCGTGCTAGAACTCGACCATGACTCCGCATCGGCGCGCGATCCACGAACCTGTGTCGTCCCGGCGGCTGCCCGCCGGCCGCCAGGCTGACCTCGCTGCATACGTCATGAAGGTGGGGGAGGTGACCGTCGCGGACCTCGCGGAGCGCTTCGGCGTCTCGATGGACACGATCCGCCGAGACCTCGATCGGCTCGATGCCGACGGCGTCCTCGTGCGGACCCATGGTGGCGCCATGGGTGCCGGCGGGCGGGCCCGACCGGACACGGCGTTCGACGAGCGGATGCGCATGCAGGCCGACGTCAAGGAGGCGATGGGCAGGGCTGCCGCCGGACTGGTGGCTGACGAGTCCGCCATCGTCGTCGGGAGCGGCACCACGACCCTCGCGGTGGCCCGGAACCTCGAGCGCCGTCGTGATCTCATCGTGGTGACCAACAACCTGCTCCTGCCCGGGGCGCTGCCTCCCGGAGTGGCGCGAGACGTCTACCTCTTGGGCGGCGGCGTCCGCACCGCAGCCCAGGCGACGGTGGGCCCCGTCGTCTTCGGGGCCGGCACGGGTGCAGAACGGAGCATCCGCTGCGACCTCGCGATCGTCGGTGTCGGAGGCGTCGACGCGGAGGTCGGCGTCTCGACCAGCCACGTGGGGGAGGCGCAGATGATGGCCGAGATGATGCGCATCTCGCGTCGCGTCGCGGTGCTGGCCGACTCGTCGAAGTTCGGCGAGGTGCTCTTCTCGCAGATCGCGCCGCTCGGTGACATCGACTACCTGGTCACCGACCGTGAGCCGTCCGGACAGCTCGCCGACGCCCTCGGTGCTGCCGGGGTTCAGGTCGTGCTGCCGCAGGCGGGCGCAACTTCGCCCGGCACGACCACGCAAGAAGTCGCAACAAGGTCTTGAAAACGAGCATGACCTCTCGCTAACCTGCAGGAGTGCGCACCGAAGCGCACCCAGCGGGCACTCAGTGAGGAGAGTCATGGCTAGGTCGAAGGGCTGGCGACGTTCAGCGGTCGCGGCCAGCATCGCGAGCGTCGCGGCGCTCGCCGCGTGTTCCGGCGGCGGATCGGTCGCCGAAGGGGGCGCCTCGGGCGGCGACGTCACGCTCGAGTTCATGCAGTGGTGGGAGCCGGAGCTCCCGGACGGCTCGTTCCGAGAGCTCATGGACCGGTTCGAGAGCGAGAACCCCGGCATCAAGGTGGAGCTCATCTCGGGCCCTTGGTCGCAGACCAAGGACCAGATCATCGCCGGCACGGCGTCCGGCACGACTGCGGACGTCGTCGGCCTCGACGGGTCGTGGCTCTACGACCTCTCGCAGCAGGGCGCTATCGCGGACCTGGGCGCGGTCTTCGAGGAGAACGGCTACGACACCTCGAAGCTGGTCCAGCAGGTCGAGGTCGACGGGGCGACCGTCATGGTGCCCGTCGTGAACTTCGCCTATCCGCTGTTCGTCAACCTCGACCTGCTCGAGCAGGCGGGGATCGCGGAGCCGCCGACCACCCGCACCGAGTTCCTCGAGGCGGCATCGGCGATCGCGAGCATCGGTGGGGATGCGGCCGGATGGGCGCTGCCGCTCGCGCTCGAGACGGCGAACGGCGTGCAAAACGACATCCTGCCCTGGGTCTGGGCCGGCGGCGGCGCGGTCCTGGACGACAGCGGGAAGCCGGACCTCGAGAACGCCGACTCGGTCAGCGGGCTCGACTTCGTCAACCAGCTGTGGGACGCCGACGCGGTCACCCCGGGTGCGTTCTCGATGGCGGAGCAGGACAAGGTCGAGGAGTTCGCGGCCGGACGCGTCGGCATGATGTTCTCCTCCCTCGCCCACATCAACCTGCTGCGCGAGTCGAACCCCGACCTCAACTTCACGGTCGTGGCCCCGCCGGTGCCGGACGACTACAGCGGCGAGATCGGGATCAACACGAACTCCTGGGGCATCGGGATCAGCGAGGCCAGCGAGCACAAGGCCGAGGCGTTCAAGCTCATCGAGTTCCTGCTCAGCACCGACGTGAACTCCGAGCTGTCCACGTGGGCCAACGGCTTCCCGGGCAACACCGACTCGAAGCCGGACTTCTCTCAGGCCGACCCGTTGTTCGAGGAGGCGTTCAACATCTTCCAGGCCGGGTACCCGATGAACGAGTTCGTCGGGGCGCCCGTGGCCCAGGAGCTGCAGCGCCAGTACGCCACCGAGACCCAGCGGATGCTCGACGGCGGCGCGTCCGTCGAGGAGACCCTCAAGGCGATCCAGCAGCAATGGTCCGGCGAGTTCTAGCGCCCAGCACGGAGGCCGGCCGCGCACCGCTGCTCGCGGCCGGCCTCTCGGGGAGGAGAGGACCGGTGCAGACGACCACCAGGCCCGGCAGGCGCGTGGCGACACCCGAGCCGGTGCAGCCCCCAGCCGCGGACCGAGGTCCCAACGCCAGGCGCAAGCTGCTGGCGTTCGGGTACCTCTCGCCGACGATCGTGCTGCTGATCGTGCTCATGGCCACCCCGGTGGCCATGGTCATCGGCTACTCGGTCTTCGACAACGTCATCACCGAGCGCAACCCCGAGGCGGTCGGCGCGGCCAACTACGTCGAGATCCTCACCGACCCGGCGTTCTGGAACGCGGCCTCCAACACGCTGGTCTTCACCGGAGCCAGCGTGGTCGTTCACCTGATCCTCGGGCTCACGTTCGCGATGCTCCTGAACACGGAGCTCATCGGGCGGCGGCTGCGAGCGGCCTTCCGAGTGGTGCTCATCCTGCCGTGGCTGTTCACCATCGCGATCGTCGCGGTCCTGTGGCGCATGCTGCTGGACCCGCACGGTGTCGTGAACTACCTGCTGAACATCGTCGGTCTCGACGTCGGGCTCACCGACTGGCTCGGGCAGCCGACGCTTGCACTGCTGTCGGTGACCGTCATCAACATCTGGGCCGGCTACCCCTTCTACATGGTGAGCCTGCTCGCGGGCCTGCAGGGAATCCCCGGCGAGCTGCACGAGGCGGCGAAGGTCGACGGCGCCAACCCCTGGCAGCGGTTCTGGAACGTGACGATCCCGCAGCTGCGTCCGCTGCTGATCAGCCTGGCCCTCCTGGATGTCATCTGGACCTCCCAGCAGTTCGCGCTGATCTGGATGACCACCGGCGGCGGACCGATCGACTCGACAGAGGTGCTCAGCACCTTCACCTACAAGCTCGCGTTCAGCCGCTACGAGTTCGCGCTCGCCTCCACCAGTGCCGTGGTGATCCTCCTCGCCTCGCTGGTGCTGGCGGTGTTCTACGCCCGCAGCCAGAGAGCGAAGGACTGACCCGTGACTGCTGTCCAGACCTCGACGACGAGCGCCGTCGTCGCACCCGCCGCACGCCGCAAGAAGCGGACGCACCGGCTCCAGAAGGCCGGCGTGACCGTCGCGCTCACCCTGGCGGCGCTGTTCGCCGGCCTGCCCGTGCTGTGGATGCTGTCCAACTCGTTCAAGCCGAACGGGCAGATCTTCGAGTTCCCGCCGCGGCTCGTCACCGAGGCGTTCTCGTTCGACGCGTACACGGCGATCCTCACGGATCCCGTGAAGCTGCGGTTCTTCCTCAACAGCTACGTCGTCGCGTTCGGCGTCACCCTGCTGACGCTGGCCGTCGGGCTGCTGGGAGCCTACGCGTTCAGCCGGTTCGACTTCCCGTTCAAGAAGACGCTCAACGTCGTGATCGTCGGTGTCCAGGCGGTGCCGCCGATCACGCTGCTCATCCCGTACTTCGGCCTGGTGGTCGCGCTTGGGCTCTACAACTCGTACCCGGGGCTGATCCTCACCTACATGGTGTTCACCCTGCCCTACGCGATCATCATGCTCACCGGCTACCTGAACACCCTCCCGAGGGAGCTCGACGAAGCGGTCAAGGTCGACGGTGCCGGGACCTTCACCGCGCTGTGGCGGGTGCTCGTGCCCGTGGCCGTGCCCGGTCTCGTGTCCGTCGGCATCTACACGTTCATGATCGCGTGGAACGAGTTCCTGTTCGCGCTGACCCTCACCCGCACCGAGGACATGCGCACGGTGCCGATCGGCATCCAGCTGCTCATGGGCCAGCACGCGTACGAGTGGAACCAGATGCTCGCGATGAGCGTGATGGGCTGCCTGCCCGTCCTGGTCCTCTTCCTGTTCTTCCAGCGGTACTTCATCGGCGGGCTCACCGCCGGGGCCGTCAAGATCTGACGCCCCGACGCCGCCACCCCACACCTCACGTCAAGGGAGACCCTCACCATGCTCGTCAACGGCTCGCAGATCCTGGCCCCGGCGAACGAGAACAACTTCGCCGTGCCAGCGTTCAACATCAGCGACTGGGCGATGTTCACCGGGATCATCGACATCTCGGAGGAGCTGGGCGCGCCGCTCATCGTCGCGATCCACCCCAACGAGCTGGGACACACGACCCGGGCGTTCCTGCCGTCGGTCATCGAACGGGTCAAGGCCTCTCCCGTGCCGGTCGCGATCCACTGGGACCACGGCGCATCGTTCGAGCAGGCGCTCGTCGCGATCCAGTGCGGCTTCACCTCGGTCATGATCGACAAGTCGATGGAGTCCTTCGCCGACAACGTCGCGATCACGAAGAAGGTCGTCGAGGTCGCCCACGCCGTCGGCGTGTCGGTCGAGGCGGAGCTCGGCACGATCGGCAAGACCGACTCCTACGCCGAGTCCGGGGCGGACACCATCATCTACACCGAGCCGGCCGACGCCGCCGAGTTCGTCGCCCAGACCGGCGTCGACTCCCTCGCCGTGGCCATCGGCACGCGCCACGGCATCTACCCGCCCGAGCTCAAGCCCGAGCTCCGGCTCGACCTCCTCGAGGCCATCAAGGCCGCCGCGCCGCTGCCGCTGGTGCTGCACGGCGGCTCCAACAACCCCGACGAGGAGATCGGGCAGTCGGTGAAGCTGGGCATCAACAAGATCAACATCTCCAGCGACATCAAGGTGGCCTACCACCAGCGGATGCGTGAGGTGCTGGCCGACCCCGGCCTGCGCGAGCCGATGGACATCCAGCCGCAGTGCGTCGCGGCGATGAAGGAGACCGCAGCCCAGAAGATCCGGCTCTTCGAGGCGGACGGCAAGGCCGACCTGTACTGACCCCCCGCTCACACGGAAGGACACACGCATGCAGCCGGGCGCAACGACGCGTTTGCTGCTGGGGCTCGCCGGCACGGTGGACTACGAGATCGAGTGGGACGCCGGGACCGTCGAGCGGCTGGCCGACCAGCTCGGGGTCACGCCCGCCGATCTGGACCCCGACCGGCCGATCGGCGACGAGCGCGACCTGGTGGCGAACATCCTCGGGTTCGTCTCACGGGGTGTCGGCGGCGAACGGTTCGTGGCATCCACCCGGGCCATCGAGGCCGTCGCCGCCCGGTTCGCCACCCGGGTGACGCTGGGTGGTTCCGGGGTCCGCGCCGCGCTGGCGCTCGCGGCCCTCGGCTATCCGAGCCGGGTGCACCTGGTCAGCATCGACGACAACGTCCGCCGCCTGCTGCCCGCCTCGGTGGAGCGCATCTGCAGCGCCACCGAGGACAGCCTCGACCCGCACCTGATCGTCCAGTACCCGCTGGGCGCGCAGGTGCGGGTCGGGCAGACGGTCGTCACGGCGCCGCACTCCAACCGACTGATCTACGCCAACGACCCGCCCAGCCGCGACCTGGTGCTGCACCCGGACGTCGAGCACCTCATCGCGAGCTCCGACGCATTCCTCTGCTGCGGGTTCAACGTCATCCGGGACCCCGAGATCCTCGCCGACCGTCTCTCACGGGTCGTCGACGGCATCGCGCGCATGCCGGCCGACGCCCTCGTCCTCTACGAGGACTGCGGCTATCACGTCCCGGAGTTCGCGGCCGTCGTCCGCGAGCGCCTCCTGCCATGGGTGCACGCGTGGTCGATGAACGAGGACGAGCTGCAGGGCATCATCGGCCGCCCCGTCGACCTGTTGGACGCGCGGGACGTGATCGCAGCCGTGACACGGCTCGCCGCGCTCGTCCCGGCTCGCAACCTCGTCGTCCACTCCCGCTACTGGGCCTTGGTCCTGGGCCCGGAGCACGACACGCTCGTCGACTGCGTCGCCGGCGGTGTAGAGCTCGCATCGACGCGATACCGCGTCGGCGACCTGCTCGGGCCCGCCGACGTCGAGGAGACGCGGCGGCTGGCGCCCCATCCCGAAGGGCAGGCCGTGGCCACCGCGCTCGAGGCGGCGCTCCCCGGCCTCCGGGCTGTGGCCACGCCGCTGATCGACGTTGCCGAGCCCACCACCATCGGCCTCGGCGACACGTTCGCCGGCGGCGTCCTGCTGCGGTACGCGAAGCGACGTGATGCCGGGCTGCCCACCATCCCGCCCGTTCGAAGGAGATCCGCCGTGGGACCCATCCACCTCCGCGCCAACCAGCCGCCCGACCGCTTCTACGCGGGCGGTCCCCGCATCAACGACTTCCGGCACCTGGACCCCGTGCCCGAGGGCGTGGCCCTGCACACTCCCGAGGACTGGGTCGGTTCGACCACCACCGTGTTCGGCTCCCCGGAGGTCGGACTCACGACCCTGCCGGACGGGCGGGTCCTCAGGGACGCCGTCGAGGCCGACCCGGAGGCGTGGCTGGGCAAGACGCACGTCGACCGGTACGGGACCGACACGATCCTGGTTAAGCTCCTGGACGCGGGCGAGCGCCTGCCCGTCCACATCCACCCCGACGTCCCGTTCGCCAAGACGCACCTGGGTCTCGGGCACGGCAAGACGGAGGGTTGGATCGCGCTGGCTGACGCCGAGGCGCACATCGCGTTCTCACGCGACGTCTCCGCGCAGGAGCTGAGGAGCTGGGTCGAGACCCAGGACGTGGACGCGCTCCTGGGCGCGATGCACAAGATCCCGGTCCGCAAGGGCGACGCCGTCTACCTCCCGGCGGGACTCCCGCATGCCATCGGCGAGGGCAACTTCGTCGTCGAGCTGCAGGAGCCCAGCGACCTGTCGATCCTCCTGGAGTGGAGCGGCTACCCCATCGACGGGACGGTCGACGGGCACCTCGGCCTCGGGTTCGACGTGGCGCTCGAGGCGGTCGACCGCCGCGGCCGCACCCGCGAGGAGGTGCTCGCGCAGATCGCCGCCCCCGCTCCCGACGGCAACCTGTTCCCGCAGGGCGGCGAGTTCTTCCGAGCCCACCGGTTCGGACACGGCGACGGCTGGGAGGCGGGGTTCGCAGTCGTCGTGGTGACGTCCGGGACCGGGACGCTGTCGACGGCGAAGGGCGGCGCGACCGAGGTGGCAGCGGGGGACACGCTGCTGGTTCCGCACGCCGCCGGAGACGTCGAGGTGGCCGGTACGGGCGACCTGGCGGTCGTCGTCGCGCGCCCGCCGCTCTGAGGGGGCCGGGATGACCACGGTGCTGAACAGCGTCGACGACTTCGCCGGTGAAGCGACCGCCGGGCTGGTGCTGGCCCATCGGCGGCTCGTGCGCGCCGTGCCCGGTGGGGTGGTCCGCGCCACGCAGGCCTCCGCCCCCAAGGTCGCCCTGGTCGTGGGTGGCGGATCCGGCCACTACCCGGCCTTCGCGGGCTGGGTCGGGCGCGGGCTGGCAGACGGCGCGGTTGTCGGGAACGTGTTCGCCTCTCCGTCGGCACGGCAGATCTGCGCGGTGGCGCGCGCGGCGGAGCGTGGTCGCGGCGTCCTTCTCGGGTACGGGAACTACGCCGGCGACGTGCTCAACTTCGACGCGGCCGCACGTGCGCTGCGAGCGGAAGGCCTCGACGTCCGCTCGGTCGCGGTCAGTGACGACATCGCCAGCGCGGACGGCGAGGACCCGTCCACCCGGCGCGGCATCGCCGGAGACCTGGTCGTGCTCAAGGTCGCCGGCGCCGCAGCGGAGCGCGGGCTGTCGTTGGCCGACGTGGCCCACCTCGCCCATCTCGCCAACGCCCGCACCCGCAGCCTGGGAGTGGCGTTCTCCGGGTGCACGCTGCCGGGGGCCGACCGACCGCTGTTCTCCGTCCGCCCCGGTGGCATGGGCGTGGGCATGGGGGTGCACGGCGAGCCTGGCCTGAGCGAGGACGACCTGGTGCCGAGCCGCGAGCTGGCGGCACGGTTGGTCGCGGCCCTGGTCGCCGCTCGGCCGGCCGGTGCCGGTGACCGGGCGGCCGTCCTCCTCAACGGCCTGGGCTCGACCAAGTACGAGGAGCTCTTCGTCCTGTGGCACGACGTCGTCCGAGAGCTGGAGGCCCACGGGATCCAGCCGGTGGCGCCCGAGGTGGGCGAGCTCATGACGAGCCTCGACATGGCCGGCGTCTCTCTGACGATGTCCTGGCTCGACGGGCCGCTCGAGGAGCTGTGGCTCGCCCCCGCGCAGACGCCGGCGTTCGTGCGCGGGACGCTCGTCGACGACGGTGCCGCGGACGCCTCCGTCGTGACGCAGGCCCATGCCGCGGATCGCCCCGGAGCGTTGCCAGCGTTGCCCGGCGGTGACGCATGGGCCAACGAGGAGCATGTCGCCGAGCCTTCCGCCTCGGTGGCCGCGGCCCCCGTGCTGCTCGAGCTCACGGCTGCCGTGCACCGCGCACTCGTCGAGAGGGAACAGCAGCTCGGTGCGCTGGACGCCGTGGCCGGTGACGGCGACCACGGCCGCGGGATGGTCACCGGCGCATCGGCAGCCCTGACGGCCGTCGAGGACGCCGTGGCGTCCGGCGCCGGTGTCGGGCGTGCGCTCGTGGCGGCCGGCGAGGCGTGGGCCGCCAAGGCAGGTGGAACCTCAGGAGCGTTGTGGGGGGAGATGTTGCGCAGTGCTGGGACCACCATGCTGAGCGGCGCTGATCCCCGCTCCCTGTGGACCGTCGCACGCGCGGTGTCCGCAGCGGTGGACCAGCTGCAGGCGGTGGGCGGCGCCGCTGTCGGAGACAAGACCATCGTCGACGCGGCCGTGCCCTTCGCGGCGGCGCTGCAGCATGCAGCCGCCGCGGGGGAGTCGCTGCCGTCGGCCTGGGCCGCCGCGGCGGCCACGGCGAGGACGGCCGCGGACGGCACAGGTCGGATGGTGGCACGGCGGGGACGGGCCCGCCCGCACGCCGAGCGCAGCCTGGGGCATCCGGACCCGGGAGCGACGTCGTTCGCGCACGTGGTGGCGGCGGTGTGCCGGTGACGGACAGGCCGATGGTGGCCGTGAGCTTCAAGGCGTACCTGGGGTACGCGCAGACCCTGGCGTGGGTGCGGAACGCGGTACCGCTGATCAGCGAGCACCCGCGCGTGGAGGTGGTCGTGTTCCCGTCGCTCACGACTCTCGCACCGGTGGTGCAGCTGCTCCAGGGCAGGGCGGTCGCCGGCGCTCAGAAGATCTCCACGAAGCCGGCGGGCGCGTTCACCGGGGAGACGCCCGCGAGCGTCGTCGCCGAGTGCGGGGGTCGGTACGCCGAGGTCGCGCACGCCGAGCGGCGAGGGGTCTTCGGCGAGGGCGACGACGTGTTCCGCGAGGAGATCGCCGCAGCCGTCGCCGCCGGGCTCACGCCACTGGTCTGCGTCGGTGAGCGCTCGCGCGGCGGGAGCGGGGACGCAGTAGCCGAGTGCCTGAGCAGGATCGAAGCGCTCGACGTCCCCGCCGGCTCAGTCGTCGCCTACGAACCCGAGTGGGCGATCGGCGCGGACGATCCAGCGCCGCCGGAACACGTCAAGGCGGTGCTGTCCGGGATCCGGCAGAACACCGGCCGGGCCCATCGGCTGTTGTACGGCGGAACCGCCGGACCTGGGACCTTCGCCGCCCTTTCGGGCGCAGCCGACGGGCTGTTCCTCGGCCGGCGCGCCCATGACGTGCGGGCGTTCGGTGCGGTGCTGCACGAGATCACTACGACCATGACGGGGAGGAACGTCGATGCGCACGTCTCTTGAGGGGCTCGAACCGCTGACGATCGTGGTCGGCTCGGACGATGCCGGCATGGACTACGCGGCGGCATTGAAGGAGTTCTTGGAGCGTGACCCACGAGTGGCAGGGGTCATCGACGTCGGCGTGCATCGAGGCGCGCAGGACGAGGGGACCGCGTACCCGCATGTCGCCGTAGCGGCGGCAAGGCTGGTCGCAAAGGGGGCCGCCGACCGCGGGCTGCTCTTCTGCGGGACCGGCTTGGGCGTGGCCATCAGTGCCAACAAGGTTCTAGGCGTCCGCGCGGTCACCGCGCACGACTCCTACTCCGTCGAGCGATCGGTCAAGTCTAACGACGCTCAGATCCTCACGATGGGGCAACGCGTCATCGGCCTGGAGCTGGCGCGCAAGCTCGTGGACGAGTGGCTCGACCACCGGTTCGACCCCGCCTCGCCGTCCGCGGACAAGGTCGCGGCGATAGGCGGCTACGAGCCCGAGGCGCCGACGAGCGACCACGTGAGGTGAGGGCACGAAGCATGGCGTGACGCCCTGGAGGACCGGTGGCCGCGCGCGGATCAGCGCCGCGGCCACCGGTCCTCCAGGGCGCAGGTCAGCGCAGGTCGCTCTCGGCGCCGGCCAGCAGGGCGAACTCCTCCTCGGGGGCGTTGGCGACGAGCCGGTGGCGGGACCACAGCAGGTAGTAGACGACGAACGCGGCCATCACGGCGGCCGTGATCCCCGCGGCCACGGGATCGACCACGAAGGTCGCCGCCACCGCGACCACGGACAGCGCCAGCCCGACCCCGGTGGTGACGACACCGCCGGGCGTCCGGTAGGCCCGCTCGAGCTGCGGCTCGCGCACCCGCAGGACGATGTGCGACAGGTTCAGCAGGACGTACGACACCGCGGCGCCGAAGACGGCGATGTTGATCAGCCGGTCACCGTTGTTGATGAGCGCGGCGAGCAGGAAGCCGATCGCGCCGGGGACGACGAGCGCCCAGACCGGCGTCTTGCGGGAGCTGGTCCGCGAGAGCCAGCGCGGCAGGTAGCCGGCACGGGAGAGCGCGAACAGCTGCCGTGAATAGGCGTAGACGATGGAGAAGAACGAGGCGACCAGACCGGCGAGGCCGATGTAGTTCACGACGGTCGCCAGCCCGGTGGCTCCTGCGGCGTCGAGGGCGTCGGGCAGCGGCGAGCCGGAGGCACCCATGGCCTCGGCCCCTGCGATGCCGGGGACGAGGACGAGGACGAGCAGCCCGGTGACCGTCAGGACACCCATCGCCGCCAGGATCGCTCGCGGCATGTCCTTGGCGGGGTTGCTGGCCTCCTCGGCGGCGAGCGGGATGCCCTCGACCGCGAGGAAGAACCAGATGCCGAACACCAGCGCACCGATCGCGCCCGCCGGGCCGAAGGGGAGGAACGCCGACGATCCGGCCACGGCGTCGTCGGGCACGATGTCGAAGAGGTTCGCGGGGTCGAAGGCGCCGAGGGCGCCGACCGCGAACAGCGCGAGGCCGGCCAGGGCGACGATCGTGATCGCGAGCATCGCCTTGAGCGCCTCACCCACGCCGACCATGTGGATCCCGATGAAGACGGCGAAGCAGGCGAGGAACACCGGCCAGCTCGACGTCAGGCCGAACAGCCCGAGGGACTCCACGTACCCGCCGATGAAGACGGCGATCGCGGCGGGGGCGAGCACGTACTCGACGAGGATGGCCATGCCGGTGACGAAGCCTCCGAGGCGACCCAGCGCGCGCCGGGCGAAGCCGTATCCCGCACCGGCCGTGGGCAGCGACGAGGACAGCTCGGCCAGCCCGAGGCACATGCAGGTG
Source organism: Puerhibacterium sp. TATVAM-FAB25 (assembly GCF_046535855.1). Lineage (NCBI taxonomy): Bacteria > Bacillati > Actinomycetota > Actinomycetes > Micrococcales > Promicromonosporaceae > Puerhibacterium > Puerhibacterium sp. TATVAM-FAB25. The sequence goes on along the minus strand of NZ_JAXUAK010000007.1, from coordinate 153,853 downwards.
TACATGAGGCCCATCAGGACGAACGCGACGAGCATCCCGCCCCAGCCCCCGACCGCCAGGCCGAGGTTCCACCCGGAGAAGTCGCCGGAGATGACGAACGAGACGCCCAGTCCGGCGAGGAGCACCCAGCCGGCGGCCCCCTTCTGGAGGGAGCGCTTGGCGAAGTAGTCCTCCTTCGCACCGGGCGCACGCTCTGAACGATCCAACACTGAAGTCATGGCAGGTCCTTCCTGGAGCACGGGGCAGGTCAGTGGTCGAGCAGCCAGGTGGGGCTCTCGAGGAAGCGGCGGGCGCAGTACAAGGCGCCTGACAGCTGGTCGCGCAGCTCGGGCGGCAGGGCGTCGATGCGGTGGGTGGTGGTCCATCCCAGGAGCTGCAGCCGGCGCAGCATGGCCAGCGCGCCCGCGTGCCGCAGGTCGTGGGGCGTCAGGGGGCTGACCTCCTGATATCCCGCGACCCAGGCCTTCGCCATGGCCGGTGCGTAGGGCTCGGCGTCGACGAACGAGAGCGACGCGGCGAAGTCGTACAGGTAGTACGACCACCCGCAGTCGTCGAAGTCGATGACGGTGAGCCGGTCGCCGCTCGCCATGACGTTGGACGGCCGCAGGTCGGCGTGGATGACGCCCCAGCTGTCCGGCGTCTTCTCGAGGTCCGCGAGGATCTCGAAGGCGCGACGCTGGGCGGCGCCGAGCAGCGCCCGCTGCTCGTGGTCGTTCGTGGCGCCCTCCCACGATCCCCAGCGCGCCGTCGGGCCGACCATGTCGACGAGGTCCCAGGAGAACCGGGTGAACCCGTGCGGGGGCGTCCACGTCCGCGAGTGCTCGTGGAACAGCGCGCTCCAGCGGCCGATGGTGCGGTAGAACGGCGCCGGGTCCGCGACGTCCTCCAGGACGGTGCCCCGCACGAAGCGGGTCGACACGACCGTCCACGCCTGCCCCAGCTGGTCCTTGACGACCGCGTGGAACGTGCCGCGAACCGTCGGCACGGGGGCGATGAGGTCGACGCCGTCCAGCCCGTGGAGCGACCCGAGCCAGGCGAACTCCGAGGCGATCGCGGCCGGCCCGCCCACGTACCCGGGCTGCGACACCCGCACGACGCCGACGGGGCGCCCGTCGACGTCGAGGCGGAACGTCGCGTTCTCCGAGACCGTGATGAGCACGAGGTCGACCCGGTCCGGGGCCAGGCCCCAGGCAGCGCAGACACCGCGGTGCAGCCAGTACGGGCTGGGCGAACCCGAGGTCAGGGCGTCGAAGGCGGCGAGCGACTGCTCCTGCGCCGCCGGCGCGGTCGCCGCGGGCGGGGTGTCGTCGACGACGGCGGTTCCGGTCATGGTGCTCCTCAGACAGGCGTGGGGCCCGCGAACGGCGGGCGTGCTGCGTGAGGAGAGCGGGCGGCTCGGCGAAACCGTCGTCGAGCTGCGGCCCGCCCGTCAAGGCACCAGGACGGAAAGCAACACAGTCCTTACACGGGCACCGGCGGGCAACGAGCCATTTACACCCGTCCCGTCGTCCGTTACACGGCCGTCATCCCCGGTGCTGCTCCGCACCGCCCGTCGGGAGCACGATGGTGCGGCGCCGAGGAAGCTCGGCCGAGGACGAGCCGGGCGGCCGCCTCACCCGCACCGACGAAGGACCACCCGTGACGAAGCTCTCCAGCATCATGGACACGAACGCGTTCCGCGCCGACTCGCCGGCCGCGTCCGTCACCGAGCAGACGCTCGACCTGACCCGCCGCCGCTCCCGGCTGCTGGGCCCGGCCTACCGGCTGTTCTACTCCAACCCGGTGCACCTCGTCCGCGGCGAGGGCGCGTACGTGTGGGACGCCGACGGCCGCAAGTACCTGGACATCTACAACAACGTCGTCTCCCTCGGGCACGGCCACCCGGCCGTGGTCGAGGCGGTCCACCGTCAGATGCAGACGCTGAACACCCACACCCGCTACCTGCACGAGGCGATCCTCGAGTACGCCGACGCGCTGCTGGCCACGATGCCGCGCCCCGCCACGGGCACCGGGCTCGAGCACGTCATGTTCCAGTGCACCGGGTCGGAGTCGAACGACCTCGCCATCCGGGTCGCCCGTGCCGCGACCGGGAACCGGGGCGTCATCGTCACCACCGAGGCCTACCACGGCGCGACCGACCTGACCGCGCAGGTGTCGCCCTCGCTCGGGTCGAACGTCCAGGTCGGCGACTTCGTGCGGCTCGTCGCCGCTCCCGACTTCTACCGCGAGGGTCCCGCGGCCGGGTCGCGGTTCGCCGCGGACGTCACCAGCGCCGCCCGCGAGCTCGCCGAGGCAGGTCACGGGGTGGCGGCGCTGCTCATCGACTCCATCTTCTCGTCCGACGGCGTGCACGCCGGCCCGAACGGGTTCCTGCAGGAGGCGGTCGACGCGGTGCACAGCGCCGGCGGCCTGTTCGTCGCGGACGAGGTGCAGCCCGGGTTCGCCCGCACCGGCGAGGCGTTCTGGGGATATGCCCGCCACACCGCCGACGCCGACATCGTCACGACCGGCAAGCCCATGGGCAACGGCATCCCGGTGGCCGGCATGATCGCGCGCCCCGACGTGCTCGAGGCCTTCGCGTCCCGGTTCCCCTACTTCAACACCTTCGGCGGGAACCCGGTGTCCATCGCGGCCGCCCAGGCGGTGCTCGACACGCTCCTGCAGGAGAACCTGCAGGAGCGGGCGCTCAAGCTCGGCGGCCGGCTCGTGGACGAGCTGGCGGCGCTGGCCGAGCGGCACGAGTGCCTCGGGGACGTCCGGGGCGCCGGGCTGTTCATCGGCGTCGAGATCGTCACCGACCGGGACTCGCGCGAGCCGGACAAGGCCCTCGCGCTGCGCGTCATCGACGAGATGCGAGAGCTCGGGGTCCTCACCTCCGTCGCGGGCCCAGGCGGGAACGTGCTGAAGCTCCGGCCCAGCTTTGCCTACGGGGACGGCGACATCGACTGGTTCGTCGGTGCGCTCGACCGCTGCCTCCGTACCCTGGCCGGGTGATCGGGGCCGCGCGTCGCCCCGGCGAGGAGGTCGGGGTGCTCGAGGACGTCGTCGTCCGGCTGCGGCGGCTCATCGCCGAGGCGGAGTACCAGGCGACCGAGCGCCTCGGCGACGAGCGTCGCCTGGCCGAGCGGCTGGGGGTCACGCGCTCGGCGCTGCGCGGCGCGCTCGGCGTGCTGGAGCAGGAGGGACGCATCCGGCGCACCATCGGCCGCGGTGGGGGAGTGTTCGTCTCCGACGGCAAGATCGAACGCCAGGTCGACACCGCCGAGTCGGTGCCCGACATCCTGCGCCGGCAGGGCCTGACCTGTCGTACGACGGTGCTGGCCGCGCACCTGGCGGTCGCGTCGCCGAGGGAGGCGCGGGCCCTGCGGCTCCCCACCACCGCGGGCCACCCGGACGGCCCGGGCCGCGCCCACGTGGTGCGGGTGGTGCGGGCCCGCGAGGCCGACGACGTGCCCTGGTCCCTCGAGACGTCGGTGGTGCCGGCACACCTCGCCCCCGGGCTGCTCCAGCACGACCTGTCGACGTCGTTGTACCGGGTCCTCAGCGAGGTCTACGGCCTCCGGCCGCACCTGGCCGAGGAGACGATCGACGTCGTCGGCGCCGACGCCGTCGAGGCCGCCCACATGGGCATCGCGGAGGGGGCGCCCGTCTTCCGCGTCGTCCGCGTCGCCCGTGACGCCGACGGCACGCCGATCGAGCTCGCCACGGATCTCTTCCGTGCCGACCGCACCCGCATCCACACCCACAAGCTCGGATACGTCGCGCCCGGCCGCACGGCCGGCCGCTGACGCTCCGACGACCCGGAGGTCACCCAGTGCCAGCGGCTCTGCTCTGCGACATGGACGGCACCCTCGTCGACACCGAGGGCGCGTGGTCCCGGGCCGCCGGCGACCTGGCACGCGCGCACGGCGTGCCCTGGTCCGCCGCCGACGACGACCGGATCGTGGGCTGGGCCATCCCGCGCCTGGCGGACCACCTCGGCGGCCGCGGCGTCCCGCTGCCCCAGGGCGAGGTCGCCGAGCAGCTGCACCGAGCCGTCAGCGCGCAGACCGCGGCGGCGATGCCGTGGCGTCCCGGGGCGCGCGACCTCCTGGCGCAGGTGCTGGCGACGTCGATCCCGGTCGGGCTGGTGACCGCGACCTACGCGACCGGCGTCGGCGCGCTGCTGGACGCGGTGAAGGACCTGAGCGCCCGTGCCGGGTTCGACGTCGTCGTCACCGGCGACGTCGTCGCTCACCAGAAGCCGCACCCGGAGCCCTATCTTCGTGCCGCCCGGCAGCTGGGCGTCGAGCCCGGTGACTGCGTGGTGCTCGAGGACTCGGTCACCGGGGTCACCGCGGCGCTCGGGGCCGGCATGCGGACGTTCTGCGTCGAGCCGGGGACCGTGTTGCCACGCACGGTCGCCCGCCACCCGCGCCTGCGCCGGGCGGACGGGCTGACGGAGGTCATCGGGATGCTCGGGCTGGAGAGCGCCGCGATGGCATGAGCCGGCAGCCCCCGCGCCCGGCAGGCAGGGCGGCCGCCCTGCGGAGCGCGCAGCCCGGACGGGACGCCGCCAAGGGGGCGCACGCGCTCGGGCCCGGGAACCCGCAGGTTCCCGGGCCCGAGAAGGCCGGTCGGCGGGAGCTCGGCACCTGCATCGCTCCGCCGCTCGCCAGGCAGTGCCGGGCGCCGTCAGGGGTGCTTGCGCCGCTGGGTGGCCTTCGCGAACAGCTCCTTGGCCTTGCGCTGGTTCTCCGGCTTGGCCATCTCCCGCTTGGCGATCTGGAGCGCCTTCGCGGCCAGCGCGGACTTCATGAGCCCGCTCACCAGTCGTGCCATCGTCATCTCCTCTCGATCGCGTTGGCTCGACGCTACCTCGGCGCCCCTGCGGTCGCACCCGCACCACCAGGGACGCCGCAGGTCCGACCTGGCAGATCGCGTCCCGGCGGAGGCCGCCACGCCCGGCTCGGTAGGTTGGGACCGTGACGGCGACGGAGGACCAGGGCGGGCGACCCCGTGGCTACGCGAAGGGCGCGGCCCGCCGCGCGCAGATCCTCGACGAGGTCATCCGCATGGTGGCCGAGAAGGGGGTCGACGCGTCCTCGCTCCGGTCGGTCGCGGAGTCGCTCGGGATCTCGCACGCGGCGCTGCGGCACTACTTCCCGTCCCGCGACGAGCTGCTCGTCGCGGTGTACGAGGAGCACGAGGGGCGGCGGGCCGGGACGGGCGAACAGCCCACCTCTGCGGTCGGCGACATGCGCGACAGCGCTGAGCGCAACCGCTCGATCCCCGGGCTGGTGCAGCTCTACACGGTGCTCATGGCGGACGCCGCGCAGCAGGGCCACCCCGCCACGCGCGCCTTCGTGCGCGAGCGGTTCGCCCGGGTGCGCGCCGAGCTCGCCGGGCTGGTCCGGGCGGACCAGGAGGCCGGGCGGATCGACCCGGACATCGACCCCGAGGACCTGGCCTCGCTGGCCATCGCCGCGTCGGACGGCCTGCAGGTGCAGTGGCTGCTGGACCCGGAGGCGGTGGACGGCGCGCGCGTCCTGAGCCTCCTCGAGCGGCTCGTCCCGCCTCCTCCGCCTCGCGGCTGACGCGACCGCCGGGCGGCTGACGCGACCAGGGGCCGGACCCCGGCGGGTCCGGCCCCTGGTCGCGCCGCGTCGGGCGTCAGGCGAACGTCGCCTCCGCCGGGTCGAAGTCCTCCGGCAGGGGCGGGATCGCGTCGACGGTCGAGGCGACCTCGACGGCGCTGCCCGTCTCCGCCGCGTCGCGGATCGCGAGCAGGACGTCGAGGACGTGCAGGGCCACCGCGCCCGAGGCGCGCTCGGGCCGCCCCTCGCGGACGGCGCGGGCCAGCTCGACGACGCCCGTGCCGCGGCCCCACGTCGAGCCGGTCGCGGGGATGGTCGTCGGTGCGTCCTGGCCGTAGCGCCACAGGGTGGAGTCGCCCTCGAACGTGTTGGGGTCCGGCAGTGCGATGGTGCCGAGCGTGCCGTTGATCTCCACGAAGCCCGCGCGGGGCAGCGCGTGCTGGAAGGAGAACGTCGACTGCGCCGACTGCCCGCCGCGGAACTGGATCAGCGCCGCGTGGTGCGTGGGCACCTCGACCGGGAACGTCTCGCCCGCCCGCGGGCCCGAGCCGATCGTGCGCCGCTCGAGCGACCTCGACGACACGGCCTGCACGCGCGTCGCCGCGCCGAGGGCGTGCACGAGGGTGGTCACGTAGTACGGCCCCATGTCGAACAGGGGGCCGGCGCCCCGGGCGAACAGGAAGTCGGGGTCCGGGTGCCACGCCTCGGGACCGGGGACGTGGAAGATCGTGGTGGCGGTGAGGGGCTCGCCGATGTCGCCGCGGGCGATGGCCCGCAGCGCCGTCTGGATGCCCGCGCCGAGGACGGTGTCCGGCGCGCACGCGACGCGCAGCCCCTTCGACGCGGCGGCGTCGAGCAGCTCGACGGCCGAGGCGTGGTCCGTCGCGATCGGTTTCTCGCTCCACACGTGCTTGCCGGCCGCGACGATCCTCTGCCCGACCTCGGTGTGCACGGCCGGGACGGTCAGGTTGACGACGATCTCGATGTCGTCGCGCTCGAGCAGCTGCTCGGCGGTCCCCCAGGCGGGGACGCCGTACGCCTCCGCCTGCGCCCGCGCCCGGTCGACCAGCAGGTCGGCGACCATGCGGACCTCGACGTCGGCGAACTTCGTGAGGTTCTCGAGGTACTGCGTCGAGATGTTGCCGGCCCCGATGATGCCGACCCCGACCGGGGCGCCCGCCCCGCTCACCGGTCGTTCTCCTCGAGCCAGGCGAGGGACTCGGCGATGCCCTCGAAGACGTCGCCGCCGTAGGCGTCGAACTCCACGACCCGGATCGCCTCGGGGGCGGCGGCGAGGATCGACGGCACGTCGACGTCGCCCTGGCCGGCGGGCGTCTGGTTCTCGAAGGCGGCCCGGAGGGCGTCGGGCACCACGAGGGCGCTCTCGCTGGACGGCAGCACCGAGGCGATGTCGCCGGAGACCTGGCCGTCCTTGACGTGGATCGCCACGACGCGGTCGCCGAGCGACCGCAGCACGGCCGGGGCGTCGGCGCCGCCGACGGTCGCCCAGAACGTGTCGACCTCGAGCACGGCCTCCGGGGCGAGGTGCTCGGCGAAGAGCTCGAAGACCGGCCGGCCGTCCACCCTGTTGGTGAACTCCCACTGGTGGTTGTGGTAGCCGAAGCGCAGGCCGTGCGCGGCCGCCCGGGTGGTGAGCTCGTTGACCCGGTCCGCGATCCGCCGCGCGTCGTCGGCGGTCTGCCAGCGCTCGGTGGGGACGAACGGGTCGATGACGATCCCGATCCCCAGGCGCGCCGCCGCCTCGAAGACGACGTCGGGGTCGGGGGCGTCGATCACGGCGGCGTGGCCCGACGGGGCCTTGAGCCCCGTCGCGGCGAGCGCGCGCTCGAAGTCGGCCACGCGGTCGACGAACGCGTACGGCTCGACGTGCTCGTAGCCGATCTCGCGGACCCGGGCCACGGCGGCGTCCAGGTCCTCGGCGATGGCGTCGCGCAGCGAGTACAGCTGCACGGAGATGAGGGACATCAGGAGCTCCTTCGGTCTGCTGCCTCTTCCGCCGGGCATGGTGCAGAAGTCCTGCAGGACCCGGTGGAAGTCGAGCATAGGGGCAAAACTGCACACTGGATAGTTTCTGCGCGAGGGTCTCCACGACGCGAGGTCCGTCATCTGAGAACCCCTGGCGAACCGTTGACACGGTGGTCACCGCTCCGTACTTTGCGGGCGTCGCGCTGGGTGCCGCCGTCGACGGCGACGCCCGCACGACAGGTCATGAGCTCCGACGCCAAGCCCCGGCTCGTCGGACGGCAACCCCCCGCGTGGGTGGGTGCCCCGGGTGAGGACCAGGCCCACCGCCGCCCGGCGGTGGGGCAACACGCGAGCCCGCCCCGGCGGGCGCCAGGAGGAGCAGGATGACCAGGAGCACCACGCGCCCGACGGCGGTCGCGCAGGCCCTACGGCTCGTCTCCGGCGGCGTGCAGGGACGCGACACCCTGCCCCGGCGGCGAATGTGCTGTCGTCCCCCGCTGACGACCCGATCCTCCTGATCCTCCCGATCCTCCTCATCCTCCCTGGCCGGACGCCCCGCCGTCCGCGCCACCCGGCGCCCGAGGGCGCCCGGACGGACCCCACCCTCCCGCAGCGCCGCCCGCGCCGCGCCACCGGCCCCCGGGCCGCGCGGCGCGCGCCTTCGACCGCGCCGAGATCGGAGCCTCCCCGTGTCGCACCCCCAGCACCCTGAGCCGCCCCAGCACCCCAGGCCACCCCACCAACCCCAGCGCCTGGAGCACCCCGACCAGCCCCGGTCCTCCGCGGCGGACGCCGACCGCCACGTCGTCGTGGGCGTCGACCTCAGCGCGGCGGGCGCCCGCCCCGGCGCCCAGCGCGCCCGGGGCCCGCAGGCGCCCCGGTCCTTCGACGGGCGGCGCTTCGCCGAGCTCGTGCGCCGGGCCGACCTGGGCGGCGTCGACCTGGTGACCCTCGACGAGAGCTTCCTGCTGCACCCCGGCCGCGGTCGGCTGACCGGGCGCCTCGACGCCGCGGTCGCGGCCGCGCGCGTGGCCCCCTGCACGACGCGGGTGGGCCTCGTCGCCGCCGTCGAGACGGTGCACGTCGACGCCGCGCACGTGGCCGCGGCGATCGCGAGCGCCGACCGGGAGAGCGCGGGGCGCGTCGGCTGGCAGGTGGGCCTGCCGCCCACGCTGGCGACGAGCGACGACGCCTGGGCCCAGCAGGCGGCCGCGGACGCCGACGCGGTGGCGCGGCACTGGGCCGGCGACGGGCGGGTCGGCGCCGTCCGGCTCGACGCCGAGGGTCGGCACGCCGTGGAGCACGACGGCGTCCGGTTCGCGGTGCGCCGCGACGCGGACCCGGTGGCGCCCTCGCCGCAGGGGCGTCCACCCGTCGTCGTGCGGGTCCGCACCGAGGCCGACCTGCCGCTCGCCGCCCGGGTCGCCGACGTCGTGCGCGTCGCGGTGGGCTACCGCGGGCGGGCGGCCGAGCTGCGCGAGCGCCTGCACGCGGCCGCCGCGGCGGCCGGGCGCGACGTGCCGCCGCGGGTGCTCGCCGACGCCTACGTGGTGCTGTCGGCGGACCGGGCGAGCGCGCAGGCGCGCCTCGAGCTGGTGGAGACGCTCGAGGGGCCCGGGGTGGCGCACGGGGCGCTGGTCTTCGCCGGGACGGCCGGCGGGTTCGCCGACCTGGTCGGCGCGTGGCGGGAGGTGGGCGCGGTCGACGGCTTCGTGCTGCGCCCGTCGTCCCTGGGCCCCGACCTCGACGCGATCGTCGACCAGGCCATGCCCGCGCTCGAGGTGGCCGGCCTGCGCCGGGAGGTCGCTCCGGTCGCCGCGACGACGCTGCGCACGGCCCTCGGGCTGCCGGCCGCGGGCGGTGCGCCGACGGCGGTCGCACCGGCGCCGGCGGCCCCACCGGAAGCCCCGGGCCGCGCACCGCGCGGCGCGGCGCGGCGGCGGCCCGGGACGGCCGGCCAGGTGGCGGCCGGTCAGATGGCGGTGTCCTCGCCCAGCCGGTGATAGGTGCGGTCGAGGTAGACGAGGGGCGACGCCGCGTCGCCCGCCTCGACCTCGGCCACCCCGGACTCCAGGGCGCGCAGCGACACCAGGTAGCTGTCGCCCACCGGCGTGCGCTGCACGACGCGGGCCCGCACCCAGGAGACCGCGCCGTCGACGACCGGCTCGCCGGTCGGCAGCGCGGTCCACCCGCCGGCGGCGAAGCGGTCGATGCCGTGCGTGGCGAAGCGGGCGGAGACGTCGTCCTGGCCGTCGGCGAGGAAGCTCACCGCGAGGGTGCGGGTGCGCGAGAGCGCCGGCCAGCACGACGAGGTGGACGCGACCGAGAACGCCAGCAGCGGCGGCGCGGCCGACACCGAGATGACGGACGTGGCCGTGAAGCCGACCGGGCCGTCGTCGTCGAGCAGCGCGACGACGGCCACGCCGGCGGGGTGCCGGCGGAACACGGCCTTGAACGCCTCGGGCGTCAGGTGCGGCTCGTCGTGCTCGGTCAGCAGCCGCTCCAGGGCGGCCAGGCCCGTCCGCTCGGCGGTCATCGAGCGGCCCCCGCCCCCGCGCCGACCGGCGCCGTCACCGCGGGCGCGCCCGCGGCCGCGGGCGCCCCGACGGCGCGGGCGAGCGCGCCCGCCCACCGGTCCAGCCAGGCGTCGACCGCCGGTGCCGGGTCGGCCAGCTGCGCCTCCGTCACGGTGAACGACCGCGCGGGCACCACCGCGCCGAGCTCGACGAGGAGGGGGCGCAGGTGCACCTCGCCCGCGAGCGCGTGCGCCGGGTCGCCCGACACCACCAGCGGCACCGCCACCACGCCGGCCAGGCCGTCCGGCCCGTACGTGTCGAGGAACGACTTCAGCAGGCCCGTGTAGGACGCCTTGTAGACGGGGGTCGCGACGACGGCCACGGCCGCGCCGGCGAGCCGGTCGCGGGCGCGGTCGACGGCGGGGCGGTCGGCGGCGAAGAGCTGGCCGGCCAGGGCGGCGAGGTCGATGGTCACGACGTCGTCGGTGCCCAGCAGGTCGGCCACGCGGAGGCCGAGGGTCTCGGCCACGCCGAGGGTCCGCGACCCGGGACGGGGGTTGCCGGACAGCACGACGACGGCGGGGGAGTGGGGAGAGGGCATGGGTCCTCCTCGAGGGCTCAGGGGGCTCAGGGGGCTCAGGGGCCGTCAGACGGTGACGGGCTCGGCGACGGGCTCGGCGACGGGCTCGCTGACGGGCCCGGCGACGGGAACGGCGACGGGCACGGTGTCGGCGCCGAGGTGCGCCCCGCCGCGGTAGCGCGTGCCGACGTGCTCCTCGGGCAGCCGGGGGTGGCCGAAGATGCGCTCGCGCAGCGTGGCGCCCGTGTGCTCGCCCGCCTCGGGCAGCCGCCCGCGGCGCCGCAGCTCCGGCACGACCAGCTCGGCGAAGTCCTGCGCCGTGCCGAACGAGTGGTACTGCCGCAGGTTGATGCCGTCGATCCCGTCCACGTCGAGCCACCGCTCGATCTCGTCGGCGACGACGTCGGGGGTGCCGACCACGAAGAACCGCTCCTGGTTGCCGGCGCGGATGCCGTCGAGCACCTCGCCCACGGTCCGGTCCAGCGGCACCATTAGAGAGCGACCCACGTCCTTGCCGCTGCGGGCGACCGCCTCGGCGACCGTGATGTCCCGCGGCGCGGCGGTGAGGTCCACCGGCAGGCCCTGGTGGGCCAGGATGCCGTCGAGGCTCGTGTGCGCCCGGTAGAGGCGCCACTTGTCCTCGGCCTCCTCCTGGGTGCGCCCCGTGATGACGCCGGCCTGCACGACGAACCGCACCGAGTCCTCGGTGCGCCCCTGCGCCACGGCTGCGTCCTGCACCGACCGCTTGACGGCCTGGAACTGCTCCGTGGTGCGCCCGCCGGTGAATAGGACCTCGGCGTGCCGGCCGGCGAACGCCGAGCCCGCGGGCGAGCCGGTGGCCTGGAACAGCACGGGCGTGCGCTGCGGCGAGGGGTGCACCAGGTGCGGCCCGGCCACGCGGTGGTGCGCGCCGACGTGGTCGATGTAGCGGACCTTGGCCGGGTCGGTGACCACGCCGCGCTCGCGGTCGTGGACGAGGGCGCCGTCGTCCCAGGAGCCCTCCCACAGCTTGTAGAGCACGTGCAGGTACTCGTCGGCGAGCTCGTAGCGCCGGTCGTGCGGGATCTCGCCGTCGAGGCCGAAGTTGCGGGCGGCGTTGGGCAGGTAGGAGGTGACGATGTTCCAGCCGACCCGCCCCCGGGTCAGGTGGTCCAGCGTGGACATGCGCCGGGCGAACGCGAACGGCGGCTCGTACGTCGTCGAGAAGGTCACGCCGAAGCCGAGGCGCCGGGTCGCCGCCGCCATCGCGGGCACGAGCAGCAGCGGGTCGAGGTCGGGGTTCTGCAGGCCCTCGCGCAGCGCCGTCTCGGGGCCGTCGCGGAACACGTCGTAGGTGCCGACCACGTCGGCGAGGAAGACGGCGTCGAAGCCGCCGTCCTCGCAGATCTCGGCGAGCTCGGTCCAGTAGTCGAGGTCGGCGAACCGGTGGCGGTTGTTGCCCTCCAGGCGCCACAGCCCGTGGGTGATGTGGCTGACGCAGGCCATCTCGAACAGGTTGAGGATCAGCTTCTTGGGCTCGTTCGTCATGAGAGGCCTCCGGTGGTGGCGGGCCCGCGGGCAATATCGCGGGCGGGTTCGAGAGCGGGCACGGCCGCGACCAGCTCGCGGGTGTACGGGTGGTGGGGGGCGGTCAGCAGCCGCTCGGCGGCGCCGGACTCGACGACGCGGCCGTCCTTCATGACCAGCACGCGGTCCGCCAGGTGGCCCACGACGCCCAGGTCGTGGGAGATGAACAGGTAGCTGACGCCGAGGGTGCGCTGCAGGCGGGCCAGCAGGTCGAGCACCTGCGCCTGGATGGTCACGTCGAGGGCGGAGACCGCCTCGTCCAGGACCACGACGTCGGGCGCCCCGGCCAGCGCCCGGGCGATCGCCACGCGCTGGCGCTGACCGCCGGACATCCGCAGGGGGAAGCGGTCGAGCACCGCCGCGTCGAGCCCGACGAGGGCGACGAGCTCGGCCGCCCGGGCGCGCCGGGCGGCGACCGTGGGATAGCGGTCCAGCGGCACGGCGTCCACGAGGATGCGGCCGGTGCTCCAGCGGGGGTCGAACGTCGACAGGGGATCCTGGGAGACCACGCCGACGCGCCGCCGCAGCGCCCGCCGGCGCGCCTCGGCCAGCGTCGACCACGGCCCGCCGAGCAGCCGGACCTCGCCGGCGTCGGCGCGCTCGAGGGCGAGCGCGATGCGCGCCGTGGTGCTCTTGCCGGAGCCTGACTCCCCGACGAGGCCGAGCGTCTCGCCGCGCTCCAGCGCGAACGACACGTCGTCCACGGCCAGCAGCGAGCCGCCGCCCGGCGTGCGGAACCGGCGGACCAGCCCCTCGGCCTCCAGCACAGGACCGCGGCCCGTGCCCGTGCCTGTGCCGGGGCCCGGCGCCGGACCGGCGGACGCCGCGGCGCGCGGCGGCAGCGCCGGCGCGCCGGGCACGAGCGGGCGGCCCCGCGTCTCGAGGCGGGGCACGGCCGCGACGAGCGCGTGGGTGTAGGGGTGCCGCGGCGCGCGCAGCACCTCCTGCGGGGTGCCCTCCTCGAGGACGCGGCCGTCCTTCATCACCAGGACGCGGTCGGCGAGGTCGGCGACCACGGCGAGGTCGTGGCTGATGAGCAGCACGCCGGCGCCACGCTGCTTCGTGGCCCGCAGGAGCTCCAGCACCTGGGCCTGCACGGTGACGTCGAGCGCGGTCGTCGGCTCGTCGGCGATCACGACGTCGGGGTCCAGGGCGATCGCGGACGCGATGAGGGCGCGCTGGCGCAGGCCGCCCGAGAGCTGGTCGGGGCGCTGCCGCGCCCGCTCGGCGGCCCGCGGCACGCCCACCCGGTCGAGCAGCGCGACGGCGCGGCGCCGCCGCTCCGTCCGCCCGCTCACGCCGTGCAGGGCCAGCGCCTCGGCGATCTCCTTGCCGACCGGCCGCAGCGGGTCGAGCGCGACGAGCGCGTCCTGCAGGACGAACCCCACCTGGGCGCCGCGCACGGCCCGCCACTGCCGGTCGGTCGCGGCACGCAGGTCGCGGCCGTGCACCTCGAGGCGCTCGGCGCGCACGACGGCGCCCGGCCCGGGCAGGCCCACGAGGCTGCGGGCGGTCACCGACTTGCCTGACCCGGACTCGCCGACGACGGCGAGGCACTCGCCGGCGGCGAGCTCGAAGGACACGCCGTGGACGACCTCGCGCCGGCCGCGGCTGGTGTCGAAGGCGACGCGCAGGTCCGTCACGGCGAGCCGCGGCGCGGGGGACGCGGCGGTGACGGCGGCGTCCGGCGCGGCCGCGACGCCGGCCGCGCGGGTGCCGGCGGCCGGGGCCGCGGGGGCGGCGACGGTCTGAAGGGTGGTCTGGACGGTGCTCATGCGTGCTCCCCCTGCTCCAGGGCCTGCTGCAGGTGGCGCCCGACCGTGGTGGCGGCGAGCGACAGCAGGACGACGACCAGGCCGGGGATCACGGTGAGCCAGCCCGCCTGGGTGATGTAGGTGCGGCCGGCGTCGAGCAGGGCGCCCCACTCCGGCGAGGGCGGAGCCACGCCCAGCCCGATGAACGACAGGCCGGAGGCCCACACGATCGACTGGCCCACGGACAGCGCGAAGATCGCCACGAGCGGGCGCAGCGCGTTGGGCAGCACGTGCGCCCGCACGATGCGCGCCCGCGGGTGGCCCAGCGCGACCGCGGCCTCCACGTACGCCGAGCCCTTGGCCTGCAGCACCTGGCCGCGCACCATCCGGGCGTAGCCGGGGGCGGTGCCCACGCCGACCGCGACCGCCTGCGTGGCGGCCGACGGGCCGACGACGGCGATGAGCAGCAGCGCCAGGAGCAGCGACGGGAAGGCGAACAGCACCTCGAGGAACCAGTCGACGCTGCGGGCCACCGGCCGCGGGGCGAGCCCGGCGACCGCGCCCAGCAGCACCGCGGCCGTGAGGCTCACGGCCGCGGCGCCCAGGCCGATGGCGAGCGACTCCCGCGTGCCGTGCACGACGCGGCTGTACAGGTCGCGGCCCGACTCGTCGGTGCCGAACCAGTGCGCGGCCGAGGGGCCCTGCAGCGCCGCCGGGTAGTCCAGGGCGAACGGGTCATGCGTGGCCAGCAGCCCCGGGGCGACCGCCGCGAGGCCGAACGCCGCCAGGACGACGACGGCGAGCACCGGCCCCGCGGGTGTGCGGGCGAGCCGGTCGAGGGTGCGGGGCGGTCGGGGCCCGCGCGCCGTGGGGGCGGCGGGCGCCGTCGGGGCGGGCGCGCCCGGGTCGAGAGCGGTCATGCGGGCCTCCGGAGCCTCGGGTCGACCACCAGGTAGGCGAGGTCGACGAGCAGGTTGGCGACGACGTAGAACACGGCGACCAGGACCACGACGCCGACGACGATCGGCAGGTCCTGCGAGCCGACGGCGTTGACCAGCACCTGGCCGATGCCCGGGCGGGTGAAGACCTGCTCGACCACGACGCTGCCGGACAGCGCCGCACCGAGCGCCCAGCCGGACAGGCTGACGGCGGGGAGCAGGGCGTGCCGCAGCACGTGGTGCACGCGCACGGCGGTGTCGCCCATGCCGCGGGCCCGGGCGGACAGCACGAACGGCTGGCCCAGCGCCCGCTCCAGCTCGGTGCGGGTGGCCTGGCCGAGGAACCCGGCCAGCGGCACGGCGAGCGTGAGGGCGGGCAGCAGCATCCCGGCCGCCCCAGTACCGCCGATGACGGGGAACCACCCGAGCCGCAGCGCGAGGACGAGCAGCAGGATGACGCCGAGCCAGTAGTGCGGCAGCCCGGCGGTGACGACCTCGACCAGGCGGCCGGCGCCGCCGACGAGCCGGCCGCGGCCGGCGGTCAGCAGCGCCCACGCCACCATGAGCACCCAGGCCAGGACGACGGCGACGAGGGCCAGGGCCACGGTGGCGCCGAGCTGGTCCGCGATCACCTCCACGACGGGCCGGTGCTGCTGGTAGGAGGTGCCGAGGTCGCCGCGCAGCAGGGCCGCCAGGTGGTCGGCGTACTGGACGAGCAGCGGGCGGTCGAGCCCGTACTCCCGGACGATCGGCGCGAGCTCGGCCTCCGTGCGGGCCTCGGCGTTGCCGGTGCGCACGTTGAGGATGGCGGTGGCGCGGTCGCCCGGCAGGGCGGCCTGGGCCAGGAAGGTCAGGCTCGCGGTGCCCCAGAGCACCAGCAGCGCCCAGACCAGGCGGCCGGTGACGCGGCGCAGGACGGGCTCAGCCCACGAGGTACGCGTCATGGAAGACCGGTCCCCCCTGTGCGTGCTCCTGCCACACGTCCTTGAGGTGCGGCGCCACGGCGAGGGTGGAGAGCCGGTCGTACAGGCCGATGGACAGCGCCCGGTCGGCGATGTGCTCCTGTGCCTGCCGGTACAGCTCCTCCTGGCGCTCGACGTCGGGCTCGGAGTTGGCCTCGAGGATCAGCGCGTCCAGGTCGGCGTCGGCGTAGAAGGCGCCGTTGGAGCCGTTGGGCGCCTCGGGGGTGTCCGAGCGCCAGGTGATCCACAGGATCCCCGCCGTGACCGACGTCCAGTAGCCCACCTGCAGGTCGCGCTCGTCGGGCTTCGTGTACGCGCCCGCGAGCAGCTCGCTGCGCGGCACCGGCACGAGCTCGACGTCGAAGCCGACCGCCTTGGCCTGCTCCTTGACGCCCTGGAGGATCGCGGCGCCGTCGGCGTTGACGATCGAGCCGGCGCCGTAGGGCAGCACCACGTGCAGGCGCTCGCCGTCCTTGGTGCGGAAGCCGTCGGCGTCGCGCTCCGTCCAGCCGGCCTCGTCCAGGAGGCGGTCCGCCTCGGCGGGGTCGTAGGAGTAGGCGCCGGCGGCGGCCTGGCTGTAGCCCGGGGTGGACCGGCTCACCGCGCCGTTGCCCTCGTAGGGGATGAGCCCGCGGCCGATGGTCTCGACGATCTGCTGCCGGTCGAGGCTGTAGGCGAACGCCTTGCGCACCGCCTCGTCCGTGAACGGCCCCTGCTTGGTGTTGAAGGACAGCTGCTGCGGGCGGCCCGGCGTGACGAACCGGAGCCGTTCGAACCCGGCCTCGCCGACGGAGTCCCACTCGACGGCGGGCACGTCGTAGATCGCGTCCGTCTCCCCGGAGCGCAGCGACGCGGTCCGCGTGGTCGCGTCGGGCACGAAGCGCCAGTCGACCTTCTCCACCTTGGCCGGGCCCTCGTGGCGGGCGTTCGCCGGCCACGAGGTGTAGTCGTCGTTGCGGGCCAGGACGATGTTCTGGCCGCGGTTCCACTCCTCGACGACGAACGCGCCCGAGCCGACCGGGGCCTCGCAGTTCTCCGCCTCGCTGCGCGTCTCGAGCGCCTGCTGCGACTGGATGCCGAAGTAGCCCTGCGCGACCGTCTCGGCCAGCCGCGGGTACGGCGCGGTCAGGTGCAGCACGAGCGTCGTGTCGTCGACCGCCTCGGCCGACCCGTAGTACGGGGTGAGCCACGCGCGTGCGGTGCTGTTGCCGCCGTCGGCGACCCACCAGTCGAAGTTGTAGGCCACGACGCCGGCCGTGAGGGCCGTGCCGTCGGTGAACCGCACGCCCTCCTTGAGGTGGAAGGTCCACGTCAGGCCGTCGTCGGACGCCTCCCAGCTCTCGGCGAGCCACGGCACGGCCGCACCGTCCTCGCCGAGCGAGGTCAGGGAGTCGAGCACCTGGTAGCTGAGGTACGCCTGCTCGATCCAGCCGCCGACGACGCACTCCGGCTCCTGCTGGTGGCCGTAGACGATCGTCCCGCCGTCGAGGGGCGCGCCACCGCCACCGGCTGCCGCGCCGCTGGAGCACGCGCTCAGCGCGGCGACCATCGTGAGCGCCGTCGCGGTTACGAGGGGGCGGCTCGCGGAGCGAGGCTGAGAGCGTGACATGGGAGTCCTTCTTCCGGTGCGGCACGGGTCACCAGCGCCGTCCGCGGGTGCGGTCGGGCGGTCGAGTGCCCCGGAAGGTAGGGACGCCGTCGGGGGGCGGCAACGATCTGGCGGCATTTCTCACATAGTGGGACCACTATGTGAGACGCGGCTTTCTGCCCAGCGGTGGGGTGGCCGGGGCCGGCCCTCGCGCGGCATGCTGCGAGGGCGGGGACCGGTACGGCGCGGCAGGTGAAGGAGGCCGGCGTGACCTACGTACGCAGGCTCACGATGGCGCTGCGGGCGCGCGGTGCGTCCGAGGAGCTCGTCGCCGACGTGCTCCGCAGGACCGCGGGCCGCCGCCTGGACGACGCCGGCCTCCGGCGGGAGCTCGGCAGCCCGGAGCAGTACGCCGACACCCTGGTGCCCGGGCCGCGCACGGCGCGCAAGGCCGGGCCGGTCCTCTACGCCGGCGTGCTGGCGGGCGCGGCCTGGCTGCTGGTCGGGCTGTTCGGCCCGGCGTGGGGGTGGGACGTGCGGGCGGCGCTGGGCCCGCTGGCGCTGTGGCCGGCCGTGGGTTTGCTCGTCCTGGGGGTCGTCGGCCAGCTCGCGGCCGACTACTTCCGCCCGCCGCCGCGGCACGACGCCGGATGATGCCCGGATGATGCCCGGGTGATGCCGTGCGACCGCGCCAGGGGGCGGCCGGTCGAGGCGGCGCTCAGCGCCCGGCCGTCAGGTCCACAGCCCCGTCGCGTAGCCGACGAAGATCAGCGCCACGGCGACCGCCACGACGGCGATGCCGCCCACCCACAGCCACGGCACCGCCCGCGCCGGCCCGTGCTCCTCGTGGCCCTGCGGGGCGCTGACCTGGCCGGAGTCCGGCGGGGTCTCGCCCGGCTCGACGCCGCCGCCGGGGCCGCTGCCGCCCCCGGTCGCCGAGGTCGCCGGGTCGGGGTCGGGGGTGCCGCCCTGGCCGGCCGCCTTGGGCGTGTGCTGCTGTCCGTCGTGCTCGTAGACCATGCGTCGAGCCTGGTGGACCCGGTACCCGCTCGCACCTCCCGCCCGAGCCGTCCATGCCGCCCGTGACGGGCAGCCGGCGGCGTTGCCTAGGCTGCAGGCATGTTCCCGCCCATGCAGCCCGAGGTGCCCACCGTCGACGTCCACGACCTCGACCCCGCGGCACCGGTCCCCGACGGCACCACGCTCCTCGACGTGCGCGAGCAGGACGAGTGGGACGCCGGCCACGCGCCGGGCGCCGTGCACATCCCGCTCGGCGAGCTGCCCGTCCGCTACGGCGAGCTGGACCCGGACGCGCCGGTCTACGTCGTCTGCCGCAGCGGCGGCCGCTCGGCACGCGCCGCGCAGTTCCTCGCCGACGGCGTCGGCTATGACGCGACGAACCTCGACGGCGGCATGCTCGCCTGGGAGCAGCGGGGCCTGCCGGTCGACCGCTGACGACGGCGCCCCCGCTCGGCTCGCTCCCGCTCGCTCCCCGCTGGCTCCCCGCTCGCTCCCCGCTGGCGCCCTGCTCAGTCCCCGCAGGTCAGCTCGTCGAGCTCCACGGCCGCGGCCATCGCGCCGTAGCCCGCGTCGTTGAGGTGCAGGTGGTCGCCCGGGTCGTACGCCGGCAGCAGCCGCTGCGGGGCGCTCGGGTCGCGCACGGCGGCGTCGAAGTCGACGACGGCGTCGGCCTCGCCGCTGGTGCGGATCCACGCGTTCACCTGCTCGCGGACCGCGTCCCGCTCCGGCGTCCAGTACCGGGCGCCCTCGAACGGCGTCAGCGTGCCGAGCACCACGCAGACCCCCGCGGCGTGCGCGCGGGCGATGACCTGCCGGTACCCGGCGACGAGCGCGTCGGCGTCGGTCACCAGGCCGCTGCCGATGTCGTTGATGCCCTCCAGCACGACGACGGTGCGCACGCCGGGCACGGCCAGCACGTCGCGGTCGAGGCGTGCCAGGGCGCTGGTGCCCGTGCCGTCGGCGAGCAGCCGGTTGCCGGAGATGCCCTGGTTGGCCACGGCGAGGTCCGGCGCGCCGGGGGTGGTGCCGAGGCGCTCGGCCAGCTGGTCGGGCCAGCGCGAGTCGGTGCCCGGCGTCGAGCCGTTGCCGTCCGTGATGGAGTCGCCGAGGGCGACGACGGTGCCCTCCGCCGGCGCGTCCACCACCAGGGAGTCCACCCAGAACCAGCTCGCCGTCGTCCCGGTGTACGCCGCGCCCGTGACGTCGGTGGTCGCGTCGCCGGGCTCCGAGACGTAGCTGGTGGTCTGCGCGAGGCGGTGCCCCGTGACGGCGCCCGGGTCGCCGGCGGCCAGCACGCTGACGGCCAGCGTGGAGCCCGCGGTCACGGCGAGGTCGACCGGGTCGCTCAGCACGCGGGACCCGGGCGGCACGGTGACCGACCGCGCGCCGGAGAACGTGACCTGCGCGTCGCTGCCGGGCGCCAGGGCGGCCCCGCCGGCCGACACGCCCAGGTGGACGGCCTGGAAGGTCACCGGCGTCGTCCCGAACGCGTTCGACAGGCCCACCCGGACGTCGCTGCCGGCGGTGGTGGCCCGCACCAGGTTGCGCACCGTCCGCCCGACGACGTCGCCGCGCACGCGGTCCGGGCTTGCGGTCCAGGCCACCACCGCGGTGGGCCCGTCGCCCTTGCTCAGGTTCGCGCTCGCGGAGGCGGAGGCGGAGGCGGAGGGCGAGGGCGCCGCAGCGGCGTCCGGGCCGAGGACGCGGGGGAGGAAGAACCAGCCGAGCGCGCCGGCGGCGGCCAGCGCCGCGACGAGCACCGCGGCGAGCGCCACGGCCGTGCCGCGGGCACGGGTTCGGGTCATCCTTCGGGGCTCCTGTCACGGCTGCTGTCACGGCTGCGCGATCCCGGCATGCCACGGCCGGCGGCTGCGACAGCGTAAGCCACGCACCCGGGCGCCGCGGCCGGCCCGGCGGCCCGGCGCGGGGCCCGGCGGCGCGTGCCGGGGGCGGCGCCCGGGCGTCGTGCGCCGCGGCGCCGCACCGCTCTGACGTGCGACGACGGCGGCGTGCGCCCCCAGTGCGCGCACGCCGCCGCCGTCGTCCGCCGTCGCTACGGACGGCGTGAGCACCGCCACCCCTGACGGTGCCGCCCGCGCCGTGTCAGGTGTGCCTGACGCGGCTCGGGGCGGTCTCGTTCCACACCCGGTCGAGCGCGGTGACGGCATAGGTGTACGCCGTGCCGGGCGCGGCCGTGGTGTCGGTCCAGCGCTGCTCGACGTCGCCGGTGCTGCGCACCGTGGCGACCAGGTGCGTCGGGTCGGCGACGTCGATCGCGCCGTGCCGGCCCTCGACGCGGTAGACGGCGAACGACGTGGCCGCCGTCCGGCGCGGGCCGGCGTCGTTCCAGTGCAGGGCGGTCCCGCCGCCCGTCGGCTTCGCCGACGCCAGCACGGGCACGCGGACGCCGGTGGCCGGCAGGTGGCCCATCGCCGGGACGAGCGCCGGGTGCGCGTAGTGGTCGGCCGCCATGCGCGAGAAGGCGCCGTTCACGTCCTGCGGGACGTGAACGGCCGAGTACCAGACGTTGCCGTGCACGGGGGTGCCGGCGGCGTCGACCTCGTGGCAGTACGCCACGTGCTTGGTCAGCTCGGCGGGGTCCGTGAACACCCCCGAGGTCACCTTGTACAGGGCCTCGCCGATGTACAGGTGGGTGCCGGACTGCGCGGCGAGCTCGGCCCACCACGGCACGAGCTTGAGGTAGTCCGCCACCGCGAGGCCGAACTGCCAGTAGACCTGCGGGTTGATGTAGTCGAGCCAGCCCTCGAGCACCCACCTGCGGGTGTCGGCGAACTGCGCGTCGTACGACTGCGAGCCGTTGGTGTCCGAGCCGCGCGGGTCGGTGCCCTTGTTGCGCCAGATGCCGAACGGCGAGATGCCGAACTTGACCCAGGGCTTGGTGTCCTTGATCCGCTCGGAGATCGTCCGGACGAACGTGTCGACGTTGTGCCGCCGCCACTCCTCGATGCTGGCGAAGCCCGCGCCGTGGGCGGCGTAGGTGCCCGCGTCCGGCAGCGTCTGCCCGGCGACGGGGTAGGGGTAGAAGTAGTCGTCGAAGTGCACGCCGTCGAGGTCGTAGTTCTCGACGGAGTGCAGGATCGCGGCGTAGATGTGCTCGCGCGCGGCGGGGATGCCCGGGTCGAAGTACAGCTTGCCGCCGTACGCCCACACCCAGTCCGGGTGCTGCCGCGCCGGGTGCGTGGGCAGCAGCTGGGCGGGGTCGGCCTGCATCGACACGCGGTACGGGTTGTACCAGCCGTGGATCTCGAGGTTGCGCGCGTGCGCCTCGGCCACCATGAAGGCGAGCGGGTCGAAGCCCGGGTCGCCGCCCTGCCGGCCCGTGAGGTACTGCGACCACGGCTCCAGCGGGCTGGGCCAGAACGCGTCGGCCGTGGGGCGGACCTGCACGAACACCGCGTTGAGCCGGTGCTGCACGGCCACGTCGAACCAGCGCACCAGCTCGGCCTTGAGCTGGTCGGCGCTCAGGCCGGTGCGGGAGGGCCAGTCGATGTTGACCACCGAGGCGATCCACATCGCCCGCAGCTCACGCTTGCGGGCGCCGGCGGACGCCGAGGTCGCGGCGCCGGGGACCGCGGCCGCGGCCGGGGTCATCGAGCCGATCGTGACGGACAGGGCGGAGCCGGCGACGCCGGCGGTGGCGAGGGTGAGGAAGCCGCGGCGGTCGAGGGACGAGGCGCCGGCGGCCGGCCTGAGCGAGCCGCGCGGCGACGCTGCCGGTGCGGCCGGGCCGTCGAGCGGCCGGGGGTGACGGTTCACGTGTGCCTCCTGGGGCGGGGGGTGCCAGGGGTGAGACGTGCAGGGGTCTGCGAAGGGCGTCGCGAGGCCTTTCTCGCGACGAGGTGAAGACTTTCACACTTTGTCGCCGCGGGGAAGATTTGCGCCACGGCGGCGAGCGGTCACGCCGGGCGGCGTGCCGAGGCAGGCCAATTCACCCGTCATCGGACAGGTTCACGGGGCGACGGTCGCCCGCGCCGCTCAACATCGCCACGCGGCGGCCGAGTGGAGGGACAGGTCCGTCGACACCGGACCGACCTGTCGTCCTAGGGGTGTGTGGCAGTGCGCAAGGTTCTCGGGATCGTCCTCGCGGTGTCCGTCGTCGTGGGTGGTGCCGCCGTGCCGGCCGCCGCCGCGACCGACGCCACCGATCCGACCACGACCGCCACCCCGGCGCCGAGCCCGCCGCCGAGCCCGGCGCCGAGCCCGACGGCGAGCCCGACGGCGAGCGCGGCACCGGAGCTCCCGCCGGCGGCGAGCGAGCAGCCGGCCCCGGAGCCCAGCGGCTCCTCGGCCCCGGAGGCGGAGCCGAGCGAGCCGCGGGTTGCCGCCCGTGCCGCCGTCGCAGCCGCGGCGTTCACGGCGCGGCGCCCGCTGAACGACAAGACGTACCGGATCGTCTCCTGGTACGGGCCGCGCTGCATGCCCACCCGCGGCGCCTCGACCTTCCACAAGGGCCAGGACCTGTCGGCGCCCGAGAGGACGGCCGTATACGCAGTCGCTGCTGGCACCGTGACTTTCGCTGGCCCCTCGGGTGGCGGTCTCGGCAACGTTGTAGCAATCCGACACTCTGTCAATGGCGCGACATTCAGCACCGTGTACGCCCATCTCCGGGACGGCGTGAAGGTTCGTGTCGGTGCGACGGTGGCAAAGGGTGCGCACATCGCGGACGTTGGGATGTCGGGCACCGCTACTGGCCCGCACCTGCACTTCGAGGTTCACTCCGGCACGTGGAGCCGAGGTGGTACGAAGCATGTTGACCCCAACGCTTGGATGCGTGAGCACGGCGCCGACCTCACCGCCGGCGCGACCTCGGTGTCGGCCAAGCCCACCGTGCGGGCGTGCACGTACTACAACAACGTCAACCTCAACCTCCGCAGCGGTCCCGGCACGGGCTACTCCTCCCTCGCCGTGCTGCCGGCCAACACGCGCATGACGTCCACGGCCGGGGACGCGGACGACACGGGCCTGTGGGTCCGCGTGACGGCAGGAAGCCGCACCGGCTGGGTGTCGAACACGTACATCGGCCCGACGTGGACGTACACGACCAGGACCGTGGGCGCCGCAGGCGGCGTCAACGTGCGCAAGTCGCCCTCCACGGGCTCGTCGGTCATCGCCACCCGCGGCCAGGGCGAGCGGCTGTACCAGCTGCGCCCTGCGCAGGACGGCTGGATGTACGTGGCCCTCAACGCGGCCACCGGCAGCACCACCGG
Organism: Puerhibacterium sp. TATVAM-FAB25; assembly: GCF_046535855.1. Lineage (NCBI taxonomy): Bacteria > Bacillati > Actinomycetota > Actinomycetes > Micrococcales > Promicromonosporaceae > Puerhibacterium > Puerhibacterium sp. TATVAM-FAB25. The sequence continues at coordinate 130,139 of NZ_JAXUAK010000007.1, read as the reverse complement.
CTACGTCGCGACGTCGACGGCGCTCGGGCTGAGCGTGCCGGCGGCCGTGACGACGAAGGCCCCGACGGTCACGGTCACCGTCAGCTCCGCCACGACGGGCGCGTCCACCGGGACGCTGAGGGCGACGGTCGACGGCAAGACGGTCACCACCACCCTCGCGGCCTCCGCCGGCGGCCGCGCGACCATCACCCTGCCGCGCCTGACGACGGCCGGGAAGCGCACCGTGACGGTGACGTACACGCCGTCCGGCGCGGCGGCGAGCTACCAGTCGGCGGCCACGGCCAGGGCGACGCTGTCGGTCTCGGGCCGGATCCCGGGGCGCACGTACCACCTGAGCAACGCGCTGCGCGCCGGCGAGGCCGACGTCACGTTCGACTACGGCCTGCCCGAGGACGTCGTGCTGGTGGGCGACTGGGACGGCGACGGCGAGGACACCCTGGCGGTGCGCCGCGGGAACACGTACTACCTGACCAACGGCACCACGGGCGGCGACGCGGACGTCGTGTTCACCTACGGCCGGCCCGGTGACGTCGTGCTGGTGGGCGACTGGGACGGCGACGGCAAGGACAGCCTCGCGGTGCGCCGCGGCAAGCAGTACTTCCTCACCAACGGCACCACGGGCGGCGAGGCGGACACGACGTTCTACTACGGCACGTCGGGCGACGTCGTGCTGGTGGGCGACTGGGACGGCGACGGCAAGGACACCCTGGGCGTCCGCCGCGGCAAGCAGTACCTCCTGGCCAACACCACCCGCGGCGGCGAGGCGGACACGACGTTCTACTACGGCCGGGCGGGCGACGTCGTGCTGGTGGGCGACTGGGACGGCGACGGCGAGGACACCCTGGGAATGCGCCGCGGCACCGAGTTCCTGGTGACCAACACCTCGGCGAACGGCGCGGCAGAGGTGACGTTCCGCTACGGCCGGGCGGGCGACGCCGTGCTGGTGGGCGACTGGGACGGCGACCGCAAGGACACGCTCGGCGTGCGGCGCTGACCGCGCCCGGCGCCGACCGGCGGTCAGGCCGGCGCCGCTGCCCGCCGGTCGGGCCGGACGGACCACCGCGCCCCGGCGACGACGGCGACCAGCAGCAGCCCGGCCGCGGCCAGGGTGGCGCCGTCGGGGGCGACCAGCGGCTGGCCGCGCAGGGCCTGCCAGGTGACCAGCGCGGTCAGCCCCGCGTAGCCGCCGGCGGCGACCAGGACGAGGCGGGTCCGCACGCGCTCCTCGGCGAGGCGCGGGAGGCGCCCTGCCAGCACCTGGAGCCCCAGCGCGACCAGCGGCAGCAGCTGGAGGGCGTGCATGCCGACGAAGTGCGGGACCCGCAGGTCGCCGCCGGTCGTGCTCCAGCCGGTGACCGGCATCCCCGGGCCGCCGTCGGCGACCCCGACGCTGTGCGCGCCGGTGAGCCCCTCGACGCCGGAAGCGTTGCCGATCATGAGGCCGCCGAGGGCGAGCCCGACCAACGAGATCACCATGCCGCAGCGGACGGCCCACCGGCCCGGGCGGTCGGCCAGCCGGTGGAAGGCGAGCAGCAGCGCGGCGACCAGGGTCGCCACCCAGAGCACCATGATGGTCAGGCCCATGAGCGAGAACAGCGCCGCGTCGAAGGGGGTGCTGGTGTTGAAGTGGCTGGCCCGGCCGCGCACGACCTGACCGACGAGGACCAGCATCTCGACGGCCGCCGCCACCGCGATCACCGTCCCGGCCCACCACAGCAGCCGCGACGGCCGCGGCCGCAGCGACATCAGCCACGCCCAGGTCGTGCCGTAGAGGGCGAGCGAGACCGAGAACTTGAGCGGCTTGAGCCAGATCGGCGCTCCGAGCAGCTCCCGGTCGTCGGCCACGAGCCCGACCACGCACACCACGGCCAGCGCGGCCATCGCGGCGGAGAGCAGCATGAGGGGCCGGTGCCAGCTCGGCGCCGCGCGAACGCCTCGACGGGTCGTGCTCATCTCTCGTTCTCCGATCTGTGCACCGGTGGGCGCCGGTCCGAGGCCGGCGCGCCGCGGCCCAGACAACCGGAGGTGGGTGCCGAGGGACATCGGGGGAACCCCCGGGAACGACCCTGGTCCGCCGGGGGTGCCGCCCCACGACGACGAGAGCCGGCGCCCCACGAGGGGGCGCCGGCTCTCGACGTGCGGGGCCGGTGGCTCAGGCCAGGTGGTCGCCCACGAGGCGCTCGGCCAGGCCGGTGTACGACGCCGGCGTGAGCGCCTGCAGGCGCTCGGCGACGTCGTCGGGCAGACCCAGGCCGGCGACGAACTCGCGCATGCGCGCGGCGTCCACGCGCTGGCCGCGCGTCAGCTCCTTGAGCCGCTCGTAGGGGTTCTCCATGCCGGGCACGCCGGCCACGGAGGCGGCGCGCATCGCGGACTGGATCGGCTCGCCCAGCACCTCCCAGTTGGCGTCGAGGTCGCCGGCCATGAGGTCGGCGTTGACGGCCAGCGCCCGCAGGCCGCGGCGCACGTTGTCGATCGCCAGCAGCGAGTGGCCGAACGCCGGGCCGACGTTGCGCTGGGTGGTGGAGTCGGTGAGGTCGCGCTGCAGGCGGCTGGTGACCAACGTGGCGGCGAGGGTGTCCAGCAGCGAGCACGAGATCTCGAGGTTGGCCTCGGCGTTCTCGAACCGGATCGGGTTGACCTTGTGCGGCATGGTCGAGGAGCCGGTGGCGCCCGCGACCGGGATCTGCGTGAAGAACCCGAGCGAGATGTACGTCCACACGTCGGTGGCCAGGTTGTGCAGGATGCGGTTGAACCGGGCCACGTCGGCGTAGACCTCGGCCTGCCAGTCGTGCGACTCGATCTGGGTCGTCAGCGGGTTCCACGTCAGGCCGAGGCCCTCGACGAACGCGCGGGAGACGGCCGGCCAGTCGACGCCCGGCACGGCGACGACGTGGGCGCCGTAGGTGCCGGTGGCGCCGTTGAGCTTGCCCAGGAACTCCGCGCCGGCGACGCGGCGCAGCTGGCGGCGCAGGCGGTGGGCGAGCACCGCGAGCTCCTTGCCCATCGTGGTGGGCGTGGCCGGCTGGCCGTGCGTGCGGCTGAGCATCGGCACGGCCGCGTGCTCGCGGGCCATGTCGGCGATCTGGTCGGCCAGCGCCGTGGCGGCGGGCAGCCAGACGTCGCGCACCGCGCCCTGCACCATGAGCGCGTAGGAGAGGTTGTTGATGTCCTCCGAGGTGCACGCGAAGTGCACCAGCTCGCTCGCGGCCGGCAGGTTCGTCGTGCCGAGCACCTCCGGCGCGCGGGCGATGCGGCGCTTGATGAAGTACTCGACCGCCTTGACGTCGTGCACGGTCTCGCGCTCGATCTCGGCGAGCTCGGCGATCTCGGCGGCGCCGAAGGTCGCCGGGACGGCGCGCAGGTACGCCACCTCCTCGTCGGTGAGCGCCGGCGCGCCGGGGACCACGGGCGTGGCCACGCCGTCGACGCCGTTGCACAGCGTGACGAGCCACTCGACCTCGACGTGGATGCGGGCGCGGTTCAGCGCGGCCTCGCTGAGGTGGTCGACCAGCGGCGCGACCGCGGCGCGGTAGCGACCGTCCAGCGGTCCGAGCGCGATCGGCGGGGTGACGTCGGCGAGGTTCACGCGGTCGCTCGTGGTGGCCGGGCCGGCCGTCGAGGACGTGGGGGTCACGGGGGAGGGGGCGGCAGCACTCACGCCGCGATTCTCCCACGGGGCCCGTCGGCCGGGCGGGCGCGTCCGGCGTGCGGGCCGTGGCACCGCGCGCCGGGTCGGGCCGGCGGGAGACGGCGGGCCCGAGACCGTCCACAGCGCGCCGTGCGGCGTGCTGGTCCACTGCGGGCCGCGCGGAGGGCGGGCACCGGTCGGCGGTTCCGTAGCGTCCGAGGGGCCGGACGGGACGACGCAGGGGGCAGGGCATGGCGCTGGGCGGAGGCGGGTCGGGTGGCGAGGCGGGCGCGACGCTGGTCGCCGACGCCGTCGGGCTGCTGCGCCGGGCCCTGGACGACGCGGCGGCGGCGCGGGCGGACGCCGGCCGGGCGCACGCGGTCGACTGGGAGTCGACGGCGGCCGACCGGTTCCGGCGCGCCCTGGAGGAGTCGCTCGGGCGGCTGCGCGACGACGTCGCGGCGCTCGCCGTCGCGACGGGGGCGCCGTGGTGAGCGACGTCGAGGACACGCTGGTCGTCGTCGGCGGTGCCGCCCTCACCGGGGTGGACGCCGCGGCGGTGCGCGCGGCGGCCGTCCGGCTCGGCGCGGCGGCCGACGCCCTCCGCGCTGCCGCGTTCCGGTGCGCCGCGGCGGCGGACGGTGCCGAGGGGGCCGTGTGGGCGCTGCCCGGGGTGGGCGAGGTGCCGCCGGCGCCGGACGCGCTCGCCCGCCGCCGACGCCTCGCTGACACGGCGGGTGACCTGGCGCGGCGGCTGCGGGAGCGCGCCGGGGAGTGCGAGCGGCTCGGCGACCGGCTGCTGACGGCCGCCGGCCTGTACGAGCACGCGGAGTCGGTGGTCGAGCGGGTGGCCGGCGCCGTGGTCGCCGTCGAGGGGTTCACCACCGGGTTCCTGGCGGCGGCGGTCCCGGTCGTCGGCCTGGTCCGCGGCGGCGTCGACGCCGCGACGCTCGGTGGCCTGGCGTGGGTGGCGGCGCGGCTCGGCGGCGGCTCGCCGGCGGAGACCCTCGTGCGGGGTGCGGCGCCCGTCACGGACGAGCTGGTCGCGGGCGCCGGTGCCGGCGTCGCGCTCGGCGCGCCGGGTCTGTCGGGAGGCGACGTGTCCGTCACCGGCGGTGCCCGCGTGCTCAGCACCCTGGTGCACGCCCTGCTGCCGGCGACGCAGGTGCGGCTGCGCGACCCGTTCGGGCCGCGCGGTCCGGGCGACGCCGCGCCGCCCCCGTGGGCGGCCGCGCCGTCGGGCACCGTCGACGAGGCGCTGGCCCGCACGGCCGACCTCTACCCGTGGGGGAGCGGGCTCCCGGCGGGTTCGAGCGCCGGGGGCGGCGAGCCGGGCGGGGCAGGCGTGCGGCCCGCGGCGGGCGCGCCCCAGGGCACCCTCGCCGTCGAGCGCGTGCAGCACGCCGAGGGTCCCGACTCGTGGGTGGTGCTCGTGCCGGGGACCCAGCGGCCGTGGCCGCCCGACCACCCCTTCGACGCCGTCACGGACGTCGACCTCATGGCGCAGGAGGCCGCCGACGTCACCGTGGCCGTCACCGCGGCGATGGAGCGCGCGGGCGTGGGGCCGGACGAGCCCGTGGTGCTTGTGGGCCACAGCCTCGGCGGCATCGCGGCGACGACGCTCGCGGCGTCGCCGGCGTTCCGGGCGCGGTACCGGGTGGGCGGGGTCGTGACGGCCGGGGCGCCCACCGCGACGTTCACCACGCCCCGAGGCGTGCCGGTGCTGCACCTCGAGAACGACGAGGAGCTGGTCAGCAACCTCGACGGCCGCTCGTCGCCGGAGAACCCGGCCACCCACGACCGCGTGACGGTGGGGCGCCGCCTGGCGGTCTCGCCGTCGGCGGCCGACCGGGCCGCGAGCGGCAGCGTCGCCGGGGCGCACGCGATGGCCACGCACCTGCGCACGCTCGCGGCCGCGCGCGGGTCGGGGAACGTTCCGGTGGAACGGGTGCTCGGGCGCATCGAGCCGCTGCTGCAGGGCGAGGGGTCGACGACCCGGTTCTTCACCGCGCGGCGCGTGGCGGCACCGGAGCCCGCGCCGGATCGTGGACCGACGGGCCGCGTCCTGCCCGGGCCGCTCGCCCCGAGGCCAGGCCCGCTCGTCCCGGGGCCGGGTCCGCTCCCGGGTCTGGGTCTGGGTCTGGGGCCGCTGCTCGGACCGCCGGGCCGCACCGGCACGGTGGCCCCGCCGCCGTGAGCCCTCGGACGGTCGCGCTCGGGCGCGGGCGTGTCAGTCGCGCTTGGGGGCGAACGCGCCGATGACCAGCTGCAGCACCGACACGATGAGGGCGGCGATGACGTACCACCAGAACCCGCCGTGGATCTCCAGGCCCCAGGCCGGCAGGCCCGAGAACCAGTCGCGGCCGGTGATCCACGTCGTCAGGCCCAGCATCGCGGCGTTGACGACCAGGGTGAACAGCCCGAGCGTGAGGATGTACAGCGGGAGCGACAGGAGGCTGACGACCGGCTTCACCAGCAGGTTGACCAGGCTGTAGACCAGCGCCACCGCCAGGACGGCGACGATCCGGCCGCCGGTCGACTCGCCGCCCACGATCTCCACGTGGTCGGGCACGATGAGGCTGGTCAGCCACAGGGCCAGCGCGGTCACGAGCACGCGGACGACGAAGTTCACACTCGGCATCCTGCCATCGGGGCCCGGCCACGGCACCGGAGCCCGCCCGGCGCGCCGACGGCCGGGCCGGATGGCGGCGGCGGCGCCGCGCCGCGGTGCACCGGTGGCATCCTGGGGCCGTGCCCGAGGAGCCCACCACCGCCACGCCCGCCACCGCCACGTCCGCCCCCGCAACGTCCGCACCCGAGGCGACCGTCCACGCGCCGCCGCACGGCCACGTGCCGCTGCGCGACGCCGTCGAGGCCCTGCCGCCCTACGTCCCCGGCGCCCGTGCCGGCGCGGGGGAGCGGGTGTGGAAGCTGTCGTCGAACGAGAACCCGTACCCGCCGCTGCCGTCCGTGCTCGAGGCGATCGCCACGGCCGCGGCCGAGGCCAACCGCTACCCGGACATGTACGCGAGCGAGCTGGTCGAGGCGCTCGCCGAGCACGCGGGCGTCTCGCGCGAGCAGGTCGTCGTCGGCAACGGGTCGGTCGCCGTGCTGGCGCACATCCTGCAGGCGGTGGTCGACGCCGGCGACGAGGTGGTGTTCCCGTGGCGGTCCTTCGAGGCCTACCCGATCGCCGTCGCGGTCGCGGGCGGCACCGCCGTCACCGTGCCCGTCGACGCCGCCGGCCGCCTCGACCTGCCGGCGATGGCCGCCGCCGTCACCCCGCGCACGCGGGTGGTGCTGGTGTGCACGCCCAACAACCCCACGGGCCCGGTGGTGCACCGCGACGAGCTCGAGCGGTTCGTCGCCGCGGTGCCGAGCGACGTGCTCGTCGTCGTCGACGAGGCGTACCTGGAGTTCGTGCGCGACCCGCAGGCGCCGGACGGTGTCGAGGTGATGAACCGGCACGAGAACGTGGTGCTGCTGCGCACCCTGTCCAAGGCCTACGGGCTGGCCGGGCTGCGGGTCGGCTACGCCGTCGGCTCCCCGCGCCTCGTGGCGGGCATCCGCGCCGTCTCGACGCCGTTCGGCGTCTCCCACGTGGCGCAGCGCGCCGCCATCGCCTCGCTGCAGCCCGCCGCGCAGACGGAGCTGATCGCGCGGGTGGAGGCGCTGGTCGCCGAGCGCACCCGGGTGGTGGAGGCGCTCGCCGCGCAGGGCTGGGAGCTGCCGGAGTCGCACGCCAACTTCGTGTGGTTCCCCTTCGGCGAGGCCACGACGGCGCGCGCCGCCGAGGCGTCGGCGGCCGGGCTGCTGGTGCGCCCGTTCGCCGGCGACGGCATCCGCGTGAGCATCGGCGAGCCCGAGGCCAACGACCTGCTGCTCGAGGTCGCGCAGGGCTGGCGCGCCACCGTCTGACCTCCCTCGCTGTGGGTACAGGACACGCCGGGCGATCTGCGGACCGCCCGGCGTGTCCTGTGCCCACAACCTCTCGGCGGCGAGCGGCGCGGCGCGCGCCGTCCCAGGCAGCGGGACCGGGTTGGAGGAAACCTCCAAAGCCCCTCCGGCACACTTTGGCGGCGCTGCCGGGGGGTGCGACCGCGTGCGGACAACCTACGCTTGCGTAGGCTACGAAACCGTAGGTTCCTCCCGACCGCGAAGGAGAGCGTGTGGGCACCGAGGCCATCGACGTCGGCAGCGACGTCCCGCTCGTGCAGCTCGTGGCGCCCGACGGCGCCCGCGTCACCACCACCGAGAACGCGGGGTACCGCGAGCGGGTGGCCCACCTGACCGGCGAGGACCTGCGGCAGCTCTACCGCGACATGGTGCTCACCCGCCGCTTCGACGACGAGGCGACGGCGCTGCAGCGCCAGGGCGAGCTGGCCCTGTACGCCCAGGGCCGGGGCCAGGAGGCCGCCCAGGTCGGCTCGGGCCGCGCGCTCGCCCCGCAGGACTACGTCTTCCCCAGCTACCGCGAGCACGGCGTGCTGCAGGTGCGCGGGGTCGACCCGGTCGACCGCCTGCGGCTCTTCCGCGGCGAGGACCACGGTGGCTGGGACCCGGCGGCGACCAACACCCACCTGTACACGCTGGTCATCGGCTCGCAGGCCCTGCACGCCACCGGCTACGCGATGGGCGTGCAGCGCGACGGGCTGGTCGGCACCGGGGACCCGGAGCGCGACACCGCCGTCGTCGTCTACTTCGGCGACGGCGCCACGAGCCAGGGCGACGTCAGCGAAGGCCTGGTCTTCGCGGCCGTGAACAACGCGCCCGTGGTGTTCTTCTGCCAGAACAACCAGTGGGCCATCTCCGAGCCCACCACCCGCCAGGCGCGCGTGCCGATCTACAAGCGTGGCGAGGGCTTCGGCGTGCCGAGCGTGCGGGTGGACGGCAACGACGTGCTCGCCTGCTACGCCGTGACGGCCGAGGCGCTCGAGCGGGCGCACGGCGGCGGCGGCCCCACGTTCGTCGAGGCCTTCACGTACCGCATGGGCGCGCACACGACGTCGGACGACCCGACGCGCTACCGCGACCGCGCCGAGGAGGACTACTGGCGCCGGCGCGACCCGATCGACCGGCTCGCGGCCCTGCTGCGCGCCGAGGACGCGTGGGACGACGCGTGGGCCGCCGACCTCGAGGCCGAGGCCGAGGCGCTCGGCGAGCGCCTGCGCCGCGAGGTGCGCGAGCTCGGCGCGCCGCCCACCTCGGCGATGTTCGACGACGTGTACGCGACGCCGCACGCCCAGGTCGACGAGGAGCGTGCCTGGCTGGCGCGGTACGAGGACGAGACCCAGGGGACCGCCCCGCAGGAGGTGGCGCGATGACGGCGCAGAAGCTGACGTTCGCCCGGGCCATCACCGAGGGCCTGCGCGCCGCGCTCGAGAGCGACGAGCGCGTGCTGCTCATGGGCGAGGACATCGGCCGCCTCGGCGGCGTCTTCCGCGTCACCGACGGGTTGCAGAAGGACTTCGGCGAAGCCCGCGTCGTCGACACCCCGCTGGCCGAGTCCGGCATCGTCGGCACCGCGGTCGGCCTGGCGCTGCGCGGCTACCGGTCGGTGTGCGAGATCCAGTTCGACGGCTTCGTCTTCCCGGCGTTCGACCAGATCACCACCCAGCTCGCCAAGATGCGCTACCGCTCGCGCGGCCGCCTCGAGATGCCCGTGGTCATCCGCATCCCCTACGGCGGCGGGATCGGCGCCGTCGAGCACCACTCCGAGAGCCCCGAGGCGCTGTTCGCGCACACGGCCGGCCTGCGGGTGGTCTCGCCGTCGACGCCGCAGGACGCCTACGACATGATCCGCGCGGCCGTGGCCTCGCCGGACCCGGTGATCTACCTCGAGCCCAAGAGCCGGTACTGGTCCAAGGACGACGTCGACCTGGACGCCGCGCCGGCCGAGGGCATCCTCGACCGGGCGCGCGTGGCGCGGGCCGGCACCGACGTGACGCTCGTGGCCTACGGGCCGTCGGTCGCGACGGCGCTCAAGGCGGCCGACGAGCTCGCCGCCGAGGGCACCAGCGCCGAGGTGGTGGACCTGCGCGCCGTCTCGCCGATCGACTTCCCGACGGTCGTCGAGAGCGTGCGCCGCACCGGGCGCTGCGTCGTCGTGCACGAGGCGCCGGTGTTCCACGGCGTGGGCGGCGAGGTCGCCGCCCGCATCACCGAGGAGTGCTTCTACGCGCTCGAGGCGCCGGTGCTGCGGGTGGGCGGGTTCCACGCGCCCTACCCGGTGGCCAAGCTCGAGCACGACTACCTGCCGAGCGTCGAGCGCGTGCTCGACGCCGTCGACCGTTCCCTCTCGTTCTGACGCAGCGCCGAGACCCGGGTCCCTGGGGGGATCCTGACGAGGATCCCCTGCGGACCCGGGTCCCGGTGGAAGGAGTTCGCCCATGAGCACCCAGCGGTTCCCGCTCCCGGACGTCGGGGAGGGCCTCACCGAGGCCGAGATCGTCGAGTGGCGCGTCAAGCCCGGCGACACCGTGGCCGTCAACCAGGTGATCGTCGAGATCGAGACCGCCAAGTCGCTGGTCGAGCTGCCGTCCCCGTGGGCCGGCACCGTCGTGTCCCTGCTCGTCGAGGAGGGCGACACGGTCGACGTCGGGAAGCCGATCATCGAGGTCGCGACCGGGTCCGACGCCGGGTCCGACGCCGGGTCCGACGCCGGGTCCGACGCCGGGGCGGCCGCCGCCGGTAGTGCGGAGGCTCCGGCCGCCGCCGCGCCGGCTGCCGCTTCCGGCGAGGGCTCCGGGTCGGTGCTGGTGGGCTACGGCACCGCCGAGCGTGCCGGTGCCGCACGGCGCCGCCGTCGTGCGGGTGCGGCCGTCGCCACGGCGCCCGCGGCGGAGGCACCGGCCCGCGCCGCGGCGCCGCAGCCCGCCGCGCCCGCTCCCACCGCGCCTGCTCCCACCGCGCCTGCTCCCACCGCGCCGGCGCCCGCCGCGCCCGCGCCGCCCGCCTCCGTCGTGACGACGTCGGCCGCGGAGCCCGCGCGCCGCGTCGCCCCCGACGGCGGCACGATCTCCCTGCCCGCCGGCGACGGCGCCCGCGTGCTGGCCAAGCCGCCGGTGCGCAAGCTCGCCCAGGACCTCGGCGTCGACCTCGCGTCGGTGCACCCCACCGGTCCCGGCGGGATCGTGACGCGCGAGGACGTCGTCGCGCACAGCGAGGCGGCCCGGCCGCAGGCGCTGGCCACCTACCCGGACGACGACCAGCCCTGGCTCGCGTCCGGCTCGGTGACCTCGGACGGCCGCCAGACCCGCGTGCCGATCAAGAGCGTCCGCAAGCGCACGGCCGAGGCGATGGTCGCGAGCGCCTTCACCGCGCCGCACTTCACCGTCTTCCAGACGGTCGACGTGACCCGGACGATGAAGCTCGTCGCGGCGCTCAAGGAGGACCGCGACTTCGCGGGCGTGCGCGTCACCCCGCTGCTCGTCGCCGCCAAGGCGGTGCTCCTGGCGGTCAAGCGGCACCCGGAGATCAACGCGAGCTGGGACGACGCCGCCCAGGAGATCGTCTACAAGCACTACGTGAACCTGGGCATCGCCGCGGCGACGCCGCGCGGCCTGGTCGTGCCCAACATCAAGGACGCCCACACGCTCGACCTGCTGCGCCTCGCGCAGGCGATCGGCGACCTCACCGCCACCGCCCGCGCCGGCCGCACCACCCCCGCGGCCATGACCGACGGCACGTTCACCATCACGAACGTGGGCGTGTTCGGCACGGACACCGGCACGCCGATCCTCAACCCGGGGGAGGCGGGGATCCTCGCCTTCGGCGCGATCCGCCAGGTCCCGTGGGTCCACAAGGGCAGGATCAAGAAGCGCTGGGTGACCCAGCTCGCGCTCAGCGGCGACCATCGCCTCGTCGACGGCGAGCTCGGCGCGCGGTTCCTGGCCGACGTCGCGAAGGTGCTCGAGGACCCGGCCCGCGGGCTCGTCTGGGGCTGACCCCGCCACACCCCGCCTTCTGGAACCGTCTGCGGGGGGCGTCACCGGGGAGGTGCGTCACAGTGGCGGCCCCGGCGGCGGCCGGGCGCGCACCGGCACCTAGGCTGGAACGGTGACCACCCGCGCCCCCTCCACCGCTGCCACCACCGTGGCGCCGCGCCCCGCGTGGCTCGTCGCGGCGGGGCCGATCGCCGTCGTCGTCGCCGTGCTCGCCGTGCTCGTCGGCGGCGGGTTCAGCGGCGCGTTCGCGGCGCTGTCCGGGTTCGCGGACCCGGGCGCCGTGGTGCGCTGGGGGCTGCCCGTCACCACGGTGCTCAGCGAGCTCGCCGGGTCGGTGGCGCTCGGTGCGCTGGTGGCCGCCGCCACGCTGCTGCCGGCGGGGCGGCTGCGCGACCTCGCGCTGTCGACGGCCGGCGCCGCCGCGATGGCGTGGGCGCTGGTCGGCGTGCTGGGCCTGGTGCTGCGCTACTCCAACGTCTCCGGCACGCCGCTCGACGCCGAGGGCTTCGGCGCGGGCCTCGGGCAGTTCCTCACCAGCATCGAGCTGGGCCGCACGTGGCTGACCATCGTGCTGCTCGCCGCCGTCACCTCGGCGCTCGCGCTGGCGGTGCGCGGCGCGACCGGCGCCCTGTGGAGCACGCTGGTGCCGCTCACCGCCCTCGCGTTCCAGGCCTCGACCGGCCACGCCGCCGGCGCCGCGAACCACACGCTCGCCACCGGCGCGATGTTCCTGCACCTGGTCGGCGCGGCCCTGTGGGTCGGCGGGCTCGGGGCCATCGCCGCGCTGGTGATCGCGCGCCCCGGCACGACGGCGGAGCCGGCCGCCGCGACGGGCCGCGGCGCCCGGGGCCGCGGGCGGGCCGCCGGCGAGGGCTGGGAGGTCGCCGTCGAGCGGTTCTCGCCCATCGCCGGGTGGTGCTTCGCGGCCGTGGCGGTCAGCGGCGTGCTCAACGGCTGGATCCGCCTGGGCGGCCTCGACGGCCTCGGCACCCGGTACGGGATCCTGCTGCTGGCCAAGGCGGTGCTCATGGTGCTGCTCGGCGCGCTCGGCTGGGCGCACCGCCGCGGCGTCGTGGGCCGCCTCACCGCCGGCGACGGCGCTCCCTCGCGCGGGCTGTTCTGGCGCCTGCTCGCCGTCGAGCTCGCCGTCATGGGCGCCGTCTCCGGGGTGGCCGTGGCGCTGTCGTCCACGGCGCCGCCCGTGCCGGACGACGTGCCCCTCGACGGCAGCCCCGCCTACCAGCTCACCGGCAACCCCCTGCCGCCGGAGCTGAGCGCCGCGCGGTGGTTCACCGAGTGGCGGCTCGACCCGCTGTTCGCGTTCGCCTGCGTGGCCGCCGTCGTGGTCTACCTGCGCTGGGTGCGCCGGCTGGCCCGCCGCGGCGACCGCTGGCCCGTGGGCCGGACGATCTCGTGGGTCGCCGGCGTCGCCATCGTCGCGTGGGACACCAACGGCGCCCCGACGATCTACGGCGAGATCCTCTTCAGCGCCCACATGGTGCAGCACATGGTGCTGGCCATGCTCGTGCCGCTGCTGCTCGTGCTCGCGGCCCCCGTCACGCTCCTGCTGCGCGCCGTGCCCGCCCGCAAGGACGGCTCGCGCGGGCCGCGCGAGTGGGTGCTGGTGTTCGTGCACTCGCGGTGGGGCACGTTCGTCTCCAAGCCGGTCGTGGCTGCCGTGGTGTTCGTGGCCGGCATGATCGTCTTCTACTACTCGCCGCTGTTCGAGTGGTCGCTGCGCTCCCACGTGGGGCACGTGTGGATGGTCGTGCACTTCACGCTCGCCGGGTACCTGTTCGCCAACGCCCTGGTGGGCATCGACCCGGGCCCGAACCGCCCGCCGTTCCCGCAGCGGCTCGTGCTGCTGTTCGCCACGATGGCGTTCCACGCGTTCTTCGGCGTCGCGCTGATGTCGCAGACGGCGCTGCTGGTCGCCGACTGGTTCGGCAACACCGGCCGGCCGTGGGGGCTGACCGCGATCGAGGACCAGCAGCGCGGCGGCGCCGTGGCGTGGGGGATCGGTGAGATGCCGACGGTGGCGCTCGCGATCGTCGTCGCCGTGATGTGGACGAGGTCCGACGAGCGGGAGGCCCGCCGCCGCGACCGCAAGGCGGACCGCGACGGCGACGCCGAGCTCGACCAGTACAACGCGATGCTCGCGCGGATCGCCGACCGCGACGCCGCGCAGGCACCGGGCTCCGCGCAGGCACCGGGCTCCGCGCAGGCACCGGGCTCCGCGCAGGCACCGGGCTCCGCGCCGCCCGGCACCGCCCGCTCGGACCGCTAGGCGGTCGCAGCCACCGAGGTCGGCAGCCCGTCGTCACGTCGGTACCTCGGGGTGCCGACCTGACGACGAGGTGCCGCGCTGACGGGACGGGGCCGCGCTGGCGGGACGGGGCCGCGCTGGCGGGACGGGGCCGCGGCGGTATGGGGTCAGTGCCCCTCGACGAGCAGGTTCACCAGCGCCTCGAGCGCCTCGGGGTCCGCCGTCGTGCGGCCGGCGACGAACGCCGTGCGGGCGCCGTCGGCGTAGGCGCCCAGGAGCAGGTCGACGGCGACCCGCGGCTCCACCACGAACCGGGCGCCGATCCCGTCGAGCACGCGGCGCAGCGCCGCGGCGAGCTCGGCGCGCAGCGCCTGCTGCTGCTGCGTCCAGCGCGCGCCGATCTCCGGGTCCCGCAGCGCCAGCAGCTCGAACTCCGCGCTGATGGCGAACCAGCTGTGCTCGGCCCCCTGCGCGCACGTCACGGCGTCGATCACCGAGCGCACCGCGTCCCGGTCGAGCCCGTCGCGGCCCACCACGCCGCGGTCGAGCCCGGCCACCGTGGCCTCGATCGCGGCCACGGCCTGTCGCGCCTGGCGCTCGGTGAGGGCGAGGAAGAGCTCCTCCTTGCTCGCGAAGTTCGAGTAGAAGGCCCCGCGGGTGAACCCGGCGGCGTCGCAGATCGCCTCGATGGAGGCGCCCTGGAACCCGTCGCGGGTGAACACCGACGCCGCTGCCTCCAGCAGCCGCTCGCGGGTGCGCTCACGGCGCGCCGAGCGGGCGGGAGGCGCCGGGCGAGGCTCGGGCCCGTCCGCGGACCCGAGGGTGGCGAGCTCGGTGGGCACACGGTCTCCTGGGTGGACGGGGGCGGCGCGGGTTCTCCGGCGGCGGAGGTCGGGCGGCCTCGGCCGCGGCGATCCCGCCATCCTAGTCGAATACGCCGGTGTATCGGATACGTCTGTGTATCGGATACAGTCGTGCATCGTCACCGTCGTCGCATCCCGGGGAGCCGGTGTGTCCTCAGTCCTCTACGCGCTCGGCCGGTGGGCCGTGCGCGCCCGCCGCCTCGTGCTGCTCCTGTGGGTCGGCCTGCTCGTCGTCGTCGGCGGCGTGGGCGTGCTCGTCAACCAGGGCCTCGACAACGAGGTCACCATCCCCGGCACGGAGTCGAGCCAGGCGCTCGAGCAGCTGTCGGCCACCTTCCCGCAGGTCAGCGGCACCTCGGCGCAGATCATCGTCATCGCGCCCGACGGCGGCAGCATCGAGGACGCCGACGTCGAGGGCCCGGTCACGGACGCCGTCGACCGGATCGGCGACCTCGACCAGGTGAGCGCGGTGACCTCGCCGTACGACGACCAGCTGCCGGCCGACGTCAACGAGGACGGCGACGCGACGCTGCTGACCGTGCAGCTCGACGGCGACGTCGGCACCATCACCGACGCCACCAGCACCGCGCTCGAGGAGGCCACCGCCGACCTGCAGGACGCGCTGCCGGCCGGCGCCCAGGCGTCGCTCGGCGGCCAGCTGTTCGCCACCGGCTTCCCCGCCCTGTCCATCCTCGAGGCGCTGGGCCTCCTGGTGGCCCTCGTGGTGCTCGTGGTGACCCTCGGCTCGTTCGTGGCGGCCGGCCTGCCGCTCGTCAACGCGATCGTCGGCGTCGGCGTCACCATGGGCCTGCTGTTCGCGGCCACCACGCTGGGCCCGATCAACTCCACGACGCCGATGCTGGCCGTCATGCTCGGCCTGGCGGTGGGGATCGACTACGCGCTGTTCGTGGTCTCCCGCCACCGCGAGCAGCTGCGCGACGGTGTCGAGGTCGCCGAGTCGGTCGCCCGCGCGGTCGCGACGGCCGGCTCCGCCGTCGTGTTCGCCGGGCTCACCGTGATGATCGCGCTCGTGGGCCTCGGGGTCGCCGGCATCCCGTTCCTCACCGTCATGGGCGTCGCCGCGGCGGTCGGTGTCGGCATCGCCGTGCTGGTGTCGCTCACGCTGCTGCCGGCGCTGCTCGGCTTCGCCGGCGAGCGCCTGCGGCCCAAGCCGCGGTCGGCACGGGCGGGCCGGCGCGCGGCGCGCGACGCCGTCGCGCCGCAGCCCGTTGCCGGCGTCGCCGGCGACGACGCACCGGCCGACGCGGCGCCGGTCGACGGGATGGCTGTCGACGCGACGGCGGCCGACGCCGTCCCGGGCGAGCCGGCGGCCGGGAGGCACGCCGCCGGCGGCGTCGTCGACGGCGCGGTGGCCACGCCCACGCCGACCCTGGCGCCGGAGGCCGCCTCCGCGCACGCCCCCGCGCAGCCGACCGGGTTCTTCGGGAAGTGGGTCCGCGCCGTCACGCGCATCCCCGCGCTGACGATCGCCGCCGTCGTCGTCCTCGTGGGCCTGCTGGCCTACCCGGCCCTGGACCTGCGCCTGGCCCTGCCCGACGCGGGCGTGCTGCCCGAGGAGAACTCGGCGCGGGTCACCTACGACCTGGTCTCCGAGGAGTTCGGCGCCGGCTACAACGGCCCGCTGATCGTCACCGGCACCATCGTCACCAGCACCGACCCCGTGGGGCTGATGAACGAGATCGCCGACGAGCTGCGCGTCCTGCCCGGCGTCGCGGACGTGCCCACGGCCACGCCGAACCTCTCCGGCGACACCGGCATCGTCCAGGTGACACCCGAGGGCGGCCCCACGTCGCAGGCCACCGAGGACCTCGTGCGCGAGATCCGCTCGCTGCACGACCACTTCCTCGACGAGTACGGGGTCGACCTGTCCGTCACCGGCAGCACGGCCGTCGGCATCGACGTCTCGGCCAAGCTGGGCGCCGCGCTGCTGCCGTTCGGCATCGTCGTCGTCGGCCTGTCGCTGCTGCTGCTGACGATGGTGTTCCGCTCCGTGTGGGTGCCGATCAAGGCCTCGGTCGGCTACCTGTTCAGCGTGGGTGCCGCGTTCGGCGTGGTGACGCTCGTGTTCGAGCACGGCTTCCTCGCGGACGCCCTCGGCGTCACGCGCACCGGGCCGGTCATCTCCTTCATGCCGATCGTGCTGATGGGCGTGCTGTTCGGCCTGGCCATGGACTACGAGGTGTTCCTGGTCTCCCGCATGCGCGAGGACTACGTGCACTCCGCGCGCCGCCCCGGCGCGGCGCGGGCCGCGGTGCTCACCGGCTTCCAGGGCTCGGCCCGGGTGGTCACCGCCGCCGCGATCATCATGTTCGCCGTCTTCGTGGCGTTCGTGCCCGAGGGCGACATGAACCTCAAGCCCATCGCGCTCGGCCTGGCCGTCGGCGTGGCGGTCGACGCGTTCGTGGTCCGCATGGTGCTGGTGCCGGCCGTCATGGCGCTGCTCGGCGACCACGCGTGGTGGATGCCGCGGTGGCTCGACCGGGCCCTGCCGCACTTCGACGTCGAGGGCGAGGGCGTGGCCAAGGAGCTGGCGCTGGCCGGCTGGCCCGAGCCCGGCGCCACCGACGCCCTCGTGGCGCACCGGCTGCACGTCGGGGGCCCGCGCGGCGAGGGCACGCTGGTGGGTCCCCTGAGCGTGCGGGTGCCCGACGGCGGCGCGCTCGTCGTGGCCGGCCCCAGCGCCCCGCCGGTGAGCGCGTTCCTGCTCGCCGTCGCCGGCCGGCTCACGCCCGACGCGGGCACCGTCAAGGTCACCGGCCTGGTGCTGCCCGAGCGGGCCTCCGCGATCCGCGGCCGTGTGGCGGTGCTCGACGCCGCGCGCCTGGGCGGCGGCACCGCTGCCGCGGTGGACGCCGCGGTCGCCGACGGCGCCCGGGTGGTGGTCGTCGACCGGACCGAGGCGCTGGGCGACCTGGCGTGGCGCGCCGGCGTCGCCGCCGCCCTGCGGCGCGCCCACGCGGCCGGCGCCGGCGTGCTGCTGGGCGTGGTGGGCGACGACGTCGCGGTGGCCGAGGCGGAGGAGATCGCCCCGGTCCGGGCCGCCGTCCTCGACGTGACCGCCACCGACCCCGCGCCCGAGCCCGCCGCCGTCGGCGGCCCCGGGAGTCCCGACCCGCAGACCGCACGGAACGAGGTGCCGGCATGACCCGCCGCAACCCCTGGAGCGTGGTGGCCGTCGCGCTGCTGCCGGTGCTGGCGCTCGCGCTGCTGCTGGCCGCGCTGTGGAACCCGCAGGAGCGCCTGGACACGGTGCGCGCCGCCATCGTCAACCTCGACGAGCCCGTCGAGGTCGGCGGCCAGACCGTGCCCCTCGGCCGCCAGCTCGTCGCCGGGCTCGTCAGCGGGCAGGCGCCGTCGACCGACCCGACGGCGCGCGCGGTGCCGGCGTCCGACGAGGGCTACGACTGGCAGATCACCGACGCCGACGACGCGGCGGCCGGCCTGGAGGACGGCACCTACGCCGCCGTCATCACGATCCCGGAGAACTTCTCCGCCGCGGCCACCTCCGTCGGCGGCGACGACCCGTCCGCCGCGCAGCAGGCCACGATCGACGTCGCGACGCCGCCCGGCGGCCGGGTCGTCGACGAGGCGCTCGCGGGCATCGTCGCGACCACCGCGACCGACGTCATGAGCTCCTCGATCACCGAGACCTACGTGGACAACGTGCTCGTCGGGTTCACCACGCTGCACGACCAGCTCGGGCAGGCGTCCGACGGCGCGACCCAGCTCGCGGACGGCGCCGGGTCGGCGGCCTCCGGGGCGGACCAGCTCGCCGACGGCGCGGGGCAGCTCGCCGACGGCGCGGCCGCCTCGGCCGCGGGGGCGGGCGAGCTCGCGGACGGCGCGGGGCAGCTCGCCAGCGGCGCGGCCGCCGCGGCGACGGGCGCGGGGCGGCTCGCGGACGGCGCGGGGCAGCTCGCGGCCGGCATCGGGCAGAGCGCCGACGCGGCCCGCGGCCTCGCCGAGGGCGCGGGCGAGGTCGCCGTGGGCGCGCGGGGCGTGGCCGACGGCGTCGCGGGCCTGAACCAGGGCCTGCAGCAGCTGGACCAGGCGCTTCCGCAGGTCCCCGCCCTGCCGGAGACCGGCGCGCTGCTCGAGCAGCTCGCCCCGGCTCTCCAGCGGGCCCTCACCACCCTGGGCGAGGCGTGCGCGGACGGCGACGAGGTCGCCTGCGCCGTGGCCGAGCAGCTCGCCGGCCAGGTGGACGTCGGCGGCCTCGAGGCGGGCCTCGGCCAGCTCGACCGCGCGCTGGACCAGGCCGGGCAGCTGCGCTCCGCCGTCGGCGACCTGGCCGGCGCCGCGGCCGAGATCGCGCCGGCGGCCGAGCAGGTCGCCGCCGGGACCGAGGGCCTCGCGACCGGTTCCGGCGAGCTCGCCGCGGGTCTCGACCAGCTCGAGACCGCCGCCGGCCAGGTCGCCGGCGGCGCCGGGGACCTGCGGTCGGGCGTCGGGCAGCTCGCCTCGGGCGCGGGCGGCCTGCAGGGCGGTGCCTCGGCGCTGTCCTCCGGCGTCGGGCAGCTCGCTTCGGGCGCGGACGGCCTGCAGGGCGGAGCCTCGGCGCTGTCCTCCGGCGTGGGGCAGCTCGCCTCGGGCGCGGACGGCCTGCAGACCGGCGCCGCGGACCTGTCGTCCGGCGTCGGCCAGCTCCGGGGCGGCGCGGACGAGCTGGCGGGCGGCCTGTCGCAGGCCGTCGACCAGGTGCCGTCCTACGACGACGGCGAGCGCGCGTCGCTCGCCTCGGTGGTCGCGGACCCCGTGCGGTCGCCGGCGCCCACGAGCCTGGGCAGCGGGTCCACCGGCCCCCTGTTCGCCGTCGTCGCGCTGTGGCTGGGCGCGCTCGCGCTGACCCTCGTGTACCCACCGGTCGCGCCCGGCGCGCTGGGCTCCACGCGCAGCTCGCTGCGCCTGGCCGTGCGGTCGGTCCTCGCGCCGGCGGCGGTCGGCGCCGCCACGGGCGCCGTCGTGGGCGGCATCCTGGCGGGCGTCCAGGGCCTGTCGGCCGGCGGGTGGGTCGGCACCATCCTGGTCGGCGCGCTGGTGTCGGTCTGCTTCGTCGCGGTCAACCAGGGCCTGGTGGGCCTGCTCGGCGACGTCGGGCGGGCGGCCAGCATCCTCGTGGCCGTCCTGGCCATCGCGACCGGGGTGGTGGCCACCGTGCCGGCGATCCTGGTCACGATCACCGACGTGCTGCCCGTCGGCGCCGCGCAGGACGCGCTGGCGGGGCTGGTGATCCCCGAGGTGGGCGGCACCGGGGGCGCCGTCGCGGCGCTCGTGGGCTGGACGCTGCTGGGCGTGGCGCTCACCGTGGCGGCCACGGCACGGCGGCGGCGGGTGCGCGCGGCGGAGCTGGTCGCCGCGTAGCGGGTCGCCGGATAGCGGGTCGCCGAGTCGCGAGTCGTCCCCAGCCGCCGCCGGCGGCGCGGCGTGGTCGGCGCCCGGGTCCCGCGCGGGCCCGGGCGCCGTCCCGTGTCCGGTCGCGCGAAAAGGCGATGACTCCGTGTGGGTGGTGCGGTCTAGCGTGGTGTGAGCCGGGTCACTCCGGCGATCCACTCCCCACTGACGACGAGGTGGTCGCATGCCGACCGGGATGATCAGGGCGCGCGGGCTGGTACGGACGTTCCACCGCCGCAAAGAGGTGATCGAGGCCGTCAAGGGCATCGACGTCGACGTGGCCGAGGGCGAGCTGGTCGCGTTCCTCGGCCCCAACGGCGCGGGCAAGTCGACGACGCTGCGGATGCTGACGTCGCTGCTGGCCCCGAGCTCGGGCAGCGCCGAGGTGGCCGGGTACGACGTCGTCGCCCACCCGGAGCAGGTGCGCGCCCGCATCGGGTTCATCGGGCAGGGCAACGGCGGTGGCTTCTCCTACAAGGTGCGCGACGAGCTGCACAACCAGGGCCGGTTCTACGGGCTGGCGCCGCAGGTGTACAAGGAGCGGGCGGCCACGCTGGTCGAGGCGCTCGAGCTCGGCGGCCTGGAGAAGCGCAGCGTGCAGTCGCTCTCCGGCGGCCAGCGGCGGCGCCTCGACGTCGCGCTGGGCCTCATGAACCACCCGCCGCTGCTGTTCCTGGACGAGCCCACCACGGGCCTCGACCCGCACTCGCGGGCCAACCTGTGGGAGCACATCGCCGCCATGCGCGAGCGCTACGGCATGACCATCGTGCTCACCACGCACTACCTCGACGAGGCCGACAGCATGGCCGAGCGCGTCGTCGTCATCGACCACGGCGAGATCGTCGCCGACGCGCCGCCCGACCTGCTCAAGCACGAGCACGCCGACGACGTGCTCACGCTCGGCGTCGCCTCCACCGACGAGGACGCGGTGGTCGCGGCGCTGCGGCCCGACGTCGTGGGCGGCGGCGAGGTCGCCGTGAGCCGGCGCGACGGCGAGCTGCGGGTCGTGGTGCGCACTGCCCACGGCGCCGAGCGGCTGCCGGGCGTCATGGAGGCGCTGCGGGCCGCAGGCCTCACCGTGACGTCGGCGAGCGGCAAGCAGGCCAGCCTCGACGACGTCTTCCTCAACCTCACCGGTCGCAGCCTGCGCGAGGAGGCCGCAGCATGACCAGCACCACGTCCGTCACCACCGCCGCCGGGACCGCCGTCGACCATGAGGCGCCCCGGATCGTCACCCGCACCGGGCCCGGCAAGCTCCTCGCCGACACCTGGGCGGTGTTCACCCGCGAGATCCTGCTGACCCTGCGCGACCCGTTCACGCTGATCTTCTCGCTGCTGCAGCCGCTGATCTTCCTCGGCCTGTTCGGCCCGCTGCTCACCGGCGCGTTCGGCAGCGGGTTCGGCGCGCCGGGCGGCGCGAGCACCGGCGACACGCTGCAGTGGTTCGTCCCGGGCGTCATCGTGATGATCTGCCTGTTCGGCACCTCGATGACCGGCTCGAACCTGCTGTACGAGGTCATGACCGGCTCCTACGAGCGGGTCCTGGCCACGCCGCTGAGCCGCTCGGCGATCCTGGTGGGGCGGGCGCTGAAGGAGTTCGCCCCGCTGCTGGTGCAGGGCGTGATCATCGCGCTCGTGTGCGTGCCGTTCGGGTTCACCCTGCACCCGCTGCCGGCGCTGCTCGGCCTGGTGCTGCTCGGCGTCTTCGGCATCGGGGTCGGCGCGCTGAGCCACGCCCTGGCGCTGGCGTCCAAGAACCGCGAGTGGCTCTTCTGGGGCGTGCAGCAGTCGCTGCTGTTCCCGCTGCTCATCCTCTCCGGGATGATGCTGCCGCTCGAGGCCGGGCCGGCGTGGATGCAGACGGCGTCGCGCTTCAACCCGCTCACCTACATGGTGGACGGCGAGCGGCTGCTGTTCGCCGGGCGCCTCGACGACCCGAAGGTGGCGTGGTGCGCGATCGCCGCCGTGGTCACCTGCCTCGTCGGGATCGTCGTGGGCATCCGGGCCACGAAGAAGGTGATCTGAGCCGTCGCGCCCTCGCGCCGTGCCGTGGTGCCGCGCCGTGGTGCCGTGCCGGCCGGCTCAGGCCGGCGGCGCGGCGACGTCGCGCACCCAGCGCTCGCCGGCGTCGTCGGGCACGAACCCGACGCGGCGCAGGTAGGCGTGGTCGTGCGGCGCGGCGTGCGGCACCACCACGCGGGTGAAGCCCTTGCCCGCGAAGACCCCGCTGCGCCGGTGCACGAACTCGCCGGGCGTGAAGTCGCGGAAGCGGCGGCTGACCCAGTCGAGCTCGACGACGGCGGTGCGGCCCGGGGCCTCGCCGGCGGGCGCCGACGCCGGGCCGGGCGCTGCGCCGGGCGCTGTGCCGTCGGGTCCGGCGTCGCGCACCTCGACGACGCCGACGGTCTCGTCGCCGCGCTGCACCAGGAAGGCGTACCGCCGCTCGTCGGGTGCCGGCTCCGCGCGGAAGCCGGGCGCGAAGCCGGCGATGTCGGCGGCGTGGGTGCGCAGCACGTGCAGCAGGTAGGCGTCGTCCGGCGCGACCTCGACGACCGTGTACGCCGCGGCGTCGTGCCGCTCCCGGTACAGCCGCGCCAGCCAGTAGACGTTGATGAGGCAGATGGCGCCGTTCATCGCGACGAACGGCCAGATGCCCAGGATCGCGTTGTACGCCGTGGCGATCACCGAGCCGGTGAGGTTGAGCCACCGGAAGCGCAGCACCCGCGCCTGCGTCAGGGACAGGACGACGAGCACCGAGCCGACCCAGCCGCCCACCTCGAGCCACGACTGGACGGTCACGGTGCCACCCCCGCGGCCCGGGCCCGCGCGGCCGACGCCGACGTCACCGGCCGGTGTCGTTCATCTCGTCGGGGTGCGACCCGGTGCGCTCGCCGCGGTCCAGCGCCGAGATCGCGACCATGTCGTCGGCCGGCAGCTCGAAGTCGAACAGCTGCGCGTTCTCCACGATCCGCTCCGGCGTCGCCGACTTGGGGAACACGACGTCGCCCCGCTGCAGGTGCCAGCGCAGCACCACCTGGGCGGGCGTGCGGCCGTGGCGGCGGGCGACCTCGGCGATGACCGGGTCGCCGAGCACGGCGCCGCGGCCCAGCGGCGACCACGCCTCGGTGACGATGCCGTGCTCGGCGCCGAAGGCCCGCACCTCGTCCTGGGCCAGGTAGGGGTGCACCTCCACCTGGTTCACCGCGGGCACCACCGTGCCCTCGGCGAGCACGCGGCGCAGGTGGTGCGGCTGGAAGTTGGAGACGCCGATCGCCCGGGCGCGGCCGGAGGCGTAGATCTCCTCCAGCGCCGCCCACGCCTCGGTGTATCGGCCCTGGGCCGGCAGCGGCCAGTGGACGAGGAACAGGTCCACCCGCTGCAGGCCCAGCGCCTCGAGCGACCGGTCGAACGCCGCCAGGGCGTCGTCGTGCGCGTGGAAGGCGTTGTTGAGCTTGGTCGTCACGAACAGCTCGTCGCGCGGCAGGCCCGAGGCGGCCACGGCCTCGCCGACCTCGCGCTCGTTGCGGTACATCTGCGCGGTGTCCACGTGGCGGTAGCCCGCCTCGAAGGCGCGCAGCACCAGGTCGCGGGTGTCCGCGGGCGGCAGCTTGTACGTGCCGAAGCCGAGCTGCGGGATGGCGACGCCGTTGTTGAGGTCGATCGACGGGATGCTCACCCGCCCATCCTGGCGACTCGGCCCCGGCGGGGCACGTCGTCCGCGCCGTGTCCGCGCCGTGTCCGCGCCCCGTCCGCGCCGTGTCCGCGTCGGATCTCGCGGCCGGACGCACTGTCCAGCATGCGGAACACTCCGTGGACAGCGGGAACGACCGGCGACCTCGTCGGGTTGACTGTCTCCGTGACGCAGTCGACCACCTCCCTCAGCACCTTCAAGACCGGCGCCGACCTGCCCCGCGTACGCGCCTCCGAGCTGGTCGGCCGCGGCTGGCTGAACACCGGCGGCAAGGCGGTCACGCTGGCCGACCTGCGCGGCAAGATCGTGGTGCTCGACTTCTGGACGTTCTGCTGCATCAACTGCCTGCACGTCCTCGACGAGCTGCGCGAGCTCGAGGAGGCGCACCGCGACGTCCTGGTGATCGTCGGCGTCCACTCGCCCAAGTTCGAGCACGAGGCCGACCCGGACGCCCTGCGCGCCGCCGTCGAGCGCTACGACGTGCGCCATCCGGTCCTCGACGACCCCGACCTGGTCACGTGGGGCGCGTACACCGCCCGCGCCTGGCCGACGCTCGTCGTCGTCGACCCCGAGGGCTACGTCGTGGCGCAGATGGCGGGGGAGGGGCACGCCTCCGCGGTCGCCGCGCTGGTCGAGCAGCTCGTCGTCGAGCACGAGGTCAAGGGCACGCTGCACCGCGGCGACGGCCCGTACGTGGCCCCGGAGCCGACGTCGGGCACGCTGCGCTTCCCGGCCAAGGCGGTGGAGCTGCCCGGCGGCACGCTGCTGGTCGCCGACGCCGGGCACCACTCGCTCGCCGAGCTGGCCGCCGACGGCGAGACGCTCGTGCGGCGCATCGGCTCCGGCGAGCGCGGGCTGGTCGACGGCGGCCCGGACGAGGCCCGGTTCAGCGAGCCCAACGGCCTGACGCTGGTGCCCGCCGAGCTGCGCGAGCGCCTCGGGTACGACGTGCTCGTGGCCGACACGGTCAACCACGTCCTGCGCGGCGTGCGCCTGGCCGACGGCGCCGTCACGACGGTGGCCGGCACGGGCGAGCAGTTCATGGTCGGCGGCCAGGAGAACGTCGTCGTGCCCGGCGAGCAGCCCACCGCCTTCCAGGCGGGCGACGAGTACCCGCCGCTGCAGGTGCGGCTGTCCTCGCCGTGGGACGTGGCGTGGTCGCCGGAGCTGGCGGCGTTCGTCGTGGCCATGGCCGGCAACCACACGCTCTGGGCGTTCGACGGCGAGCAGGCGTCGCTGCGGCTGCTGGCCGGCACGATGAACGAGGGCCTCGAGGACGGCGACGGCGCGGGCGCCTGGTTCGCGCAGCCGTCCGGCCTGGTGCCGTCCGTCGGCCCGGACGGGACGCCGGACGGTGCGCTGTGGCTGGCCGACTCCGAGACCTCCGCGCTCCGCCGGGTCACGCCCACCGGCACGGACGACGTCGAGCTGACCACCGCCGTCGGGCAGGGCCTGTTCGACTTCGGCCACCGCGACGGCGACGCCGCGCAGGCGCTGCTGCAGCACCCGCTCGGCGTGGCCACGCTGCCCGACGGCTCCGTCGTCGTCGCCGACACCTACAACGGCGCGCTGCGCCGGTTCGCGCCGACGGGCGAGCCCGGCGCCGTCGACGCGGAGGGTCGCGTCGCCGGCGAGGTGACCACGCTGGCCACCGGCCTGGCCGAGCCGTCCGACGTGCTGGTGCAGGTCACCGACGACGGCGGGGTGCACCTGCTGGTCGTCGAGTCCGCCGCGCACCGGCTCACGCGGGTGGCCCTGCCGGCCACGCTCGCCGGCGAGGTGCTCGACGGCGGCGCCCGCCGCACGCAGCGGCCGGCGACGCCCGTGGCGGGCGGGGCGCTGCGCCTCGAGGTGCCGTTCGTCCCGGCGCCGGGCCAGAAGCTCGA
Organism: Puerhibacterium sp. TATVAM-FAB25; assembly: GCF_046535855.1. Classification (NCBI taxonomy): domain Bacteria; kingdom Bacillati; phylum Actinomycetota; class Actinomycetes; order Micrococcales; family Promicromonosporaceae; genus Puerhibacterium; species Puerhibacterium sp. TATVAM-FAB25. The sequence continues at coordinate 104,444 of NZ_JAXUAK010000007.1, read as the reverse complement.
CGAGCGCTGGGGCCCCGCGACGTCGCTGCAGGTCAGCGCCACCCCGCCCGAGCTGCTGCTCGAGGGCGCCGGCGGCGGCACCGACCTGGTGCGCGAGCTCGTCATCAACCCGGAGGTCGCCGAGGGTGTGCTGCACGTGACCGCCAAGGCGGCGTCGTGCGACATCGTGCCGCTCGGCCCGGACGGCGAGCCGCTGCCGGACGTCTTCCCCGCGTGCCACCTGGCGCAGCAGGACTGGGGCGTGCCGGTCACGGTCGTGCCGGCCGAGGACGCCGACGGCCCGGCCCTGACGCTGCCGCTGCGCGGCTGACGCGAGATAGAGAAGGCTCCCGCCGAGATAGAGACCCATCCCGCCGAGATAAAGAGCAACCTCTCTATCTCGGCGGGAGGGGTCTCTATCTCGGCGGTCCGGTTTTCTATCTCGGCGGGGGTCCTTAGCGTGGGGGCGTGAGCGACGACGACGGGCGCACGGCCGAGGACCTCTTCGCGGGCTCCCCGGAGGGGCTGGCGCTCCACGACGCCGTCGCGGCCGCCGTCGCCGAGCTCGGCGAGCACGAGGTGCGCGTCAGCCGGACGCAGGTGACGTTCCGCCGGCCCCGGCGCGGCTTCGCGTACGTCTGGCCGCCCGACCGCGTCGGCCACCACGAGGCGCCCGCCGTCCTGTCGGTCGCGCTGCCGCGCCGGCTGCCCTCCGAGCGCTTCCGCGACGTCGCGCAACCCCGGGCGAACCTGTGGATGCACCACCTGTGGCTCACCGACGTCGCCCAGGTGGACGACGAGGTGCGCGACTGGCTCGCCGAGGCCTACGACGCCGCCGGCTGAGCCCGGCGCCGGCACGCGGCCCGGGCACGCGGCCTCGGGCGAGGGCCGGTCAGGCGGCGAGGACCCGCGGCAGCTCGGCGAGGGAGTCGACGACCGTCGCCCGCGCCGCCTCGGGGCGCTCGGCGTGCAGGTACCCCCACGGCCCGCGGCGGACCAGGACCGGCCGCATCCCGGCCGCGGCGGCCGGCAGCACGTCGTTGTCGAGGCGGTCGCCCACGTAGGCGGTCTGCGCCGCCGGCACGCCCGCGAGCTCGGCGGCGGCCGCGAAGAACTCCGGCGACGGCTTCTCCGCGCCGATCTCGGCGGAGTTGCGGATCGCGTCCACGGGCAGGTCCATCGCCCTGAGGGCGGCCAGCGCCGCCAGCGGCTGGTTGCCCGCGATCACGACGCGCAGCCCGGCGTCCCGCAGCGCCGCGAGCGCGGGCCGGGCGTCGGGGTACAGGTCTTCGGCGTCGAAGCCGTTGCGCAGCCCGTCGGGGTCCTCGGCGGCCCACGCGGCCTCCTCGGTCTCGACGTCGAACCCGGGGCGGATGATCCGGAACGCCTCGCGGTGCGGCAGGTCGAGCGCGGCGCACCCGCCGAGCACCCCGAGGAGCGTCAGCGCGGGCACGCCGAGGCGCTCGGCCCAGCGGCTCCAGATCCGCGTCTCGTCGATCAGGGTCTCGCCGACGTCGAACACCACGGCGCGGATCGGGGCGCTGGTCTGCTGGCTCACGCCGCTCATTCTCCCCGAGACCTGAGGAGTGGCCGCCTCCGACGCCGTGGAGGCGGCCACTTCTCAGGTCTCGGCGCGCAGCGGCGCGGTCACTCCGCGCGGAACAGCACGTCCCCGGCCGTCACCGACGTCCCGGGCTCCGGCGCGTCCTTGAGCGCGTCGGGCGCGGCGTCGAGCAGCACCACGGGCACGACGGCGGAGCGCCCGCCGGCGGCCACGGCGGCCGGGTCCCAGGTGACCAGGTGCTGCCCCACCTCGACGGCGTCGCCCTCGGCGACGTGCAGCGTGAAGCCCTCGCCGTCGAGCTGCACGGTGTCGATGCCAAGGTGCACCAGCACGCCCCGCCCGTCCGCCTGCGCCACGACGAACGCGTGCGGGTGCAGCTTGGCCACGGTCCCGGTCACGGGCGCGACGACCGTGCGCCCCGCGCCGGCGTCGGGCGCCACCGCGAGGCCGGGCCCCACGTAGCCGGCGGAGAACACGGGGTCGGGCACGTCGGCCAGCGCCATCACCGTGCCGGCGACCGGGGAGACGGCCTCGACGGTCACCGCAGGTCCTCGATGTCGGAGGCGAGCGTGTCCGCCTCGGGGCCGACGATGACCTGCACCGCGGTGCCGGACCGGACGACGGCGATAGCCCCGGCGGCCGTGAGCGCCTTCTCGTCGACGCGCGCCGGGTCGTCGACCTCGACCCGCAGCCGGGTGATGCACGGCTCGAGGTCGACGATGTTGTCGTCGCCGCCGAGTCCGGCCAGGATCTGCTCTGCCTTGCTCATGGGGTGCTCCTCGGGTGGTGCGCGGACGGGGTCTCAGGGGTGCCGGCGGGGTGCGGGCGACGCCGGCTCAGAGCAGCTCGGCGAGGTCGGAGGCGATGGTGTCGGCGTGCGGCCCGACCACGACCTGCACGACCCGGCCGGAGACCATCACGCCGTAGGTGCCGGCGGCGCGCAGCGCGGCGGCGTCGACGCGCGCGGGGTCCTTGACGAGGGTGCGCAGCCGGGTGGTGCACGGGTCGATCTCGTCGACGTTCTCCACGCCGCCGAGGCCGTCGAGGATGGCGGCGGCGCGCGCGGTGTCGGGCACGGTCATCGGTCGGTCCTTCCGTCGGGCGGTCCGGCCGGCGACCCGTCGGGGGATCCGTCCGGCCCGTCGTGCGGGCCCGCGTCGCGCGCGCGGGGCACGATGGTGGGCTTCGCCTCGCGCAGCGGCACGACGACGGAGTAGCGGTCGCCGCGGTAGGAGGCCTGGGAGTACATCACGGCGGTGTCCTCGGCGTAGGTGCGCCGCCGGGTGCGCAGCAGGGCCACCGAGGCGTGCATCTCGAGCAGCGCGGCCTCCTCGGGCGTGGCCTCCGACGCGGAGATGGTGTCCTCGCCCCAGGTCGGTGCGTACCCCGCCGCGCGCAGCGCGCCGTAGAGCGACTCGGGCACGCCGTCGTCGAGCATGGCCGGCAGCAGCCGCGCCGGCAGCCACGCGTGCTCGAGGCTCATCGGCACGCCGTCGGCGCTGCGCAGGCGCCGCACCTCGTGCACCGGCTCGCCCGGCGCGAGCGCCAGCTGCTCGGCCACCCGCGGCGACGCGGGCACGGTGGCCGCGTCGAGCACCTGCGTGCCCGGCGCCATGCCGCGGCGGCGCACGTCCTCGCCGAACGTCGTCAGGCGCATCTCGAAGTCCACCCGCGCCGGCGCGACGAACGTGCCGCGCCCCTGCTCGCGCACGAGCACGCCGTCGGCGGCCAGCGAGTCGAGCGCCTGGCGCACGGTCATGCGCGAGACGCCGAACCGGTCCGTCAGCGCCCGCTCGGAGGGCAGCGCGTCGCCCTCGGACAGCTCGTTCTCGATGAGGTCCGCCAGGTAGGCGCGCACGGCCTGGTACTTGTGGCCGGCACGGTGCGAGGCCGGCTGCGGCGCGGCCGGCGGCGCGTCGGTGGCCGGGGCGACGGGAACGGTCATGGCCGAATTCTCACCCCTCCCTTGCGGCGATCGACGGCGTGCGCGAGAGGCGTCGAGGCCCGCGGCGGCGCACCGGTGTGGCGGTTGACACATCATGCGGTCTAGACCATTCTGGCCGCAAGTGGTCTGGACAACTGCGCGACGACGCGCCGCTCGTCCAGCTCTCGTACGGCCACGTCCCACGGCGCCGGCGACCCGGCGCCTCCACCACGAGGAGCCACCATGACCACGGTCGCGGAACCGACCACGAGCAAGCGCGGGTTCCCCGGGCTCGCCCAGCTCCAGCGCATCGGGCGCTCCCTGATGCTGCCGATCGCCTCGCTGCCCGCCGCCGCCCTGCTGCTGCGGCTCGGGCAGCCCGACATGCTCGGCGCCGACGGCGTCGCCGGCACCCTGTCGTGGATGCAGCCGGTCGCGGACGTCTTCGCCGCCGCCGGCAACGCCCTGTTCGGGAACCTGCCGCTGATCTTCGCCCTCGGCGTCGCCGTCGGGTACGCGAAGAAGTCCGACGGCTCCACGGCCCTCGCGGCCCTCATCGGCTACCTCGTCTTCCAGGGCGTCAGCGACGCGCTGTCGCCCTACGTGCTGGGGGAGCCGGCCGCGGTGGGCGCCGAGGACGTGCTCTCCGGAGCCGAGCCGGCCGCCTTGGCCGCGGCGCAGAACGGCGACTTCACCGCGCTGCTGACACAGGCGATCGGCATGGGCCTCGAGGCGCCGCAGCAGGAGCTCATCAACTACGGCGTCCTCGGCGGCATCGTCATCGGCCTCGTCGCCGCGCTGCTGTTCCAGAAGTACTACCGGATCAAGCTGCCGGCCTGGCTGGCGTTCTTCGGCGGCCGCCGGTTCGTGCCCATCGTCACCGCCGGCGCCGCCGTCGTCATCGCGGTGATCGGCGCGCTGATCTACCCCGCGTTCGACTGGCTGCTCAACGACACCATCGGCGCCTGGGTCACCGGCTCGACCGTGCTGGGGGCCTTCGTCTACGGCACCGCCAACCGCCTGCTGCTGCCCATCGGCCTGCACCACCTGCTCAACTCGCTCCCGTGGTTCCAGTTCGGCGCCTACACCGACGAGAACGGCGAGGTGTGGCACGGCGACATCGCCCGGTTCCTGCACGGCGACCCCACCGCCGGCACGTTCATGACCGGGTTCTTCCCGATCATGATGTTCGCCCTGCCGGCGGCGGCGCTGGCGATCATCCACACCTCCAAGCCGAAGAACCGCAAGGCAGTGGCCTCGATCATGGGCTCGGCCGCGCTCGTCGCCTTCATCACCGGCGTCACCGAGCCGCTCGAGTTCGCGTTCGTCTTCGTCGCCTACCCGCTGTACGTGATCCACGCGATCCTCACCGGCACGTCGCTGGCGCTGGTCAACGCCCTGGGCATCCGCGACGGGTTCGGGTTCTCCGCCGGCGCCATCGACTACCTGCTCAACTTCCGCATCGCCGAGCGGCCGCTGCTGCTCATCGTGATCGGCCTCGGCTACGCCGTCGTCTACTACTTCCTGTTCCGGTTCGTCATCACGCGGTTCAAGCTCAGGACGCCGGGCCGGGAGGACGACGACGACGCCGCGGCGACGCCGGAGGGCACGGCGGGCGGCACGACGCCGGGCGCCGCCCAGGGCGCGGCCGTGGGCGCCGCGCCGGCGGCGGGCCCGGGCGCGACGGCGGAGGGCGCTCCCGCGCCCGGGCCGCACGGCGCGAGCCCGTACCCGGCGTCCGGCGGCGGTGCGTCCGGGGCCACCGAGTCCGGGAGCGCCGGTGCGGCAGGCGCCCGCCCGGACGGGGCGGGCGGTGACCTGCCGTGACCGGCACCCTCCACGGGGTCCCGGTCAGCCCGGGGCGGGCCGCCGGCGTCGTCGCCACGATGCCGCCGGCGGTCGCCGAGCCGCCGGCCGAGCCCCGCCCCGCGGGCGACGACGCCGACGCCGCCGTCGCGCGGCTGACCGCGGCGGCCGGCGTCGTGAGCGACGCGCTGCTGGCCCGCGCCGGGGAGGCCGGCGGCACCGCCGCGGAGGTGCTCGCCGTGACCGCGGGCATGGCCACCGACGCCACCCTCGCGCGCGACGCCGAGCGGCGCGTGCGCGAGGAGGGCGCCTCGCCCGAGCGCGCCGTGTGGGATGCCGCCGGCGCCCTCGCGGCGCAGCTGGAGACGCTCGGCCCGCCGCTGAGCGAGCGGGCACGGGACGTGCGCGACGTGCGCGACCGGATCGTCGCCGAGCTCACCGGCGTGCGGCCGCCCGGCGTCCCCGCACCCGGGCACCCGTTCGTGCTGGTGGCCGAGGACCTCGCGCCCGCCGACACCGCCACCCTCGACCCGCGGCAGGTGCGCGCCGTCGTCACCGCCGGCGGCGGCCCGACGTCGCACACCGCGATCCTCGCGCGCTCGCTCGGCATCCCCGCGGTCGTCGCCGTCGCAGGCGCGCTTGGCCTCGCCGACGGCGACACGGTGCTCGTGGACGGCACGGGCGGCGTGGTCGAGCGCGACCCGGACGAGGCGACCGTCGCGGCGCTCGCGGACGCCGGCCCGCGCGGGCAGCGCGCCCTCGAGGGCCCGGGGCGAACGGCGGACGGCGTGCGGGTCGAGCTGCTGGCCAACGTGGCGGACGCCGACGCCGCCAAGGTCGCGGCCGAGGCGGGCGCCGAGGGCGTGGGGCTGTTCCGCACGGAGGTCTGCTTCCTCGGGCGGGGCGCGGAGCCGTCGGTCGAGGAGCAGGTGGCGGCCTACCGGCCGGTGCTGGGGGCGTTCGCGGACCGCAAGGTCGTGGTCCGCACGCTCGACGCCGGGGCGGACAAGCCGCTGCCGTTCGTCACCGCGGCGGACGAGCCCAACCCCGCCCTGGGCGTGCGCGGCCTGCGCACCGCCACCCGCCACCCCGAGGTGCTCGACCGGCAGCTCGAGGCGATCGCCGCGGCCGCGGAAGCCGAGCGGGCCGAGGTGTGGGTGATGGCGCCGATGGTGGCGACGGCGGCCGAGGCCGCGGCGTTCGTCGCGGCGTGCGCCCGGCACGGGCTGGAGCGGGCCGGCGTCATGGTGGAGGTGCCCGCGGCGGCCCTGCGCTCGCGGTGGGTGTTCGAGCACGCGACCTTCGGCAGCCTCGGCACCAACGACCTCACCCAGTACGCCATGGCCGCCGACCGCGAGCTGGGTGACCTGGCGGTGCTGTCGACGGCGTGGCAGCCGGCGGTGCTCGAGCTGGTGCGGGCCACGTGCGAGGGGGCGGCGGGGCGCGGGCGGCCGGTCGGGGTGTGCGGCGAGGCGGCGGGCGACCCGGTGCTGGCCCCGGTGCTGGTGGGGCTCGGCGTGACGTCGCTGTCGATGGCGCCGCGCGCCCTCGGCGACGTCGGCGCGGTGCTCGCCGCGACCTCGTCGGACGACTGCCGGGAGCTGGCGCGGGCGGCGCTCGCGGCGCCCGACGCCGAGGCCGCCCGGGACGCGGTGCGCGAGCGGCTGCGCCCGGTGCTCGACCGGATCGGCCTCTGACGCCGGTGCGCGGCGGACGCTCGCGCGCCGCGCGCCCGGGGCTCGGAGCCGGCCGGCGGCCCGCGCGGTCAGGCCACCTCGGTCCGCTCCAGGAACGCCACGAGGGCGTCGAGCGCGGCCCGGTCGTCGTCCCCGTCGGCCGGCGTGCTGAGCACCACCTCGTCACCCGCGCCGGCGCCGAGCGTCATGAGGCCGAGGATGCTCGCGGCGTCGACCGGGTCGCCGCCGGGCCTGGCGATCCGCACGGGAACGGGCTGCTCTCCCGCGGCCTTGGCGAACAGGGCGGCGGGCCGGGCGTGCAGCCCCTCGCGGATCGCGACGACGACGGACCGTTCCATGGTGCCTCCCTCGGCGTGGGTCCACTGGTCTGGACCAGCCGTCGCATCATAGGCAGGGCGGCCGGGCGCCGCGACCCTGCGGGGCCCGGTCGCTCGCCCAGCCAGTGCCCGGTGCTCGGGCTTAGGGTGACGCCATGGCGGACCAGACCCGGAACGCGCACGACGGCGAGGCGGGGCCGGCACCGCGGCGGCCGGTGCCGGAGCGTGCCCTGCCCGACATCCCCGTGACGCTCTCGACCGCCTCGGTGTACCCGCGCCGGGCGGCCTTCGCCTTCCAGGCCGCGGCCGAGCTCGGCTACGACGGCGTCGAGGTGATGGTGTGGTCGGACCCGGCCACCCAGGACGCCCGCACCCTCCAGCACCTGGCGGCGGTGCACGGCGTGCCGGTGCGCAGCATCCACGCGCCGACGCTGCTGGTCAGCCAGCGCGTGTGGGGCCGCCCGCCCGCCCCCAAGCTGCGCCGCAGCGTCGACCTCGCCCTCGAGGTCGGGGCCGGCACGGTCGTCGTGCACCCGCCGTTCCGCTGGCAGTACAGGTACGCGCGGGAGTTCCAGGACCAGGTGCGCGAGCTCGCCGAGGACACCGGTGTGACGATCGCCGTGGAGAACATGTACCCGTGGCGGCCGCGCAAGCACCGCGGCCGGCGCGACTACATGGCCTACCTGCCGGGCTGGGACCCCACCGAGCACGGGTACGACCACGTCACCCTCGACCTGTCCCACGCGGCCTGCGCCGGCCAGGACGGCCTCGAGCTCGTCAAGGTCTTCGGCGACCGGCTGCGGCACGTGCACCTGGCCGACGGCTCCGGCGCGGCGCGCGACGAGCACCTCGTGCCGGGCCGCGGCAACCAGCCGTGCGACCTGGTGCTCGAGGAGCTGGTGTCCCGGGGCTGGCGCGGCGACGTCGTCGTCGAGATCGCCACCCGACGGGCCCGCACCGCCCACGAGCGGCACGCCGACCTCGAGGCGGCGCTCACGTACGCGCGCTCCTACCTGCAGCCGGAGCCGCGCGAGTACACCCCGCCGCCGCCCGAGCACCACCACCGGGTCGCCGACGCCTGGTGAGGCGCTGGTGAGGCGCTGGTGAGGCGCTGGTGAGCCGAGGCGCTGACGAGGCGTCCGGCGCCGGGCCTCGGGACGCCGGGCCCCCGGCCGGTCCTCCGGCGGCGACGTCGCGCCTCAGGCGGCGACGTCGCGCGCGCCCACCGCGCGCAGCACGAACGCCTCGGTGGCGCGCACGGCTCGCTCGCGCGCGGGCGCGTCCTCGGGGATGAGGCGCCCGGACAGGCAGGCGTTGACCAGCTGCACGGTGGGGTCGATGTCCTGCTCCGGGAACTCCCCGCTCTCGATCCCGGAGCGCAGGATGCGGCGCAGGATCGACTCGACGATCTCGGCGTGCTCGCGCAGCCGCTGCAGCGTGCTGCGGGACAGCACGGTGCGCAGGTCCGGGCCCGGGGCCAGGTGGAAGACCCGCGCGAGCTGGGCCTGCTGGCGGATGTACGTGCGCAGCTGCTCGACCGGGTCGTCCACGCCCTCGAGCGACCGCTCGAGCGTCAGGGCGTACTGCTCGGTCTCGTGCGTGATGAAGCCGAGGAGCAGCGCTTCCTTGTCGGGGAAGTGGTTGTAGACGGCCGTCCGGCCCACCCCCGCCGCGGCGGCGATGTCCGCGAGCGTGATGGTGTCGAAGCCCCGCTCCTGCATCAGCGTGGACAGGGCGGTGAACAGCTTGTGCCGGGTCATCTGGCGGTGCTCGTGCAGACTCTTGCCGATGATCTTGGGCATGCTGACATCATAGGCGCTCGCCGTCAGTACCCCCGGCCGCTACTCTCGCCCTTGTGACCGATCCCACGCCCGAGCCTGCGGCCGCCGACCCCATCCTCCCCGACACCAAGGACTGGACCTGGGTGCTGGAGCGCCCGTGCCCCGAGTGCGGCTTCGTGGCGGCCGACGCCGACCCGCTCGGCGTCGGGAACGCCGTGCGCGCCACGCTGCCGCGCTGGCGCGCCGCGCTGGAGCGTCCCGACGCCCGCGAGCGGCCCCGGGCCGACGTCTGGTCCCCGCTGGAGTACGGCGCGCACGTGCGCGACGTCTTCCGCATCTTCGACCAGCGGCTCGAGGCGATGCTCACGCGGGACGACCCGCAGTTCGCGAACTGGGACCAGGACGCCGCCGCGGTGGCCGAGGGCTACGCCCGGCAGGACCCGGCCGTCGTCGCGCGCGAGCTCGAGCTGGCCGGCGAGCAGGCGGCCGAGCGCTTCGACTCCATCACCGCCGCCGACCTGGACCGCCCGGGCCGCCGGTCCAACGGCTCGGTGTTCACCGTGCGGACCCTGGGGCAGTACTTCCTCCACGACGTCGTGCACCACCTGCACGACGTCGACGCCTGACGCCCGCCCCGCGGTCGCGCGCCGTGCCGTCCGCCCCGCCGTCCGTGCCGGCCGAGCACGCTCGCGACCACCTGCTGCTGGTGCCGTCCGACGGTGCGCCGTCGCTGCCCGTGCTCGCGGAGGCCTGGTTCGCCGAGGTGGTCTGGCTGCGCCAGCCCGTCGTCGTGCCCGCGCCCCGGGCCGCCGCCGGCGCGCGGTTCCGCGGCGCGCACGCCGCGCCCGCGGAGCAGCGGTCGCCGGGCGTGCTGCGGGTCGACGGCGAGCACGTCGTCGTCGGCCCGTTCCCGGTGGCCGCGGACGACGCCGCGGCGCTGGAGGTGCGCGGCGGCCGGGCCGCCGACGCGTACGCCGTGGCCCGGACCGACGGCGCGCCGCCCGTCCGCGGCCCGCGGCCGAGGTCGCACGACGACCGCGACGGCGTCGCCCGCGCGTTCGCGGCAGGGCTGCCGCAGGGCGGGGAGCTGCGCGCCGTGCAGTGGGCGGTGGCCGTGGCGCGCAAGACCGGGGGCGCGGTGCTCGCGGACGGCCGCACGCTGCTGGCGCCCGACCCCGGCGGCGCCGTCGACCTCGTGCTCTACGCCGCGCACGGGCTGCAGCCCGACGACCTGCTCCGAGCGGTGCGGGCGCTCGTGGCGTCGGCCGTGCTGGAGCCGCGGACCACCGCGCCCGGCGCCCCGCTGCGGTACGGCGTCGTGGCGAGCACGCCGTACGACGGCGAGCTGCGCGTCGACGTCGAGCACGTCGACCGCGTGCCGCGCGCCCTCGGCGCGCTGGGGTGGCGGGAGTACGGGCCGTTCGCGTACCGCCTGCGGTGGCTGCCGCCGGACCCCTACGAGCTCCAGGTGGAACGGCCGTCGGCGCTGCACGTCGTCGCGCGCGGCCGGATGCGGTCGGTGGTCGCGCGGCTGGCGCTCGCGCTGCGCGAGCGGGCCGGCGGGGCGCTCGTGGACGACGGGGGGTTCCTCGCGTCGCCGGACGAGGTGCAGGCACGGCTGGAGCCCGGGGCGACGACCGGGGCGTGGGTGTGACCGGTCGCGCGGCGGCCGTCGGAGCGGCGTCCCCAGCACTGTCCACAGCCTCCGTCCACAGGGGCTTGTGGACAAGGGTGTGATTTCCACCGCGTTGTTCACCGCCTGTGAATGACGCCGGCGGCATCCCGGCGCAAGGCCTCGACGCCGCGGATCCTCCGCCGCTGGCGGCCCTCGGCCGGTCGGGGCAACGGCCGTCGCGGCCCTGCCTGCAGGGAGGACCGCCCGATGCTACCGGTACTCCGGAAGGCGCGAGAACACTCTGTTTCCGTCCTGTTACCTGGAGCGATGTGACGTCGGGCGCTCGGGGCCGCGGCGCTCCCCACGGTCGGGCCCGCGGCGTCGCCCGCGGCCTCGCGGGGCGGTGCGCGGGGCCGCCGCGCCGGGTCCGCAGGGCTGTGGGGAACGCCTCGCGAGACGCCGGGACCGGTGCGGACGGCACTCCCGTCCACAAATTTTGTCCACAGGCCTGTGGGTGATGTGGGGATTCCGCGGCACACCCTGTGGACGAGTCTGTGGTCAGCCGGAGCGGCCCCGATCCACCCCGGAAGGGTCTTGCCCCGAGGGTGATGCCGGCACTACAAACGTGGCTACCGGTCTCGCCGACGACCACCGGACACCTCGCTGCAGGAGGTGCCGGCCTCGCGGACGAGACACCGGTCGACCGGAGAACGAACGAGCCTCCCGTGCCGCGGTGCGGGCTGCGGATGACGACGCAGGTGCTCGAGCGGGGCCGGAAGACCACCCGCGTCCGGCGGGCCGTGGAGAAACGGGTGGGGGCCCTGCGCACGACTGCGTGCGCGACGGCTCCGCGCCCGGCGGTCCTGCCGGGGTCGTGACGTCACACGGCGCCCCTGGCCCCCACCACGTCGGCCAGGGGATCGCGGTCCTCGCCGAGGCCCCCGGCCGCCCCGGGGGCCTCGGCCGACTCCGATGTCCGGAGCCGGCCGAGGTCCGGAGCCGGCCGGGGTCGGGACCCTGCCGACGCCCGGCGTCCTGGCCCTAGGCTCGCGACATGAGCAACCTCGAGTCGCGGCCCGACGAGCAGGTGTGCGCCGCCGGCGACGCGGCCCCGGGCGTCCAGCTGCTCACCGCCCGCGACGTCCCGCTGGGCGGCCCGCGCGCGATGAGCGTGCGGCGCACCATCCCGCAGCGCGTGCGCTCCCTCGTCGGCGCCTGGTGCTTCTGCGACCACTACGGCCCCGACGACGTCTCGCGCTCTGCGGGGATGCAGGTGCCCCCGCACCCGCACACCGGCCTCCAGACGGTGAGCTGGCTGTTCGAGGGCGAGATCCTGCACCGCGACTCCGTGGGCTCGCTGCAGACCGTGCGCCCGGGCGAGCTCAACCTCATGACGGCCGGCGTGGGCATCTCCCACTCGGAGGAGTCGCCCCGCGCGGGCCGGCCGCCGCTGCTGCACGGCGTACAGCTGTGGACGGCGCTGCCGGCGTCAGCGCTCGGCGAGGCGCCGCACTTCGAGCACCACGAGGACCTGCCGGTCCACGAGGCCGACGGCGCGCGGGTCCAGGTGTTCATGGGCGCGCTCGCCGTGGCGGGACGGCGGCTCGTCTCGCCGGCTCGGACCTACACGCCGCTGGTCGGCGCGCAGGTCGACCTCGCCCCGGGGGCGCGGCTCGAGGTCGAGGCCGACCCGGCGTTCGAGCACGCGCTGCTCGTGGACGCCGGCGAGGTGACGTTCGAGGGCGCCGCGGTGCCGAAGGACCAGCTCGCCTGCACCGCCCCGGGCCGCGACCGCCTCGTCGTCGAGGCCGGCGCCGGCGGGCCGGCGCGGGCGGTGCTCGTCGGCGGGGTGCCGTTCGACGAGGACATCGTCATGTGGTGGAACTTCGTGGGCCGCACGCACGAGGACGTCGCGCGGGCGCGGGCGGACTGGATGGCCCAGGTGGCGGACGCCCCGGACGCCGGGAGCGGCGCGGACGGGCCGGACGGGCCGGACGGCGCGACGGCCTACACCGACGGCGCCGCCGGGCGGAGGTTCGGCCGCGTCGACGGCTACGCGTCGGGCCCGCTGCGCGCCCCGGCGCTGCCCGACGCGACGCTCAAGCCGCGCACCCGGCCGGTCACCCCGCCCGCGCCGGGCGTCGCGGAGCCGCCGGCGATGAGCTGATCCCGTTGTGGGTCCAGGACATGCCGGGCGTCTCCCGGAACCTCCGGCGTGTCCTGCACCCACGACGGGAGGGGTGTGTCAGGAGACCTTGAAGCTCCGCAACGGGCTGTAGCCGGCCGCGTGGTCGGTGTCGGCCGGCACGTGCACCCGGTAGGTGTAGGTCCCCCGGGTGGTCGGCTTGATCGAGAAGGAGTAGGCGCTCGACGCCGAGAGCTTCCTGCTCGTGACGTTCTTCCACGACCCGCCGACGTGGCGCTGCAGGTACACCGTCCGGCCCGCGTGGCTGGGCGCGACCGAGCCGGAGAGCGTGACGGTGCCGCCGAGCGGGAACGAGGTCCTCGACAGCGTCCCGGTCACCCGGGTGGCCACGGTCACCGTCCGGAGCGGGCTGACGCTGCCGGTGAGCGTGCCGGAGCCCCGGTAGACCCACTTGTAGGTGACGCCCTTGGTGGGCTTGTGGGTGTACGTGAGCGCACCGCCGGTGCCGCTGGTCACCGTGGCGATCAGGGTGTCCGAGGACGCGCCCTTGTCCCTGCCGTACAGCTGGACGGGCAGCCCGGACAGCCCGCCGCCGGTGTCCTTGCGGACCAGCCTGCCCGTCAGCGTCACCGAGCCGCCGGAGGTCAGCGCGGTGGTGCTGCTGGCCGAGGAGACCTGGGTGCCGCGCAGCGTCACGGTCGACGCCGGGCCGTAGGCGCCGGACCGGTCCCGCACCCACGCGCGGAAGGTGTAGGTGGTGCCGGCGGTCAGGCCGGTGGCCTTGGCGGAGCTGCCGGTCCCGGCGTACACCGCGATGCCCTGGCTGGGGCTCGACGGCGCGGTGGTGCCCGCGCTCGCCCGCACGACGACCTTGTCCAGGTCGGTGATGCCTGGTAGCGCCCAGGTCAGCGTGGCCGCCTGGAGGGCGCCCTGCGCCTTGAGGCCCGCGACCGCCGGCGGCGCCACGTCGACCGTCCGGAAGGTGGGGCTGAACCGTCCGGTCTGGACGCTGCCCGCGCGGTCCGTGACCCCGCTGACGGCGATCCGGTACGGCGTGTTGTCCTGCAGCGCCGCGGCGGGGGTCAGGGTCACCGTGCCCCCGCTGACCGAGAGCCCGGCGGCGACGGGGGCCCCGGTGCGACCCGAGAGCAGCCGCACCGTGGAGGCCGTCACCGAGGCGGGGTCGACGTCGCGGGCGAAGGTCACCGCCGGCCTCGCCGTCACCGGGACGGACGTGGCGAAGTCGGCCGGTGACGCCCCGCGGACCCAGGCCTGCTCGCTCGCCGGGCTCGGGGCCGACGACGTCGGGGCGGAGGTCAGCGCCACGGTGTAGGGGCGCGTGTCCAGCGCGCCGTTGTAGCTGCTCACCGCGACGTAGTAGGAGCCCGCGGCGAGCGTGACGGCGGCCTTCTCCGGGTCGCCGGCGGCACCGGCGTCGACCTGGTCGAGCAGGCGCAGGTCGCGGTCGTAGACGGCGACGACCGGGTCCACGTTCTGCGACCGGCCGAGGTCGTACGCGGGCGGGGTCACCGTGACGCCGACGGACCTGAGGCCGCCGACCGAGAACGTGTACCAGTCGACGTCGCCCTCGGCGCCGACGGTCCCCGTGCGGGCGAGGGTGGTGGCGAGGGCGCCGAGCGCGGTGGCCCGGGCCGGCACGTCGTTGGGCTCGCCTGCCCCGAGGGACGGGGCGGGGAACTCCCTCGCCCAGGAGCCCCCGACCGACGCGTACGCGTCGAGGACGCCGTAGCCGTAGTACGGGTCGATGCCGCGCGGGCCGGCGTCCCGGGCGGTGCCGCGCAGCCGGGCGAGCACCTGCGCCGGGGTCAGCGACGGGTGCAGCGTCCGCACCAGCGCGACGGTGCCGGAGGCGATGGGGGCGGCGAAGGAGGTGCCGTCGCCGACGTAGTAGCCCCCGCCCGGACCGGTGGAGACGATGGCGGCACCGGGCGCGGCGACGTCGATCCAGTCGCCGTGGGAGCTGAAGTCGGTGAGCCTCCCGGCGGCGTCGGTCGCGGCGACCGCGACGACCTCGGGGTACGCCGCGGGGTACTGGGGGCGGCCGTCGCCGTCGTTGCCGGCGGCCACCACGACGACCACGCCCTTGCCGGTGGCGTACCGGATCGCGTCGTGCAGCACCGAGCCGTCGTCCGGGCCGCCGAGCGACAGGTTGATGACCCGGGCGCCGTGGTCGGCGGCCCAGACCACGCCCTCGGCGACGTCCGAGTCGTACCCCACGCCCCCGGCGTCGAGGACCTTGACGGGCATGACGCGCGCCGTCCAGGCGGCGCCGGCCACGCCGGCGGCGTTGCCGGTGTCGGCCGCGGCGATGCCGGCGACCATCGTGCCGTGGCCGTTGTCGTCGGCGGGCGCGGTGCCCGGCGTGATGGCGTTGTAGCCGGCGACCGTGCGGCCCCGGAGGTCCGGGTGGTTGACGTCGACGCCGCTGTCGACCACCGCGACGACCTGGCTCGTCGAGCCCTTGGTCCGGTCCCACGCCTGCGGCAGCCGGACCGTGTCCAGGTAGGACTGGTCGCCGTAGGCGTACGCCGGGTCGTTCGGCGCGGCGGTGGCGCTGCGCGCGTAGTCGAGGCTGACGTCGGCGACCGCCGGGTCGTCGCGGAGGCTCTCCACGAGGTCGACGGCGGACCCCTCGGCGCGCACCTCGACCCACCCCGTGCCGCGGACGGCCGTCCCGGCGCGCGCGTCGCGCCGGGACAGGGCCCGGTCCTTCGCGGCCTTGGCGGCGCCAGGCTCGAAGCGGACCAGGACGGCGTCCGCGTCGAACTCGCGTTCCGTCACGTCGCGCGGACGCTCGGGCCGCGGCAGGTGCTCGGCGTCGAGGTCGTGGTCGGGCGACGGGGCTGCGGAGGCCGGGACGGTGGGCAGCAGGAGCGCCCACGAGACGGCCAGTGCGAGCGCAGCCACCGCCGGGCGGCGGAGAGGCAAGAGAACCCCCGGGCGATGAGACGTGGAGACCGCGGCCCCGGTCGGAGCCCCTGTCGAAGACGAGGCGAGCGAGGGGGAGTGTGTCAGCGGGACACCGCGAGAACCAGAACCAACGGGCACCATCACCCCGAAATCACCCGAGAGCGCCCAGGTCCGCCCCGGTCCGTCGCGCCGTTCCTCACGGCGTCGCCCGCCCGGCCGATGGGTAACTCGCACGACCGCTCCGGTCGGCACCGGTGGCGACGAGGGGACGGGCCATGACAGGCATCGACGAGGTGCTCCGGCACGGTCAGGTGCGGAGCGTCTTCCAGCCGATCGTCGACCTGGACTCGGGCGCCGTGGTCGCCTACGAGGCACTGGCCCGGGGGCCGCAGGGCCCGCTCGAGCGGCCCGACCTGCTCTTCGCCGCAGCCCGCGAGGCCGGCCGGCTGCGCGAGCTGGACGAGCTGTGCCGCCGGACCGCGCTGCGGACGGCGATCACCACGGGTGTCCTCGAGCCCCTCACGCTCTTCGTCAACGTGGAGCCGGAGGTGCTCGACACCGCCCCGCTCGAGGAGCTCCTGGCCATCGGCGCCGCCGCCCCCCGGGGCCTGCAGGTGGTCCTCGAGATCACGGAGCGCGCCATCGCCGCCCGTCCGGCCGAGCTGCTCGCGACGGTGCAGCGCCTGCGCGAGGCCGGGTGGCGCATCGCGCTCGACGACGTCGGCGCGGACGACCTCTCGCTGGCGTTCATGCCGCTGCTGCGTCCCGACATCGTCAAGCTCGACCTGCGGCTCGTGCAGCAGCGCCCCGGCCCCGAGGTGGCCGAGATCATGAACGCCGTCAACGCCGAGGCCGAGCGGGCGGGCACGGTGGTGCTCGCCGAGGGCATCGAGCACGAGGGGCACCTGAAGACGGCGCGCGCCCTGGGGGCCACCCTCGGCCAGGGATGGCTGTTCGGCCGACCGGGCGAGGCCCTCGTCCCGGGGCTGCCCACCGCGCCGCTGCAGCTGCGCACCCCGCCCGCCACCCGCCGGCAGGACTCGCCGTTCGCCTGCCTGCCCGTGGGCACGCCGGTGCGCCGGTCCACGAAGGCGCTGCTCATCGAGGTCAGCAAGCACCTCGAGCGGGAGGCGATGCGGCTGGGCTCCACCTGCACCGTCGTCGCGGCGTTCCAGGAGGCCCGGCACTTCACGCCGGCCACGGCGCACCGCTACCGCGAGCTCGCGGACCGGGTCGGCTTCGTCGCCGCGATCGGCCAGGGTTTGGACGCCGAGCCGGTCGCCGGCGTCCGCGGCGCCGACCTGGACCCCGGCGACGTCGTCCGCGGCGAGTGGGACGTGGCGGTGCTCGCGCCGCACTTCGCCGCCGCGCTGCTGGCCCGCGACCTGGGCGACACCGGCGTCGACCGGGAGCGGACGTTCGAGTTCGCGCTGACCTACGACCGCGAGGTCGTCGCCGACGCGGCGCAGGCGCTGATGTCGCGGGTGCTGCCGCAGGACGCCGTCCGCCACGTCGCTGCCGACGCCGCCGCGGGCGGGAGCGACGGCGACGCCGGGGCCGCACCGGCTCCGGGCGGCGCCCCGGGCCGGCGCGCGAGCGACACGACGGAGCGCACGCTGCGCCGGGCGCTCGCCGCGACCGGCAACGGGGTGGCGATCAGTGACGTGACCCGCCCCGACCAGCCGCTGGTCTACGTCAACACGGCTTTCGAGCGTCTCGCGGGGCTGCGCGCGGAGGAGGTGCTCGGGCGCAACTGCCGCTTCCTGCAGGGCGAGGGCACCGACCCCGCGGCCGCGGCACGGCTGCGGTCGGCGATCGCCGAGGGGCGCGAGGCCCGCGAGACGCTGCTCAACTACCGCGGGCCGGAACGGACGCCCTGGTGGAACGAGGTCTACGTCGCGCCCGTCTTCGACGACGACGGCCGGCTCGTCCAGTACATCGGGGTGCAGAACGACGTCACCGACCAGGTCGACGCCCAGGAGCGGCTGCGGGCCGAGCACGAGAGGTCGCAGTCGTACCTGCGCGAGCTCGAGCGCCTGGCGTACCTCGACCCGCTGACCGGCCTGCTCAACCGCCGGCGGCTGGCCGAGTCGCTCGAGACGACGCTGCAGGAGGCGCGGGGCGCCGGCACGGGGGTCGCGGTGCTGTACCTCGACCTCGACGGCTTCAAGCAGGTCAACGACGACCACGGCCACGCGGTCGGGGACGCGCTGCTGCAGGTCGTCGCGGACCGGCTGCGCACCCGCCTGGGCGACGGCGAGCTGGTCGCGCGGCTCGGCGGCGACGAGTTCCTCGTCATCGTCCCAGGCGTGGGCCGGGAGTCGGGGCGGGCGGAGGCCGAGCGCCTCGCGGACGAGCTCGCCGAGGCGCTCGCCGAGCCGGCGACGACGGACCGGGGGACCGTCGACGTGCGGGTGTCGATCGGCGTCAGCGCCTACCCGCAGGACGGCGCGAGCTTCGACCGCCTCGTGCACGCCGCGGACCAGCGGATGTACCGCACGAAGCACGGCGCCGACGTCGGCGCCGGCCGCTGACGACGAAGGCCCCTCGCCGCGTGGCGGGGGGCCTTCGTGCTGGAGCGGGTGACGGGAATCGAACCCGCGCTGTCAGCTTGGGAAGCTGAAGTTCTACCATTGAACTACACCCGCGTGACGCACCGACGGCGGTGCGCGCGTCCCGATCATAACCACCACCTGCGGGTCGGCCGAAACCGACGCCCCGGGGCGGGGACTACGGTGTCCCTCGTGCTGCTCTCCGACCGCGACATCCGTGCCGAGCTCGACGCCGGGCGCGTCGTCCTGGACCCGTACGAGCCGGACATGATCCAGCCGTCGAGCATCGACGTGCGGCTCGACAAGTACTTCCGGCTCTTCGACAACCACAAGTACCCGGTCATCGACCCGTCGCAGGAGCAGCCGGAGCTCACCCGCCTCGTCGAGGTCGGCCCCGAGGAGCCGTTCGTGCTCCACCCGGGCGAGTTCGTGCTCGGCTCCACGTTCGAGACCGTCACGCTGCCCGACGACGTCGCCGCCCGTCTCGAGGGGAAGTCGTCGCTGGGCCGCCTGGGCCTGCTCACCCACAGCACGGCGGGCTTCATCGACCCGGGGTTCGGCGGTCACGTGACGCTGGAGCTGAGCAACGTGGCCACGCTGCCGATCCTGCTGTGGCCGGGCATGAAGATCGGCCAGCTGTGCTTCTTCCGGCTGACCTCGCCCACGGAGCACCCCTACGGCTCCGCCGCGTACGGCTCGCGCTACCAGGGGCAGCGCGGCCCGACGGCGAGCCGGTCGTGGCAGTCGTTCCACCGCACCACGATCTGAGCCACGGCACTGGCCACGGCACCGACCACGGCACCGACCACGGGCAGACGGAGACGGGGATGGGCGACGAGAACAAAAAGGACGATCCGGGTCTAGGCGGGCAGCGCTCGCGGCGCTACGCTCGGTCGCGCCACGCCGGCGGGACGCGTCGTCGTGCGCTGCCGACCCGGAAGGAGCTCCGTCGCATGGCCCAGTCCGCCGCGTCCGCGCTCCCCGCGCTGCCGCGCTCGGTCACCCGCGGGCACGAGGCCCGGCACCTGCTCGCCCTGCCGGCCGACGTCGCCGTCGACGAGGTCGAGGTGCTCGCGATGTCCCGGTTCGTCGGCACCCGCTGGGACGTGGTCCCGGCGGACCTCGCGGCCGTCGACGTGCCCGCGGGCCGCGCCGCCGGCTCCGGCGAGCCCGGCGTGCTGCGGCTGAGCCGCCACTCCACGCTCACCGGCCCGTACGCGCCGGCCGGCCAGGGCTTCGACCCCGGCCTGCCCCCGGGCACGCAGCTGGTGTTCGACGTCGTCACCCCGCGCGAGCGCTGGGACGACCCGCCCGCGCCGGGCGGGGGCGACCGCGACGGGCTGGCGCGCTCGTTCCCGGCGGGCCTGCCGAACCGCGAGGAGGAGCGCGTCATGACGTGGCTGGTCGCCGCCGCGCGCCGGCTCGGCGGCTCGGTGCGCGTCGACGTCGCGGGGCTGTGGGACCCCGCCGTGGCCGACGACCGGCGCGGCAGCGGCGTCCTGCTCGCGCCCGACCCGGCCGCGGCCGTGGACCTCGCGGTCTTCTCCGACGTCTGGCTCGACCCGCTGGCCTGCCAGCAGGTGGCGCAGGCGGTGCACCCGGCGGCGGCGCTCGCCACGGAGGGCGCGGAGTACCAGGGGCCGCCGAAGGGCCTCGCCGAGCGGCAGCTGTTCCCGGGGGAGGACCTCGACCCGGACGAGCGCCGGGAGCTGCACGCCCGCGCCGACGACTTCGACATCGCCGCGCTGCAGGCCCCGCAGGTGCTGGACGGCTACGGCGTCGTCACCGACCTCGGCCCGGACGGGTACGTGACCGTCGAGGTCATGGGCGAGGAGACGCTGCCGCTGCTGCTGCGCGACCTGCCGTGGGCGCAGGGCGGGTGCGTCGCCTACCACGTGCGGTGGGACCCGCCGGACGTGGTGGCGGCGCAGCGCGAGGTCCCGGACCCGGCCCTCGTGGCTGCCCGGCGCCGCGCGGCCGAGGTGGTGGCCGGGATGTCGCGCGCGCTGTGGGAGGCCGTCGGCGGCGAGATCGCCGACGAGGCGGACTTCCTGGTGGACCCCGAGGACCTCTGAGCGGCCGCCGGCGCGCGGCTGCGCCCGTCCCGCGGGCACCCGGGATCGATACCCCGGGCAGGTAACGGTCAAGAACCGGTAAGATGGGTCGCGAAATCGCCCACCCGCCCGCGTCACGCGGTACGTCGTCGACCCTGCCTGTCCGAGGCTCGAATGCGTTCCGTACGGCGCCCGACCGGACGGAGCGGACGTGCTGCTCGTACTTCTCGCCCACCTCGTGCTCGCCCTGGCCGCGCCTGCCCTCGTGGGGTGGTGGGGCCGGCGTGCCTTCTGGGCGCTCGCCCTCGGCCCCGCGGCCGCGGCGGCCTACGCCCTGACCAAGACGCCGGCGGTGCTCGCCGGCGAGACGGTCGTCGAGCAGGTGCCCTGGGTGCCCGGCCTCCACCTGGCGCTCGACTTCCGGATCGACACGTTGTCGTGGCTGATGCTGCTGATCGTCGGCGGCGTCGGCGCCCTCGTGCTGCTGTACTGCAGCGCCTACTTCTCCCGCGACGCGCAGGGCCTGCGCCGGTTCGGCGGCGTTCTCGTCGCGTTCGCCGGCGCCATGGCCGGCCTCGTCACCTCCGACGACCTGCTGCTGACCTTCGTGTTCTGGGAGCTCACGACCGTCTTCTCGTACCTGCTGATCGGCCACTACGCCGACCGCAAGGCGTCGCGGCGCGCCGCCATGCAGGCCATCGTCGTCACGACGGCGGGCGGCCTGGCGATGCTCGTGGGCCTGGTCATCCTCGGCGTCGACGCGGGCACCTGGCAGGTGTCCGAGGTGGTCGCCGCGGGTGCCGACGGCCGGCTCACCGGGCCCGCCGTGACGGCCGCGGCCGTGTGCCTCGTGGTCGGCGCGGCGAGCAAGTCGGCGCTCGTGCCCACCCACTTCTGGCTGCCGGCGGCGATGGCGGCCCCCACGCCGGTGTCCGCCTACCTGCACGCCGCGGCGATGGTGAAGGCCGGCATCTACCTGGTCGCGCGGTTCGCCCCCGCCTTCGGCGGCGTCCCGGCCTGGCGCGTGACGCTCGTCGTGCTCGGGGCGGCGACGCTGCTGCTCGGCGGCTACCGCGCCATGCGCCAGCACGACCTCAAGCTCGTGCTCGCCTTCGGCACCGTCTCCCAGCTGGGGCTGCTCACGATGCTGCTGGGCTACGGCACGCGCGCCGCGGCGCTGGCGGGCCTGGCGCTGCTCGGGGCGCACGCGATGTTCAAGGCGTCGCTGTTCCTCGTCATCGGCGTCGTGGACCGCGCGACGGGCACCCGCGACCTGCGCCGGCTGTCCGGCCTGGCGCGTCAGCTGCCGATCACCTGCGCCGCGGCCGTGCTCGCCACCGCCTCGATGGTCGGCCTGCCGCCGTTCGCCGGCTACGTGGCCAAGGAGGCGGCGCTCGAGGCCTTCGTGGCGGACGCCCACCACGGCGACCCGCTCGGCTGGTGGATGGTCGCGATCGTCGCCGTCGGGTCGGCGCTCACCCTGGCCTACGGGCTCCGCTTCCTGTGGGGCGCGTTCGGCACCAAGCGCGACTGGGAGCGCCGCTGGCACACCGAGCACCCGCTGCCCGCAGACGAGGAGGGCCCCGTCGCGGGCCCGACGCCGGCCGAGCGGCAGCCCTTCTGGCTCGTGGCCCCGCCGGTGGTGCTCGGCGTGCTGGGCCTGGTCGCCGGCCTGCTGCCGGGTCTCGGCGAGGGGGTGCTGGCCCCGTACGCGGACACCTACCCCGTCGGGGAGCCCGGGCACCTGGCACTGTGGGCCGGCGTCGCCCCGCCGCTGGGCGTCACGCTCGTCGTCTTCGCCGTCGGCTTCCTGGCGTTCTGGCAGCGCTTGCGCGTGGAGCGGTGGCAGGACCTGCTGTGGTCGCCGCGCGGCGCCGACGCCGTCTACCGCCGCTCGATGCGCCGGCTCGACGACCTCGCCGCCGACGTCACCGGCCGCACCCAGCGCGGCTCGCTGCCGTTCTACCTCGGCGCGATCCTCGTCGTGCTCGCCGTCGGGCCCGGCCTGGCGCTCGCGTACGGGCTGCTGGACCCCGCCGCGGGCACGGGCGTCCTGCCGGTCGCGGCCGACGCCGCGGACCGGGACGGCGTCGTCGCCCTCGGGCCGCTCGCCCTGGTGCTGTGGGACCGGCCCGCGCAGCTGGCCGTCGTCGCGGTGGTCGCGGTGGCGGCGGTGCTCGCCGCCCGGTCGCGCCGCCGCCTCAAGGCGGTGCTGCTGGTCGGCGTGGCCGGCTACGGCAACGCCGCGCTGTTCCTGCTGCACGGCGCGCCCGACCTCGCGCTGACGCAGGTGCTGTGCGAGACCGTGACGCTCGTCGTCATGGTGCTGGTGCTGCGCCGCCTGCCCCCGTACTTCTCCTACCGGCCGCTGCCCGCGAGCCGCTGGCTGCGGCTCGCGGTGGGCGTCGTCACCGGCCTGGTGATGATGCTGTTCTGCGTCGCGGCCCCGCTGGCCCGGGTGCACCTGCCGATCTCCGTGGACTTCCCCGAGGAGGCCGTGGCCTTTGGCGGCGGAAAGAACGTGGTCAACGTGACCCTCGTGGACATCCGCGCGTGGGACACCGTGGGCGAGATCTCGGTGCTGCTGGTGGCCGCCACCGGCGTCGCGTCGCTGGTGTTCCTGCGCCAGCGCAGCGGCACCGTGCTGCGCGCGGTCGACGACGCCGCGGCCACCCGGCGGGAGGCCGAGGCGTTCGCCAAGGCGCCCAAGCGCCCCCAGTACGCGCGGTGGCTCGTGGCCGTGCCGACGCTCGCCCCGGAGCGGCGGTCGGTGATGTTCGAGGTCATCACCCGCGTGATCTTCCACGCGATGGTCGTGTTCGCCCTGTTCCTGCTGTTCAGCGGGCACAACGCCCCGGGCGGCGGCTTCGCGGCCGGCCTGGTGGTGGGCATCGCGCTCACCGTGCGCTACCTGGCCGGCGGACGGTACGAGCTCGGCGAGGCCGCGCCCGTGCACCCCGGCCTGCTGCTGGGCACGGGCCTGTTCCTGTCCGCCGGCGTGGGCCTCGCCGCTCTGCTCAGCGGGCACGAGGCGCTGCAGAGCTTCATCGTCCACGACCTGCACCTGCCCGTGCTGGGCGAGGTCCACCTGGTCACCAGCCTCTTCTTCGACATCGGGGTGTTCCTGGTCGTCGTCGGGCTCGTGCTCGACATCCTGCGGACGCTGGGTGCCGAGCTCGACCGGCAGGCCGACGACCGCGACGACGTCGAGGAGGCCGCCCGGATCGCCCGAGCCCGCGAGGAGGAGCCCGCATGATCGTGCTCGACACCGTGCCGTCCGGCGCGCTGGTGCTGGTGGTGGGCGTGCTGTTCGCCGCAGGCGTGTACCTGCTGCTCGAGCGCTCGCTCACGCGGGTGCTGCTCGGCTTCGTGCTCGTCAGCAACGGCGCGAGCCTCGCCATCCTCGTGGCCGGGGGCCGCGCCGGCGCGTCGCCGATCGTCGGCAACGCCCCCGAGGACGAGCGGATGAGCGACCCGCTGGCGCAGGCGATGATCCTGACCTCGATCGTCATCACGCTCGCCCTGGTGGCGTTCGTGCTGGCGATGGCCTACCGCTCGTGGCAGCTCAACGGCCACGACGAGGTGCAGGACGACGTGGAGGACCGCCGCATCGCGCGGCTCGCGGCGCGCAACGCGCCGTCGTACGAGGACGCGGACGCCGGCGAGCCCGGCGTCTCCCTGGACGAGGAGGCGGCAGAGATCCACGACGAGGTCGCACAGGTGACGAAGGTGCGCACGCCCGAGGCGGCGCCCGACGACGGGCGCGACCCCGCGCCCGGCACGGGCCGCGACGGCAGGGACGGCAGCGACGGCAGCGACGGCCGCGCCGGCCGGGACGGGGGCCGCGCGTGAGCCTGTGGTCCCTCGAGACCCTCGTCCCCCTGCCGGTCCTGGTGCCGCTGTTCGGCGCCGGGCTCACCCTGGCGCTGCACCGCCACGTGCGCGCCCAGCGGGCGATCTCGGTGGCCGCGATCGCCATCGCGCTCGCGGCGTCCGTCGCGCTGCTCGTGGCCGCAGACGACGGTCCCGTCGTCGTGGAGATCGGCGACTGGGCGGTGCCGGTCGGCGTCGGCCTCGTCGCCGACCGCCTCGCCGCCCTCATGCTCACCGTCAGCGGCGTGGTCATGCTCTGCGTGCTGCTGTACTCGATGGCGCAGGGTGTCGCCGACAGCCCCGGCCGGGACGACGACCCGGACGCCGACGAGGAGGCGCAGTCCGAGGTCATCCCGGTGGCGATCTACCACCCGACCTACCTGGTCCTGGCGGCCGGCGTGGCCGACGCGTTCCTCGCCGGGGACCTGTTCAACCTCTACGTCGGGTTCGAGATCCTCCTGGCGGCCTCGTACGTGCTGCTCACCGTGGGCGGTACGGGCGAGCGGATCCGCGCCGGCAGCGTCTACGTCGTCGTCGCCCTGCTCAGCTCGGTCCTGTTCCTCACCGCGGTCGGGTTCGCCTACGCCGCGACGGGCACGGTGAACATCGCCCAGCTGGCCGAGCGGCTGCCCGACGTCGACCCCGCGGTGCGCCTGGGCATCCAGCTGCTGCTGCTGCTCGCGTTCGGCATCAAGGCGGCGATCTTCCCGCTGTCGGCCTGGCTCCCGGACTCCTACCCGACGGCTCCGGCCCCGGTCACCGCCGTGTTCGCCGGCCTGCTCACCAAGGTGGGGGTGTACGCGATCCTGCGCACGCAGACGCTGCTGTTCCCGGGGCACGAGCGGGTGGAGCAGGTGCTCATGGTGCTCGCCGTGCTCACGATGGTGGTGGGCATCCTCGGCGCCGTGGCGCAGGACGACGTCAAACGACTGCTGTCGTTCACCCTGGTCAGCCACATCGGATACATGATCTTCGGCATCGCGCTGGCCTCGGAGGCGGGGACCGCCGCGGCGATCTTCTACGTGGTCCACCACATCACGGTGCAGACCACCCTGTTCCTCGTCGTCGGGCTGGTGGAGCGGCGCGGCGGCTCGACGTCGCTCGACCGCCTCGGCGGCCTGGCCAAGGTGGCACCCGGGCTGGCGATCCTGTTCTTCGTGCCCGCGATGAACCTCGCCGGCATCCCGCCCCTGTCCGGGTTCCTCGGCAAGGTCGGGCTGCTGGAGTCCGGCGTCGCGGACGGGTCCCTGCTGGCCTGGCTCGCCGTGATCGGCTCCGTGGTGACCTCGCTGCTGACCCTGTACGCCCTGGTCAAGGCGTGGAACAAGGCGTTCTGGCAGGCGCCGTCCCAGGCGATCGTCGAGGGCACCACGGGCGAGGCCGTGCTGCCGCGCGGCATGGTCGGCCCGACGGCGGCGATGGTCGCCGTCGGCCTGGCCCTCACCGTGGTGGCAGGGCCGCTGTACGCGTACTCCGAGCGCGCGGCGGCCACGTCGATGGACGGACGCACGTACGTCGACTCCGTCTTCCCCGGGGGCGCGGAGCGCGGCACCGGGTCGTCCAACGACGTCGTGGGGGAGGGGCACCCGTGAGCAGCGCGACCGTGACCGCACCCGGGCCGTGGCGCCGCCGCGCCCGCCGCCTGCGCCACCAGTGGACCACCATCGCCGCGCTCACCGTGCTCTGGGTGCTGCTCTGGGGCGACCTGTCGTGGGCCAACCTCATCGCCGGCGCGCTGCTCGGCGCCGTCCTCGTGACCGTGCTGCCGCTGCCGTCCGTCGAGACGCGCGGTCGGCTGCGGGTGGTGCCCTTCCTCGTGCTGGCGGGGCGCTTCCTCGTCGACCTCTTCGCCGCGTCGTTCCACGTCGCGTGGCTCGCGCTGCGGCCGGGCCCGGCGCCGCGCTCCGGGATCGTCGGGGTGTGCCTCGCGTCGAGCTCCGAGGTGTTCCTCACGATCACCGCGGAGATGACCTCGCTGGTGCCGGGCTCCGTGGTCGTCGAGGCGCACCGCAGCACCCGCATGCTCTACCTGCACGTGCTCGACCTGCCCTACTCGGGCGGGCCGGACGGCGTCCGGGAGACGACGCTCGCGCTCGAGGCGCGCGTGCTGCGGGCGTTCGCGTCCGACGACGAGCTCGTCCGGCTCGGGCTCGCGGCGCCCGGCGACCCGCTCGTGCGCCGGACCGCCCGGCAGGCCGGCCGGAAGGAGGGACGCGCATGATCGTCGCCGTCTTCGTCACGACCGCCCTGCTGGCCGTCGCGGCGCTGCTGGCCGTCGTCCGGATCGAGCGAGGCCCGTCCATGCTCGACCGCAGCATCGCGTTCGACGTGCTCACCAGCGTCCTCGTCGGCGCCATCGCCGTCGAGGCCGCGTGGTCGCGCCGCACCGAGACCATCCCGATCCTCGTGGTGCTGTCCCTCGTGGGGTTCGTGGGGTCGGTGACCATCGCGCGGTTCGCGTCGGTGGAGCCCGAGGGCGAGGCGTCGGTCCCTTCGTCGGAGGAGATCGCGGCCGACGAGGCCGACCGGCTGGAGGCCCTGGACACCGCGGAGGCGTCGCACGACGCCGAGCACCACGGTGGCGGCGCGGAGGGAGAGGTGCGATGACCGAGGTCCTGCCCGGCTTCTGGACGACGCTGGCCGACGTCGTGGCGGCCGTGTGCCTGCTGCTCGGCGGGTTCTTCTCGCTGTCCGCGGGCGTGGGCGTGCTGCGCTTCGGCGACCTGCTGGCGCGGACGCACGCCGTGGCGAAACCGCAGGTGCTCGGCCTGATCCTGCTGCTCCTGGGGGTGGCGCTGCGGGTGCGCTCGTGGCCTGCCGTGACGATGCTCGCGCTGGTGGTCGCCTTCCAGCTGCTGACGTCGCCCGTGGCCGCGCACATGGTGGGCCGGGCCGGCGTGCGCACCGGCAAGGTGGACCCCGCCGGCCTCGAGGTCGACGAGCTGGGCGACGACCCCGCCGAGCCGCGGCAGGCGCCGCAGCAGCCGACGCCGCCGCGGTAGGCGCGCCGGGCAGCGGGCGGGTCCGCGGCCGTGCCGCCGGCGGCGCGGCATGATGCCCGGGTGGACTTCTCGCAGCCGCCCGTGGTCCGCGTCGTGCCCGACGCCCGGCACCCGCTCCCGGCGGGGGAGTGGCCGCGGACGGTGCCCGCCGTCGAGCAGCTGCTGCGCGACGGGCTCGACCTCGCGCCGGGCGTGACGTTCCTGGTCGGCGAGAACGGCAGCGGCAAGTCGACGCTCGTCGAGGCCGTGGCCGTCGCCTACGGGCTGTCGCCGGAGGGCGGCACCGCGCACGGGCGGCACTCGACCCGGCAGACGGAGTCGCCGCTGCACCGTGCCGTGCGGCTGCAGCGGGGCGTCGGGTCGGGCCGCTGGGGCTTCTTCCTGCGCGCCGAGACGATGCACGGCTGGTACACGTACCTGGAGGAGCACCCGGGGGCGGGGGACCCGGTGTTCCACGAGATGAGCCACGGCGAGTCCTTCCTCGCCGTCCTGAAGTCCCGGTTCGACGGCGCCGGCCTGTACTGCCTCGACGAGCCCGAGGCGGCGCTCAGCTTCGCCTCCACGCTCAGCCTCATGAGCGTGCTGGCGGACCTGGCCGAGCGCGGCGGGCAGGTGCTGTGCGCCACGCACTCGCCGGTGCTCGCGGCGCTGCCCGGCGCCACGATCCTGGAGGTGGGGCCGTGGGGCCTGCGCCCGACGACGTGGGAGGAGCTCGAGCTCGTGCAGCACTGGCGGGCGTTCCTCGACGCTCCCGGGCGCTACCTGCGGCACCTGCTCGCCTGACGCCGCCGCGGCAGGCCCCTGCCCCGGTCTCCACGGTCTCGACGCCGGAGGAGCCGCCGCTGCCCGCGTGACGGGCCCGTCACGCGGCGCGCGCGAACCAGTCGAGCGCCAGGGCGGCGACCGCGTCGGGCGCGTCGTCGGTGATGAAGTGCGCGGCGTCGTCGACGTAGGCGAGCTCGACGCGGTCGGCGTACCGCTCCGGGTCGCGGCAGATGCGGCCCATCAGCTCCTCGGTGGTGGGGTGGTCGCGGCGGCCGAACACGACGAGCGTCGGCACCGTGAGCCGCCGGCGGCGGTAGACGCCGCGCATCATGCGCACGGCCTCGGCCAGGACCGTGCGGCGCACGAGCGGCCGCACCGCGGCGTCGACCTCGGGCCGGCGCATCGGCGCGAGGTGGGCCTCGATCGTCGCCTCCGGCAGCGGGTGGGCGACGTACCGGTCGGAGAAGATCCCGCGCAGCGAGGCGCCCGGGCGGTGCCAGACGAGCGGCGGCAGGTGCTGGAACGCCGGGAGGAGCCTCGGGCTGAACGAGAAGAAGGCCGGCCACACGGACAGCTGCACCGCCGTCCGCACCCGCTCGGGGTGGAAGTACGTCAGCTGGATCGCGGTGATGACGCCCATGTCGTGCGAGACGACGTGGGCCCGCTCGACGTCCAGGGCGTCGAGGAGGGCGAGCAGGTCGCGCAGCCGGGTCTCGCGCTCGACCCGCGGGTCGTCCGCCACCGTCCAGCCGGCGCCGCGCAGGTCGGGGCAGACGACGCGGTAGCCGGCCGCGGCGAGGGCCGGGGCGACGGCGCGCCACTGCCACCAGTGCTGGGGGAACCCGTGCAGCAGCACCACCGGCTCGCCCTCGCCGACGACGGCGACGTGCGTGCGCAGCCCGGGCGTCTCGACGAGGAGGTGGTCGAACCCGGCGGCCTCCGGCAGCGGCGGCGACCAGGCCGCGGCGTCGGCGGGACGGGTGCCGCGGGGCTCGAGCGTGGCCATGGCGACCTCCTCGGCGAGGCATTCCTACTACGTCCATAGTAGGACTCGCGCGAGCGGGCGTCCATGCCCGGTCCCGGGTGCCGATCAGGCCGCGGCGGCCTCGCGGGCCAGCAGCCTCTCCTTGACGCCCAGGCCGTAGCGGAAGCCGCCGAGCGACCCGTCCGTGCGCAGGATCCGGTGGCACGGCACGAAGAGCGCGGCGGCGTTCATCGCGCAGGCGCCCGCGGCGGCGCGCACCGCGGCCGGGCGTCCGGCCCGCGCCGCGTACTGCGTGTAGGTCACGCGCTCGCCGGGGGTCACGGCGCGCAGCACCTCCCACGCGTGCTGGCGGAACTCGCCCGACCGCTGCCGCACCGGCACGACGCCGACCGCGGCGAGGTCGCCGTCGTAGTAGGCGGTCACGGCGTCGACGGCGGCGCGCAGGCCGTCGTCGAGCCGGTCCGCGACCCCGGCGTCGACCCCGGCGTCGACCCCGGCGTCGACCCCGTGGGTGAGCCCGACCGGGCGCAGGCCCGGGTGGACGAGGGGCAGCAGCGCGCCCGGGTCGTCGGTCCAGCCCGAGGCCAGCACGGCGGCGGGCGCCTCGGCGGCCGGGGCGCCGACGACGACGGTGAACGGGCCGTCCGGAGTGCTGAGCGTGGCGGTGCGGGCGGCGGTCATCGGGTCTCCTCGAGGGTGCGGGTGCGGGTGCGGGCGGGGACGCGGGGTCGGGCCGGCGCCGTGCCGGCGGGTCGGTCGGCGGCCGCGGGCCGCTCGGCGGCGGCGCGCCACAGGTGCAGCGCGGCGTAGGAGCGCCACGGCGCCCAGGCGCCGGCACGCTCCGCGAGCGCCCGGTGCGCGCGGGTCCTGGCCGTGCCGGGCGGCAGGTCGAGCGCGCCGGCGGCGGCCGCGCCGGCCAGCAGCGCGACGTCGCCGTCGAGCCACGCGTCCGGGTCGCCCAGCACGCGCATCGCCACGTAGGCGGCGGTCCACGGCCCGACGCCCGGCCGGGCGACGAGCGCGGCGCGCAGCGCGTCGGGGTCCGTGCCGACGTCCACGGCCAGCTCGCCGTCGGCCATCGCGCGGGCGGCGCCGACGACGGCGGCCACGCCGCGCGCGGGCAGCCGCAGCGGCCGTCCGGGGTCGGCGCCGGAGGCGGCGGACGGCACCGGCACGCCCGCCGCCACGTCCGCCGGCGTGGGGAACAGCCGCTGCAGGCCTGGGATCGACGAGGCGTAGGGGCGGCCGACGGAGGCGGCGAGCCGGCCCAGGTGCGTGCGGGCCGCGGCGACGGAGATCTGCTGGCCGACGATCGCGCGCAGCACCAGCTCCTGCGGGTCCACCGCGCCGGGCACCCGGGTGCCCGGCGTCGCGGCGACGAGCGGCGCCAGCGCCGGGTCGGCGGCCAGGGCGGTGTCGACGGCGACCGGGTCGGCGTCGAGGTCGAGCAGGCGGCGCACCCGGGCCACGGCCGTGGCGACGTCGGCGAGCGACGTCAGCTCGAGGCGCAGCCGGAGCGCCCAGGAGGCCGGCGTGCCCGGGCCGGGCGCCGGCGCCGCCGTCACCTCGCACGCGCCGGGCCCGTGCGGCAGCGCGAGCGTGCGCGCGTACCGCAGCGCGCCGTCGTCGTCGGTGCCCGCCGCCTCGACGCCCGCGACGGCGCGCGCGGCGAGGAAGCCCAGCACGCCGGGGGCGTCGAAGGGCTGCCGCACCGGCAGCGCGAGCTCGAGCCGCACGGCCGCGGCCGCCGTCGTGCTCGCCGCGGGCCGTCCCGCCCGCCGGGCGCGGGCGCGCAGCTCGCCCGGCGTCGCGGCGAAGACCTCGGCGACGGTGTCGTTGAACTGGCGGATCGAGCCGAACCCGGCGGCGAAGGCGACGTCGGCCAGCCGCAGGTCCGTGCCCACCAGCAGGGCGCGCGCCGTCTGCGCGCGCTGCGCCCGGGCGAGGGCGAGCGGCCCGGCGCCGAGCTCGGCGACCAGCAGCCGGTGCACGTGCCGGGCGCTGTAGCCGAGGCGGGCGGCGAGCCCGTCCACGCCCTCGCGGTCGACGACGCCGTCCGCCACGAGCCGCATGGCGCGCCCGGCGACGTCGCGGCGCAGGTTCCACTCCGGTGTGCCCGGTGCGGCCTCGGGCAGGCACCGCTTGCAGGCGCGGTAGCCGGCCTCGTGCGCCGCGGCCGACGTGAGGTAGAAGGTGACGTTCTGCGGCCGCGGCGTGCGCGCCGGGCAGGAGGGGCGGCAGTAGATGCCGGTGGTGCGCACGGCGGTGAAGAACTGGCCGTCGAACCGGGCGTCGCGCGCGGCGATGGCGCGGTACCGCTCGGCGAACACCGGGTCGCCGGGACCCGGGGTGCCGGGACCCGGGGTGCCGTGCGCCGGGGTGCCGTGCGCCGCCGGCGCGGGAGCCGGGACCGTGATCGCTGCCATGCCGCCATCCTGACCTGCCCCGCGGCGCGCGGGCTAGCGCCTTTCGGACACGGCGGTGGTGCGGGCCGTGGCCGCGCTCGCGTGCGCCGAGACCTGACTTGTGGCCGCCTCGGACGCGCCCGAGGCGGCCACAAGTCAGGTCTCGGCGAGAGGGCGGCTCAGCCGAGGCGCTCGGCGAGGAAGCCCAGCACCTCCGCCAGGTAGCGCTCGCGGGCGGGCGACGGGGACAGCGCCAGGTCGTGCGCGCCGCCGTCGACCTGCACGAACCGCACGTCGTCGCCGAGCCGCTGGGCGCCCGTGCGGATGTGCGCCACGTCGAGCACGGAGTCCGTGGTGAGCACGTCGGGGTGGTCCTTGGTGTGGGGGCCGGTGCGAGCCGACGCCGCCACCAGCACCGGCACGCCGACGTGCAGCCCGCGGCGCACGCGCCGCTGCGCCCGGCGCACGGACCGGAACCAGCCGGCGCGCGCCGGGAAGCCCTCGTGCGGCTTCCAGGCCAGGTCGTAGTCCCACTCGCCGCCGGTGGCGGCGTGCAGCGCCCGCCCGTAGTGCGGGTGCACGCGCCCGACGACGAGGCGCGGTGCGAACCGCCCGGCGACGTCGATCGCGCGCGTGACCGGGCCGCGCAGCAGCCAGCCCGCGTTGAGGTCGAACCACGGGCTGTTGAGCACGAGCGCGTCGAGGCGGCCGGGCCGGGCGTCGGCCCACAGCGCGGCCACCAGCCCGCCCGTCGAGTGGCCCAGGAGGGCGAGCCGCTCGTGCCCGGCGGCGCGGACGGCGGCCGTCGCGGCGTCGAGGTCCTGGGCGTGCGCCGCCACGTCGTCGACGAGGTTGGGGTCGCCGCCCCCGGCCGTGTGCGCCGCCATCGAGCGGCCGTAGCCGCGCAGGTCGACGGCGTAGAACGCGTGGCCGGCGCCGGCGAGGGTCTCGGCCGTGCGGCGCTGGAAGAAGTAGTCGACGAAGCCGTGCACGTACAGCACGGCCGTGCGGGCGGGCTGGCCGGCGGGCGCGACGGACCCGGTGTGCCGCACGAGGGTGGCCTCGGCGCCGTCGGGCAGCCGCAGCGTGCGCTGCTCGAACCCCGCGCCCAGCACGTCGGGGCGCCAGCCGTCCTCGGCCGGCCCGGTGCTCGCCACGCCGGTGCCCCCGGCGCCGGGAGCGCGCGTCGTGCCGCTCACCAGCCGCCGCCCGGCGGGTTGTCCCGGGCGCCCTCCGGCACGTTGCCCCACGGGCTCGCGCCGTGCGCGCCGGTGCCCGTCTGGTACCGCTCGGGCGAGGGGTGCGGCGGCCGCTCGCCGGCCGGCACCCGCGGAGCCTCCGTCGGCTCCCCGCGCCGCCGGCGCAGCGCGACGACCAGCGCGACGACCACCACGGCGACGACCACCAGGGTCACCACGACCCCCACCACGCTCACGCTCATCCGTGCCCCTTCCCTGCGCCGCGCTGCACGTGTGCCGACCGTAGCGGCCCGGGGAGGACGGTGTCCCTCGTCGGAGCCGCCCGAGCGGTAGCCGTGCAAAGTTGAGCGGAATAGACTCAACTTCAGCAGGGTTCCACCGAAGAGTTCCCCGTCAGTCATCCCCGGAGAGTCCATGGACACCAAGCTCACGACCATGTCGCAGCAGGCCGTGTCGGACGCCGTGCAGTCGGCGGCCGCGGCCGGCAACCCCCAGCTCGAGCCCGTGCACCTGCTGGCCGCGCTCCTGCAGCAGGAGGGCGGCGTCGCCGTCGGCCTGCTCGAGGCCGTCGGCGCGCACCCGCAGAAGATCGGGCAGAAGGTCCGCGCCGCGCTCGTCGCGCTGCCGACGGCCTCGGGCAGCGCCGTCGCGCAGCCGAGCGCGAGCCGCGCCAGCGCCGTCGTGCTCGACGTCGCGAAGAAGGAGGCGCAGGCGCTCGGCGACGAGTACGTCTCCACCGAGCACCTGCTGATCGGCATCGCCGCCGGCCAGTCCCAGGCCGCGCAGATCCTCGCCGACGCCGGCGCCTCGGCGGACGCCCTGCGCGCCGCCCTGCCCGCCGTGCGCGGCAGCTCCCGCGTCACCAGCCCCAACCCCGAGGGCACGTACAAGGCGCTCGAGCAGTACGGCACCGACCTCACCCAGCGCGCCCGCGACGGCAGGCTCGACCCGGTGATCGGCCGCGACGCCGAGATCCGCCGCGTCATCCAGGTGCTGTCCCGGCGCACCAAGAACAACCCCGTGCTCATCGGCGAGCCCGGCGTCGGCAAGACCGCCGTCGTCGAGGGCCTCGCCCAGCGCATCGTCGCCGGTGACGTGCCGGACTCGCTGCGCGGCAAGCGCCTCGTCTCGCTCGACCTGGCCAGCATGGTGGCCGGCGCCAAGTACCGCGGCGAGTTCGAGGAGCGCCTCAAGGCCGTGCTGGCCGAGATCCAGGGCTCCGACGGCGAGGTCGTCACCTTCATCGACGAGCTGCACACCGTCGTCGGCGCGGGCGCCGGCTCCGAGGGCGCCATGGACGCGGGCAACATGCTCAAGCCCATGCTCGCCCGCGGCGAGCTGCGCCTGGTCGGCGCCACCACGCTCGACGAGTACCGCGAGCGCATCGAGAAGGACCCGGCCCTGGAGCGCCGCTTCCAGCAGGTCTTCGTCGGCGAGCCCTCGGTCGAGGACACCGTCGCGATCCTGCGCGGGCTCAAGGAGCGCTACGAGGCCCACCACAAGGTGACCATCGCCGACTCGGCGCTGGTCGCGGCGGCCACGCTGTCCGACCGGTACATCTCCGGGCGCCAGCTGCCCGACAAGGCCATCGACCTGGTCGACGAGGCCGCCAGCCGGCTGCGCATGGAGCTCGACTCCTCCCCGGTGGAGGTCGACGAGCTGCAGCGCGCCGTCACGCGCCTGGAGATGGAGGAGGTCGTCCTCGCGGACTCGGAGGACGCCGGCTCCCGCGAGCGCCTCGAGCGGCTGCGGGCCGAGCTCGCCGACAAGCGCGAGGCGCTGGCGGCGCTGACCGCCCGCTGGGAGGCCGAGAAGGCCGGCCACAACCGGGTCGGCGACCTGCGCGCGCGCCTCGACGGGCTGCGCACCGACATGGAGCGCAAGCTGCGCGAGGGCGACCTCGAGGGCGCCGCGCGAATCCAGTACGGCGAGATCCCGGCGGTCGAGAAGGAGCTGGTCGAGGCCGAGCGCGCCGAGGCCTCGGCCGACGGCGACGGCGCGGCCGAGCAGGCCCCGATGATCGCCGACAAGGTCGGCGCCGACGAGATCGCCGAGGTGGTCTCCGCCTGGACCGGCATCCCGGCCGGGCGCATGCTGCAGGGCGAGACCGAGAAGCTGCTGCACATGGAGGAGGTCATCGGCGGCCGGCTCATCGGCCAGGCGAACGCCGTGCGCGCCGTCTCCGACGCGGTGCGGCGCTCGCGGGCCGGCGTCTCCGACCCCGACCGCCCCACGGGCTCGTTCCTGTTCCTCGGGCCCACCGGCGTCGGCAAGACCGAGCTGGCCAAGTCGCTGGCGGACTTCCTGTTCGACGACGAGCGCGCCATGGTGCGCATCGACATGTCGGAGTACTCCGAGAAGCACTCGGTGGCCCGGCTCGTGGGGGCGCCCCCGGGGTACGTCGGCTACGAGGAGGGCGGCCAGCTCACCGAGGCCGTCCGGCGGCGCCCGTACTCGGTCGTGCTGCTCGACGAGGTGGAGAAGGCCCACCCCGAGGTCTTCGACATCCTGCTGCAGGTGCTCGACGACGGCCGGCTGACCGACGGCCAGGGCCGCACGGTCGACTTCCGCAACGTGATCCTCGTGCTCACCTCGAACCTGGGCTCGCAGTTCCTCGTGGACCCGGCCCTGCCCGAGGAGGCCAAGCGCGAGAACGTCATGGCGGCCGTGCGCGCGGCGTTCAAGCCGGAGTTCCTCAACCGGCTCGACGACGTCGTCGTCTTCGACGCGCTGTCGCTCGACGAGCTCGGCCGGATCGTCGACCTGCAGGTCGCCGCGTTCGCCCGGCGCCTGGCCGACCGGCGGATCACGCTCGACGTGACCCCCGCCGCCCGCGAGTGGCTGGCCCTCGAGGGCTTCGACCCGGCGTACGGCGCCCGGCCGCTGCGCCGCCTGGTGCAGCGGGAGATCGGCGACCGGCTGGCCCGCCTGCTGCTGGCCGGGGAGGTGTCCGACGGCGACGCGGTCGTCGTCGACCGGCCGGTGGACCCGACGCGGGACGGGCTCGAGCTGCGGCCCGCCGAGGTCGAGGTCGCCTGAGCCGTCTCCCGGGCCGGCCTCAGGGCCGGCCGCTGGGCCGGTCCTGAGGCCGGCCGCCGGGGCGCTGACCTCCCACGACGCCGGACCGGCACGATCCCGCGGACGTCCCGCCCCGTCGTCCTCCCGCCCGCGGAGGGTGACGGGGCGGGACGTCCGTCGTCCACCGCCCTGCGAGCTCCGCCGCGGGGCCTCAGGATGGGCGGCACACCGAGAGGCGAGGGAGGCGATCGCGTGCGCACGTTCGGGGTGGAGGAAGAGCTGTTGCTGGTGGACGCCGGCACGCGCCGGCCGCTCGCCGCGGGGGAGTCGGCGGTGGCCCGCGCGGCGCACCTGACGGAGCGGGTCGCGCCGGAGCACTCCCTGACCGTGGAGCTGCAGCAGGAGCAGCTCGAGGTGGTCGGGCCCCCGTGCTCGACGCTCGCCGAGCAGCTCGCGGCGATCCGCGCGGGCCGGCGGCTCGCCGACGCCGCCGCGCAGGCGGTGGGCGGGCGCGCGGTCGCGCTCGCGAGCCCGGTCTCCGACGCGCAGCCGCACCTGGTCCCCAAGGACCGCCTCCAGCGGATCCGGCAGCACGGCGGGCTCATGGTCGCCGACCAGCTCACCTGCGGGTTCCACGTGCACGTCGCCGTGGGCGACCGCACCGAGGGCGTGGCGGTGCTCGACCGGATCCGGGTCTGGCTGCCGGTGCTGCTGGCGCTGAGCGCGAACTCCCCGTTCTGGTACGGGGCGGAGTCGGGCTTCGCCAGCTACCGCTACCAGGCGTGGTCGCGCTGGCCCACCGCCGGGCCGAGCGAGATCTACGGGTCCGCGGAGTACTACGACCGGCAGGCGCAGGCCGTGCTGCGGTCCGGGGCGCCGCTGGACGACGGGATGCTCTACTACGACGCCCGGCTCTCGGCACGCTTCCCCACCGTGGAGGTCCGGGTGGCGGACGTGTGCCTCGAGCCGCAGCACGCCGCGGTGGTCGCCGCGCTCGTCCGCGCGCTCGTGGAGGCCGCCGCCCGGCAGTGGGACGCGGGGGTCACGCCGGTCCAGGCGAGCCAGACGCAGCTGAAGGCGTGGAGCTGGTGGGCGAGCCGGTTCGGCGTCGAGGGCGACCTCGTCAGCCCGCGCACCGGCGCCCCGGCGCCGGCGGCCTCCGTCGTCGCCGAGCTGCTCGACCTGGTCCAGCCGGTCCTCGCCGAGCACGGCGAGGACGAGGAGGTGCGGCTCGTCGTGGCGGAGATCGTCACGGGCGGGTCGGGCGCGCGCCGGCAGCGGGAGGCCTTCGAGACCCGCGGCGACCTCGGCGACGTGGTCGACGCCGCCGTCCACGCCTCGATGCCGGCCCCCGCGGCGGCCGGCACGACGGCGGGCCCGGCGGCCGACGTCGACGAGCCCGCGCGCCGCGCAGGCTGACGGTCACTCCAGCAGGTCGGCCGTCCCCGGCTCGGCGGTCACGGCCAGGCACAGGCTGGTCCGGTCGCCCGCGTCCCAGCCGCCCTCGGTCGGGGTCACGACGACGAACCCGACGCCGTCGGCGTCGCGCCCCGCGCTGCCCAGCTCCTGCGGCCCGCACACCGCGGCGGCGCGCCGGGCCAGCGCCCCGGCACCCGGCCACACGGCGTCCGCGGCGGCGTCGGTGCGCCCCACCACCTGGGCGGCGTGCGGCTCGTCGCAGGGCACGGCGGTGAGGCGGTCGAGGTCGCCGTCGGGCAGGTCGCGCACGCACGAGCCGAGCACGAGCTGCACCACGTTCGCGTCCCGCGGCGCCGCCAGCGCCGCCTCGAGCGGGGCCCACGCCCGCTCCCGGGCCTGGGCGGCGCCCAGCGCGGCCCCCGTGCCGACCAGCGCCACGGCGACGACGCCGCCGGCGACCAGCAGCGCCCGACGGCGGCGGCCGCGGCGGGCCGCGGCCTGCGCGGCCGGGTCGGCGTCCGCGGGCGCGGCGGGCGCCCCGCCGGCGTGGGGGAGGCCCGACGGCGCAGCGCCGGGGGCGGTCCGGGCGCCGTCCTGGCCGGGCAGCACGACGCCCGACAGGTCCGGGACGGCCCCGACCGGCGACGGCGAGGCGAAGACGGGGCCCTCGGGCTCGCCGGAGTCCTGGCGCGACGTCATGCGCCCAACCTAGCGCCGGGAGCGGGCGCCGCCCGCCCGGCCGTCCCGCGGGAGCGGGCGGGTCAGTCGGCGAGGTCGAGGATGACCGGCACGTGGTCGCTGGCGCCCTTGCCCTTGCGCTCGTCCCGGTCGATCCGCGCGCCGGTCACGCGGGCGCGCAGCGCCGGGGAGGCCCACGTGAAGTCGATCCGCATGCCGTAGTTCCGCGGGAACGCCAGCTGCTTGTAGTCCCAGTACGTGTACGTGTGCGGCTCGGGCAGGTGCTCGCGGCTGACCTCGGTGTAGCCGGCCGCGCCGAAGGCGGCGAACGCGTCGCGCTCGGCGGGCGAGACGTGCGTGCTGCCGGCGAACGGCGCCATGTCCCACACGTCGGTGTCCAGCGGGGCCACGTTCCAGTCGCCGACGAGCGCGACCTGCGCCTGCGGGTCCTCCTCGAGCCAGCGGCCCGCCTCGGAGCGCAGCGCCTCCAGCCACGCGAGCTTGTAGGCGTAGTGCGGGTCGTCGAGCGCCCGGCCGTTCGGCACGTACAGCGACCACACGCGCACGCCGCCGCAGGTGGCGCCCAGCGCGCGGGCCTCGTGCGCGGCGTCGGGGGCGTCCCCGCCCGCCGGCGGCGCGTCCGCCCCGGCGGAGGCCTTGACGAACCCGGGCTGGCCGGCGAACGCCGTCTCGACGTCCTCGATCCCCACCCGCGAGATCACGGCCACGCCGTTCCACTGCGAGAACCCGACGTGCGCCACCTCGTACCCGGCCGCCTCGAACGGCAGGTACGGGAACTGGTCGTCCCGGCACTTGGTCTCCTGGATCGCCAGGACGTCGGTCTGCGACCGTTCGAGGAAGGCGACCACCCGGTCGACGCGGGCGCGGACGGAGTTCACGTTCCAGGTGGCGAGGCGCACGGTCGTCCAGCCTACGGGCCCGGCGGCCGCCCGGCCGGGCGGGGCCGGGCCCGCCCACCGGCACGGCGCCCGCGGCGAGACGCCGTATCGACTTTGCTGAGACAGCATCCCAGGCGCCGCCCCAAACCCGAGAAACCGCGCGGACGCGGCGATGACGCGGGATGATGGACGCCTTGCGCCCCCGCGCGGCGCGGCTCTACCGTCTGCGGACAGCCCGCGCCGGTGAGACCGAGTTCCAGCCCGATCCGGTCCCGTCCACCGCCGCGGCCCGCGTCGCACCGACCGCCTCCGACCGAGGCGTCCACGAAGGAGCCGTCATGGCACGAAGCGCCCGCCCCGGGTCGCGCCCCGGCGCGTCCGGCACCGCCGCCGGGCGTGCCCCCGGTCGTCCGCCCGCCGCCGGACGGGGCCGCCGGACCCTGCGCGGCGGCGCGGCGGCCGTCGTCGCCGGCGTCTCCGCGCTCGCCCTGGCCGCGTGCTCGGCCGGCAGCACCGCCACCGACGACGGCGCGGGCGTGGCGCGCACCGACGTGACCGTCGCCGTCGGCGCCGAGCCGGTCAACCTCGACTTCACCACCACCGCCGGCGCCGCGATCCCGCAGCTGCTGCTCAACAACGTCTACGAGACGCTCGTCAAGGTGGACCAGGACGGCGAGCTGCAGCCGCTGCTGGCGGAGAGCTGGACCGTCTCCGACGACCGCACCGTCTACGACTTCACGCTGCGCGAGGGCGTGACGTTCAGCGACGGCACGCCGCTCGACGCCGACGACGTCGTCGCCTCCATCGAGCGCGTCCGGAGCGACTGGACCACCAGCCTCAAGGCGAAGATGGACGTCGTCGCCGAGGCCGCCAAGGTCGACGCCACGCACGTGCGGGTCACGCTGACCCACCCGTCGAACGCCTGGCTGTTCGACATGGGCACGGCCGTGGGCGCGGTCTTCCCCGACACGCTCGACGTCGACCTGCGCACCGCCGCCGTCGGCTCCGGCCCGTACGAGGTCACCGAGGTGGTCCAGGGCGACCACGTCACGCTCACCGGCCGCGACGACTACTGGGGCGGGGCGCCCGCGCTGGACACCGTCACCGTCCGCTACCTCACCGACCCCGTGGCCGCGCAGAACGCCCTGCGCGCCGGCGACGTCGACATGCTGTTCAACCTGGCCCAGGCCGACTCGGTCGACCAGCTCGCCGCCGACGCCGGCCTGCAGGTCGTGGAGGGCACCTCGACCGGCGAGGTGCTGCTCAGCTACAACAACCGGGTCGCGCCGTTCGACGACCCGCGCGTGCGCCAGGCGCTCAACCACGCGATCGACCGCCAGGCGGTCCTCGACGCCACCGCGGGCGGCCACGGCACCCTGCTGGGCGCCGCGGTGCCGCCCACGGACCCGTACTACGAGGACCTGGCCGACGCCTACCCGTACGACCCGGACAGGGCCCGCGAGCTGCTGGCCGAGGCCGGCGCGAGCGACCTGCGCATCGCCTTCGACGTGCCGAACCGCGCGTACGCGACGTCGGCCGCCGAGGTGATCGTCTCCCAGCTCGCGGACGTGGGCGTCACCGCCGACATCGTCACCGACGAGTTCCCCGCCGTCTGGCTCGACAAGGTCTTCACGCGCCACGACTACCAGATGACGCTGATCCTCCACTCCGAGGCGCGCGACCTGCTGACGATCTACGGCGACCCGGACTACTACGTCGGGTACGACGCGGCGCGGATCGCGGACACCGCCGCACGGGCCGACGCCGGCACGCCGGAGGAGTACGTGACGGGCATGCGGGAGGTCGTGCGCACCATCGTCGCGGACGCCCCCGGCCAGGTGCTCTACCTCATGCCCAACCTCGTCGTCGCCGCCCAGGGCCTCGAGGGCATCCCCGCCAACGCCGTCACCGAGTCGATGGACCTCACCGACCTGCACTGGTCCTGAGCGCCCGGTCCGAGCCGAACCGCCACCCATGCCCCGTCACCTGCTGAGCCTGGCCACGCAGCTCGTGGTCACCCTCGTGGTCGCCTCGATGCTGGTCTTCCTCGTGCTGCGCGTGCTGCCCGGCGACACCGCCGCCGTCGCGCTCGGCGTGCAGGCCACGCCCGAGGCGCTCGCGGCCTGGCGGGCCGAGCACGGCACCGACCGCCCGCTGGCGGCCCAGTACCTCGAGTGGGTGGGCGGGCTGCTGCGCGGCGACCTCGGCACGTCGTCCGTCACCGGCCGGCCGATCACCCCGCTGGTGGCCGACCGCGTGCAGGTCACGCTGATCCTCGTGGGCCTCGCGATGCTGCTGGCGCTGGTGGTCGCGGTGCCGCTGGGCACCCTCGCCGCGGTGACGCAGCGGTCGGCGTGGGGCGCGCTGATCTCCGGCGCGTCCCAGGTGGGCGTGGCCGTGCCGAACTTCCTGGTCGGCGTGCTGCTGGTCTCCCTCGTGGCCGTGCGCGCCGGCTGGCTGCCCGCGGGCGGGTGGGTGCCGCCCGCCGAGGACCCCGCCGAGTTCTGGCGGCACGTCACGCTGCCCGTGGTCGCGCTGGGCACCGTGCAGGCGGCGATCGTCACGCGGTACGTGCGCAGCGCCGTGCTCGAGGTGATGCGCGAGGACTTCCTGCGCACCGCCCGCGCGGCCGGGCGCACCCGCACCGGCGCGCTGGTGCACCACGGCCTGCGCAACGCCGGGGTGCCGGTCGTCACCGTCGTCGGCGTGCAGCTCGCGGCGCTGCTCGTGGGCGCCGTCGTCGTCGAGCGCGTGTTCGTGGTGCCCGGCCTCGGCTCGCTGCTGGTCGACTCCGTGGCCAACCGCGACCTGCTCGCCGTGCAGTCGATCGTCATGGTGCTGGTGCTGCTCGTCGTCGTCGTGAACTTCCTCGTCGACGCCCTGTACACGGTCCTCGACCCGCGACTGCGCACCGGCGCCGGCGCGCGCGACGTCCTGGCCGGGGGAGGGGCGCGATGAGCCTGCTGCAGCCCGTCGGCGTCGACGCCGCCGGCCGCCGCGAGCCGGGCGTCCACGCCCAGCTCGTCGTCGGGGCGGCGCTCGTGGCCGTCGTCGTCGTGCTCGCCCTGGTCTCGCTCGTCTGGACGCCGTACGACCCGGTCCGGGCCGTGCCCGTCGACCGGCTCCAGGGCCCGTCGTCCGCGCACTGGCTCGGCACCGACCGGTTCGGCCGCGACGTGCTGAGCCAGATCATGGTGGGCGCCCGGATCTCGCTGTACGTCGGCGTCGTCGCCGTGGGCATCGGCGCGGTGGTGGGCGTGCCGGTCGGCGTGGTCGCCGGGATGCGCGGCGGCCTGCCGGGCACGCTGCTGATGCGCGGCTCCGACGTGCTGCTCGCCTTCCCCGGGCTGCTGCTCGCGCTCGTCTTCGGCGCCGCGTTCGGGGCGGGCACGACGACGGCGATGGTGGCGCTCGGCATCGCGTCGGTCCCGGCGTTCGCCCGGGTGGCGCGCTCCGGCACGCTGCGGGTGGTCCGCACCGACTACGTGCTCGCCGCGCGCGCCGCGAACCGGCCGCCGTCGGCCGTGGCGCTGCGGCACGTGCTGCCCAACATCGCCGGCCTCGTGATCGTGCAGTGCTCGGTCAACTTCGCCCTCGCCGTGCTGGCCGAGGCCGGCCTGTCCTTCCTCGGCCTGGGCACCACGCCGCCCACGCCGTCGTGGGGCCGCATGCTCGCCGAGTCCCAGCAGTACCTCGGCACGCACGACTACCTCGCCGTGGTGCCCGGCGTCGCGATCGCCGTCGCCGTGCTCGGGTTCAACCTGCTCGGCGACGGCCTGCGCGACGTGCTCGACCCGCGCCTCAAGGGGGTGCGATGACCGCGGTCCCCTCCGCGCCCCGCGGCGCCGCGCGCCCGGTCGTCCCGGCGCCCGCGCTCGCCGTCCGCGACCTCGCCGTCCGCACGCGCGACCGTGCCCTGGTCGACGGCGTCTCGCTCACCGTCGGGGCGGGCGAGCGCGTCGGCCTCATCGGCGAGTCCGGGTCCGGCAAGTCGATGACGGCGCTCGCGGTCATGGGCCTGCTGCCCGACGGCGTCACGGCGACCGGCGGCGTGGACGTCGCCGCCGAGCGGGACCTGCTCGCCCGCGGCGACCGCCGCCTGGCGCCGCTGCGCGGGCAGCTGATGTCGATGGTGTTCCAGGAGCCGATGACGGCGCTCGACCCGCTGGTGCGGGTGGGCGCGCAGGTGGCCGAGGTGATGACGCTGCACGGCGCGCGCGGGCGCGCCGACGCCGCCGAGCGCGCCGTCGGGCTGCTGCGCGAGGTGGGCCTGCCGGACCCGGACCGCGCGGCGCGCGCCTACCCGCACCAGCTCTCGGGCGGCCAGCGCCAGCGCGTCATGATCGCGATGGCCCTGGCCAACGACCCGGCGCTGCTGGTGGCCGACGAGCCGACCACCGCGCTCGACGTCACGGTCCAGGAGCAGGTGCTCGACCTCATGGCCGACCTGGTGGCGCGCCGCGGCACCGGCCTGCTGTTCATCACCCACGACCTCGCCGTCGTCGCGCGCGTCTGCGAGCGCGTCGTGGTGATGCGCGACGGGCGGGTGGTGGAGTCCGGTCCGGTGGCCGAGGTGTTCGCCGACCCGCAGCACCCGTACACCCGGGGGCTGCTGGCGGCGTCGGACCTGACCGCGACGGACGCCCAGGGGCGGCTGTTCACGGTCGCGACGGCGGACGGGTACCGCCCGGGCGCCGCGGCGGCACCCACGGCACCGACGGCGGTGCCGCCCGCCGCCTCGCCCGAGCCGCCGGACGGCGACGGTGCCCGCTCGACGGCGCCGGTCGTCCGCGTCCGTGACCTCGCCCGCCGCTACGTGCGCTCGCGCGCGGGCTGGCGCCGCCGGCCCGCCGACGTCGTCGACGCGCTGCGGGGCGTGTCGTTCGACGTCGCGCCGGGCGAGCGGTTCGGGCTCGTCGGGGAGTCGGGCTCGGGCAAGACGACGGCGCTGCGGCTGCTCGCGGGCCTCGACACCCCGACGTCGGGGACCGTCGAGGTGGCCGGCGTGCGGCTCGCGGAGGACGGCCCGGACGGCCGACGGCTGGCCGGCCCGCGCGAGCTGGCGCGCGTGCGCAGCGACCTGCAGATGGTCTTCCAGGACCCGATGGGCTCGCTCGACCCGCGCCTGCGCGTGGGCGACGTCGTCGCCGAGCCGCTGCTGAACCCCGCCAACCGGGCGGCCCTGCCCGAGGCGGCGACGCCCGACGGCCGGCGCGGGCTCGTGGCGGAGATGCTCGCCGCGGTCGGGCTGCCCGCCGACGCCGCCGGCCGCTACCCGCACCAGTTCTCCGGCGGCCAGCGCCAGCGCATCTCGATCGCCCGGGCCCTGGTGTGCCGCCCGCGCGTGCTCGTCGCGGACGAGCCGGTGAGCGCTCTCGACGTGTCCGTGCGCGCCCAGGTGCTCAACCTGCTGGCCGACCTCGCCGACGAGCGCGAGCTCACCCTGGTGCTCGTCTCGCACGACCTGGGCGTGGTGCGCCACCTGTGCGACCGCGTCGCCGTGATGCGCGCCGGCGAGATCGTCGAGCAGGGCACCACGGAGCAGGTCTGGGCGGACCCGCAGCACGAGTACACGCGCCGGCTGCAG
Source organism: Puerhibacterium sp. TATVAM-FAB25 (assembly GCF_046535855.1). Classification (NCBI taxonomy): domain Bacteria; kingdom Bacillati; phylum Actinomycetota; class Actinomycetes; order Micrococcales; family Promicromonosporaceae; genus Puerhibacterium; species Puerhibacterium sp. TATVAM-FAB25. The sequence continues at coordinate 60,248 of NZ_JAXUAK010000007.1, read as the reverse complement.
GCGGCGACCCCGGTGCTCGACGTCGCCCGCCGCTGACGGCGCCGCAGGCCGCGGCCTGGCACGATGGCCGCCGTGACCCGCCTCTCCCGCCGCCGCGCCGCGCCCGCGAGCCCGCGCCGGCGGGACCGGGCGCCCCTGCGGGTGGTGTTCGTGCCCGGGCTCGGCGACCGCATGGACTGGCTGGTCTGGCTGCAGCGGCAGGGCCTGCGCACGTGGCGCTCCCTGGGCGTGCGGACGGCGGTGTTCCGCGTCGGCTGGTCGTCGGACGCCCGGTTCGCCGACCGCACCGCCGCGCTGCTCGACGTCGTGCGCGGCTACGAGGAGCGCGGGGAGCGGGTCGCGGTCGTGGGCGCCTCCGCCGGCGCCGGCGCCGCGCTCGCCGTGCTGGCGGAGCACCCGGGCCTCGCCGCGGCCGTGCTCGTGGTCGGCAAGTTCCGCCACCCCGACCACCTGCCGGACCCGGTGCTCGCCCACAACGACGTGTTCGACGAGTCGCTGCACGCCGTGCCGCGCCTGCTCGAGCGGATCGGGCCGCGCGAGCGCGCCCGCGTGCTGTCGCTGCGCTCGGCCGCGGACGGCATCGTCCCCGACGACGACCCGGTGCTGCCGGGCGCCGTGAACGAGCGCATGCGCGTCGTCGGGCACGTCACCGCGATCGGCTTCGCGCTCGTGTTCCGCGCCCGCCGGATCGTCACCTTCGCGCGCGCCGCGGCGGCCCGCCTCTAGGCTGGCCCGCATGGGTACCGCGCTCGTCACCGGCGCCACCGCCGGCCTGGGACTGGAGTTCGCCTGGCAGCTCGCCACGGCCCGGCACCACCTGGTGCTGGTGGCCCGCGACGCCGAGCGCCTGGAGGAGGTCGCGCAGCGCATCCGCGTCGTCGCGGGCGTCGACGTCGAGGTGCTGCCCGCCGACCTGTCCGTGCGCGAGGACCTGGAGCGCGTCGCGCAGCGCCTGGCCGAGACCGGCGCCCAGGACGCCCGCCCCGTGGGCCTGCTGGTCAACAACGCCGGCTTCGCCACCGGCCAGCGGTTCGTGGACGGCGACATCGCCGTCGAGGAGCAGGCGCTCGACGTCATGGTGCGGGCCGTGCTGGTGCTCAGCCGGGCCGCCGCCGGGCAGATGACCCGGCGCGGGCGCGGGGCGATCCTCAACGTCGGGTCGGTCGCGGCGCTCACCGCCGGCGGCACGTACGCCGCCGCGAAGGCGTGGGTGCGCTCCTTCACCGAGGGCCTCGCGGTCGAGCTGCGCGGCACCGGCGTCACCGCCACCGTGGTCGCGCCCGGCTTCACGCACACCGAGTTCCACGCCCGCGCCGAGCTCGACATGTCGCAGCTGCCCGAGGCGGCGTGGCTGGACGCGTCCGACGTCGTGGCCGAGGCGCTCGCGGACGTGCGCCGCGGGGCGGTGCTGTCCACGCCGTCGGGGCGGTACAAGGCCGCCGCCGCGCTGCTGCGGCTCGCGCCCCGCCGCGCCGTGCGCGCCGTCGGCAGGTACCGCTAGAGCCAGTCGGCGCGCTTGAACACCCGGTAGAGGACCACCGCCAGCGCGAGCATCAGCCCCACCGCCATCGGGTAGCCGAGCACCCAGTGCAGCTCCGGCATGTGGTCGAAGTTCATGCCGTAGACCGAGGCCACGAGCGTCGGGGCGAAGAGGATCGCCGCCCACGACGAGATCTTCTTCGCCTGCTCCGCCTGGCGCACGCTCACCTCGGACAGGCGCCGCATCTCCTCGTTCTGCTCCTGCCCCACCAGCGTCGAGTGCACCGTGAGGGCGTTCCCGAGCAGGGTGCGGAGCTCGTCGACCTGCTCCGCGCACCGGATCGTGTGGTCGAGGACGTCCCGCAGGCTGCGCTGCAGCTCGACGTCGAGCGTGCCGCCCGGCCCGGCGGCGCCCGCGGGCCCGGTGCGCACCGCGCCGGACTCCAGGGCGCGCAGCATGCCCGCCAGCGGGTGGACCGCCCGCTGGAACGCGATCACCTCGCGCGACAGCTCGTAGATGCGCCGCGACACGTCGGGGTCGCGGTCGAAGAGCTGGTCCTCGATCTCGTCGACGTCGTGGCGCAGCCCGGCCAGGACGGGGGCGTACTCGTCGACGACCTGGTCGAGCAGGGCGTGGAGGATGGACACCGGCCCCCGGCGCAGCAGCCGCGGGTCGGCCTCGAGCCGGGCGCGGACGGCACCGACGTCGGGCGACTCGGCCTGGCGCACCGTGACCACGAAGTCCGGGCCGACGAACGCGTGCAGCTCGCCGAACTCGACCTCCTCGGCCTCGTCCAGGTACCGCGCCGGGTGGACCACGACGAACACCACGTCGTCGTAGCGGTCGAGCTTGGACCGCTGGTGGGCGTGCACCGCGTCCTCGACGGCGAGGGGGTGCAGCCCGAACTCCTCTGCCACGGCCCGCAGCTCGGCCTCCGACGGCCGGTACAGGTCGATCCAGGCCACGCCGCCGTGCTCGCGCAGGGTCTCGAAGGTGTCCTCCAGCGACGGCGGCGCGGTGCGCCGCCCGTCCACGTACACGGCGTTGTCGACGATGCTCACGGGGACACTCTGCGCCGGGACGGCGGGCGCCGCCCACTACGCTGGCGGCCATGACCGCAGACTTCTCCCCGACCCCGCGCGAGCAGCTGGCCGAGCTCATCAAGGAGCTCGCCGTGGTGCACGGCAAGGTGACGCTCGCCAGCGGCAAGGAGGCCGACTACTACGTCGACCTGCGCCGCATCACGCTGCACCACCGCGCGGCGCCGCTGGTGGGGCACGTGCTGCTGGACCACCTCGAGGAGGTCGGCCTGGGCACGGCGGAGATCGACGCCGTCGGCGGCCTGACCCTGGGCGCCGACCCCATCGCGGACGCGCTGCTGCACGCCGCCGCCTCCCGCGGGCAGGACCTCGACGCGTTCGTGGTGCGCAAGGCCGCCAAGGCGCACGGCCTGCAGCGCCAGATCGAGGGCCCGGACGTCGCCGGCCGCAGGGTGGTCGTCGTCGAGGACACCTCCACCACGGGCGGCTCGCTGCTGCAGGCCATCGACGCCGTCGAGGCCGCGGGCGCGCAGATCATGGGCGTGGCGACGCTCGTCGACCGGGACACGGGCGCCCGGGAGAAGATCGAGGAGCGCGGGTACGCCTACCACTACCTGTTCGGGCTGGCCGACCTCGACCTCGGCTGAGCCGAGCCCCACGCTCCCGCCGCACTTGCGCCGACGGCTGGAGAAGCAGGACGGAACAACGCGAGTTCCGTCCTGCTTCTCCAGCCGTCGGCGTGTGCGGGTGGCGGCGCGCGCTCAGACGTGCCTGATGAGGTCCGCCACCGAGTCGACCACCTGCGACGGGCGGAACGGGTACTTCTCGACGTCGGCGGGCGTCGTCGAGCCGGTCATCACGAGGAAGGTGTGCAGGCCGGCCTCGATCCCCGCCACGACGTCGGTGTCCATGCGGTCGCCGATCATCGCCGTCGTCTCCGAGTGCGCGTCGATCCGGTTGAGCGCGGACCGGAACATCATCGGGTTCGGCTTGCCCACGTAGTACGGCTGGCGGCCGGTGGCGGCGGTGATCATCGCGGCGACGGCGCCCGTGGCGGGCAGCGGGCCCTCCTGCGAGGGACCCGTCACGTCCGGGTTGGTGGCGATGAACTTCGCGCCGCCCTGCACCAGGCGGATCGCCTTGGTGATCGCCTCGAACGAGTACGTGCGGGTCTCGCCCAGCACCACGTACTCCGGGTCGTTGTCGGTGAGCGTGTAGCCCGCCTCGTACAGGGCCGTCGTGAGGCCGGCCTCGCCGATCGCGTACGCCGAGCCGCCCGGGTGCTGGTCGTCGAGGAACCGCGCGGTGGCCAGGGCGGAGGTCCAGATCGCCGACTCCGGCACGTCGATGCCGCTCGTCGCGAGGCGGGCGCGCAGGTCGCGCGGCGTGAAGATCGAGTTGTTCGTGAGGATGAGGAACGGCCGGCCGGCGTCGCGCAGCGCCTTGACGAACTCCGGCGCGCCGGGGATGGCGTACCCCTCGTGCACGAGCACGCCGTCCATGTCCGTGAGCCAGGACTCGATGGGGCGGTCGATCAGTCGCTCGGTCAACGCGGTACCTCTCTCGGAGCGGTGCGCCGGCTCGCGCCGGCGCGGTGGCGGTGCTGGGGCGGTGCGGTCAGCGCGCGTGCCGGGGCGGACGCGTGCCGTCGTCGTGGAAGGTACCGGGTGCGGCCGCCGCCGGCGCGGCACCCGGCGCGGCGGGTCCGGCGGCCGCGAGCCTGGCGGCCTTCTCTCGCTTCCGGGCCCGCAGCACCTCCACCACCATGGGCACCACGGAGACCAGCACGATGAGGACGATCAGCGCCTCGATGTTCTCCTTGACGAACGTGATGTTGCCCAGCAGGTAGCCGAGCACGGTCACGCCCACCGCCCACAGCAGCGCCCCGAGGGCGTTGAAGCCGACGAACTGGCGGTAGCCCATGTGGCCGACGCCCGCCGCGACCGGCGCGTAGGTGCGCACGATCGGCACGAACCGCGCGACGACGATGGTGCGGCCGCCGTACCTGTCGAAGTAGGCGTTGGTCTGGTCGATGTGCTGGCGCCGGAAGATCTTCGAGTCGGGCCGGTCGAAGATCCTGGGTCCGGCGAACCGGCCGATGAGGTAGCCGACCTGGTCGCCGGCGAACGCGGCGACGAAGAGGATCACGCACAGCACGGGCAGGTCGATGTGCAGCGTGCCCTGCGCCACGAGCGCGCCCGCGGTGAACAGCAGGGAGTCGCCCGGCAGGATCGGGAAGAGCAGGCCGGTCTCGACGAAGATGACGAGCGCGATGCCCACCAGCGCGGCGTCCCCGAACCGGTCGATGAGGTGCTGGGGGTCCATCCAGTCGGGGCCGAGCGCGTGCACGGCGCCCGCGGCGGGGAGGTGGGCGGCCAGCGCGGGCAGGGTGTCCGCGAGCGCGGTCGTCGCAAGCATGGGGCCGAGCCTAGCCGGGCCGGTCGGTGCGGCCCGCGGCGCCCGACGGGCCCTGGAGGGCGCCGACGGGTGCTGCCGGCTCCGGCGGTCGGTGCGGGAGGATGGGCGCATGACCGACCCCGCCGCGCCCGTGCCCGCGGTGCCCCACGTCGGTGTCGGCCCGTGGGCCGGCCCGTGGCCCACGGGGCCCGACGGCGCCCCGGACCCGCGCTACGACCCCGAGCTGCTGGCCCACGGCGACCGCCGCAACGTCGTCGACCGCTACCGCTACTGGACCGTCGAGGCGATCGTCACCGACCTGGACACCCGCCGGCACCCGCTGCACGTGGCCATCGAGAACTGGGCGCACGACCTCAACATCGGCTCGGTGGTGCGCACGGCCAACGCGTTCAACGTGGCGGGCGTGCACGTGGTGGGCAGACGGCGGTGGAACCGCCGCGGCGCGATGGTGACCGACCGCTACCTGCACGTGGATCACCGGCCCGACGCGGCGGCGCTCGCGGCGTGGGCGGACGACGCCGGCCTTCCGGTGATCGGCGTCGACAACGTGCCGGGCTCGGTGCCGATCGAGGGCTACCGGTTCCCCGAGCGCTGCGTCCTGGTGTTCGGCCAGGAGTCCACGGGCCTGACGGCGCCGATGCAGGCGGCGTGCGCCGACGTCGTCCACATCACCCAGCACGGCTCGACCCGGTCGCTCAACGCGGGCGCGGCAGCCGCGATCGCCATGCACGCCTGGGCGCTGCAGCACGCGCGCGCCGGCGGCGACGACGACGCCGACGACGACGCCGGCGACGACGACGGTGCCGAGGGCGGCGACGCCACCGGTGCCCGCCCGGACGCCCGGTCCGGCGTGCGGGGCGGACGCCTCGGTGCCCTGGCGGGCCGGACCCGATAGGGTCCGGGCGTCCGACGCCTCGTCATCGCCCGTGCCGGCGAGCGCCGCGGGCGTCGCCCCAGCCGTCTGAGGCATGACGCCCGCAGGTGCGCCGTGGGAGGATCGACCAGGCAGATCCGTTCGTCCTTGGAGCACTGACATGCCTATCGCTACCCCCGAGGTCTACGCCGAGATGATCGACCGGGCGAAGGCCGGCAAGTTCGCCTACCCCGCGGTCAACATCACGTCGTCGCAGACCATCACCGCCGCGCTGCAGGGCTTCGCGGAGGCCGAGTCGGACGGCATCATCCAGGTGTCGGTCGGTGGCGCGGAGTACGCCTCGGGCTCGACGATCAAGGACCGCATCGCCGGCTCGCTCGCCCTGGCGGCGTACGCGACCGAGGTCGCCAAGAACTACCCGGTGAACATCGCCGTCCACACCGACCACTGCACGGCGGACAAGCTGGACTCCTGGGTCCGCCCGCTGCTGGCCCTCGAGGCCGAGCAGGTCAAGGCCGGCAAGCTGCCGACGTTCCAGTCGCACATGTTCGACGGCTCCACCGTGCCGATCGACGAGAACCTCACCATCGCCTCCGAGCTGCTCGAGCTCTCGCAGGCCGCGCGCACGATCCTCGAGATCGAGATCGGCGTCGTCGGCGGCGAGGAGGACGGCCACGCCGCAGAGATCAACGACAAGCTCTACACGACGCCCGAGGACGGCCTGCAGACGGTCCGCGCCCTCGGCGCCGGCGAGAAGGGCCGCTACCTGACGGCGCTGACCTTCGGCAACGTGCACGGCGTCTACAAGCCGGGCGCCGTGAAGCTGCGCCCGGAGATCCTGCTGGAGATCCAGCAGGCCGTCGGCAAGGAGATCGGCAAGGAGATGCCGTTCGACCTGGTGTTCCACGGCGGGTCGGGCTCGACGGCCGAGGAGATCGGCCAGGCGGTCGACAACGGTGTCATCAAGATGAACATCGACACCGACACGCAGTACGCGTTCACCCGCCCGGTGGTCGACCACGTCATGAAGAACTACGACGGCGTGCTGAAGATCGACGGCGAGGTCGGCAACAAGAAGGCGTACGACCCGCGCGCCTGGGGCAAGCTCGCCGAGGGCGGCATGGCCCAGCGCATCGTCGAGGCCTGCCAGCAGCTGCGCTCGGCCGGCCACAAGATGTGACGTCTCGACAGGCCGAGATAGAGAGGCCCCCTCCGGCTGCGGGTGAACCGCGGCGGGAGGGGGCCTCTCTATCTCGGCCGGGGGGCTCTCTATCTCGGCGTCACTGGACGTCGAAGCCCTCGTCGGTGTCGACGATCTCGAGCATCTCGCCGATCCGGGTCACCTCGAGGAGGAACTTCACCGTGGGCGGCGCGCGCAGGATGCGGACCTTGTGCGGCATCCGGGAGGCCAGGCGTGCGAGGAACGCGACGCCCGAGGAGTCCATGAACGTGATGTGGTGCGCGTCGATCTCCACCGGCAGCCCGGACGCCTCGGCCTCGGAGACGGCCTCGCCCAGCTCCGGGCCGATGTCCGCGTCGATCTCGCCCGACAGGACGATGCGGGCACGGGTGGTGCCCACGATGAGATGGACGCTCGCCGGGTCACCGTCCGTCGGCAGGTGGTCGTCGGTGTCCGTGCCGCTCACCGCGGCCGCCTTGGGTTCCGTTCCGTCGCGCACGGTGCTCCTCTCACGCCCCCCGGTGCCTGGCGCGCATCCCTCGCGCCTCGTCAGGCACCACATTACGGTTTGATTGACCTGCAGGAACACCATCTTCACCCATGGACGCGGAGCGACGGAGGCATGATGACGGATTTGTACGATCCGTCACAGTGGCGTGGTGACCCCTCCGTCCTGGCCGACATCGCCGCCGCGACGTCGGTCCCCGTGCTCCTGACCGGCCCGTACGCGGCCGGGATGCCGCTGCTGTGGGCCAACGCCGCCTTCGTCGCCGCCACCGGCTACCGCCTCGACGACCTCGCCGCCGACCCCGCCCGCCCCGCCGACCCCGCCCGCCCTGCCGACCCCGCCGACCCCGCCGACCCCGCCGACCAGGGCGCGCCGCGCGACGGCCTCGGCGCGCTGGTCGCGCTGCTCGCCGACCCCGGCGCCGCGGACGACCTGCACGCGGGCCTGGCCCACGGCGACGTGGTCACCCGCACGCTGCAGTACCGGCGGCGCGACGGCGGCACGTACTGGGCGCTGAGCACCTTCACCCCGCGCCGCGACGCGGCGGGCGCGGTGACGCACTACCTCGTCGTGAGCATCGACGTCTCCCGGCGCGTGGACGAGCACGTCGCCCAGCAGCGCTCCCTCGAGGCGGAGCGCCGCCAGCGCGCCGACCTCGACCTCGTCGCCCGGTCCGCCGAGCTGCTCGCCGACCTCGACTACCCGTACGCGCTGCGGGACATCACCGACCTGCTGCGCCGGCTCGTGCCGTGGGCGGGCTTCTACCTCAACGACGACGGCCTGGTGTTCGCCGAGGGGGTCGACGTCGCCGCCCCGCCGAGCGGCCGCGGCCGTCGGCACGCCCGGTTCGTGGGCGACGCGGCGCCCGACGCCCTCGAGGGTGACCCGTCGGCCGCCCTCGGCATCGAGGCCGTCGACGCCGTGCAGGACCTGCTCGACGGGCTCGTGGACGGGCCGCTGGCGGTGCGCCTGGACGTGGCCTACCCGCCGTTCTCGGCGTCGGGCTGGCTGCGCCGCGACGTCGTGCGCCGCATCGGCGAGCGGACCGGCGCGCGGCCCGGCTCCGTCGTCGTGCACGCCGTGGGCGGGCGCCGGCAGGTGCTGGGGCTGCTCGTCACCTGGCCCGGCGACGACGCCGAGGCGCCGGCCGCCGCGGCCGTCGACGCCTCCGGGGGCGCCTCGACCGATGACGTGCGCACCGTGGTGGAGGTCGTCGCCCGCCGCGCCGGCACCGCCATCGACAACGCCCGGCTGTACGCCCGCGAGCACCGGCTCGCCGAGGCCCTGCAGCGCGCCATGCTCCCCGAGCAGGCCGACGTCGCCGGGCTGGACGTGTGGACCTACTACGCGCCCAACGTCGAGCACGCGCAGGTGGGCGGCGACTGGTACGACGTGCTGCAGATCGACGACGCCACCGTGGGCCTCGTCATCGGCGACGTCGTGGGGCACGACGTCGAGGCCGCGGCGGCCATGGGGCAGCTGCGCTCGGTGGTGCGCTCCTACGCGTACGAGCTGACCACGCCCGGGGTGGTGCTCGACCGGGTGGACCAGCTGGTCCAGGGCATGCGCGTGCCGCGCTCGGCGAGCCTCGTCTACGCCGCGCTGCGCCGGCCGGGCGACGGCGCCGGGACCGACACCCAGGCCGGGGAGACGTGGGCCCTGGAGTACACCCGCGCGGGCCACCTGCCGCCGCTGCTGCTGCGCGACGGGCAGGTGACCCAGCTCTCCGCCGTCGGCGGCTCGCTGGTGGGCTTCGGGTTCGCCGAGCGCAGCACCGCCACCGAGGAGCTGCGCCCGGGCGACGTGCTGCTGCTGTACACCGACGGGCTCATCGAGCGGCGCGACCGCTCCCTGCGCGCGGGGCTCGACGCGCTCGTCGAGACCTCGGGCCGGATCACGGCCCGCGACGCCGCGGGGGTGGGGGAGGAGCTGCTCGCGCGGCTCGCCGACGCGCCCGAGGACGACGTCGCCATCGTCGTCGTGCGGGTGCCCGACCCGGTCAACGACGCCGCGGCGGGGCGGACCCTCGGCCCGCGCTCGCGCCGCTGGCTGCTGCCGAGCGAGGCGCCGTCGATCGGGCGGGCGCGGCGCGCGGTGGTGCGCTCGTGCCAGGCGTGGGGGATCGCGGAGTCGGCGGCGGCGGAGCTGGTGGTCTCGGAGCTCGTGGCCAACGGCGTGCTGCACGGCTGGGGGAACGTGGCGCTGCGGTTGTACGACACGGGCGAGGGCCTGCGCATCGAGGTCGAGGACTCCAACCCCGCCCCGCCCGTCGCCACCGACGGGCACCCCCATCGCATGGGCGGGTTCGGCATGCAGATCGTGGAGCGGCTGGCCGACTGGGGCTGGCGGCCGACGGCGACGGGCAAGCTCGTGTGGGCCCGGCTCAAGCCGGTCGTGCCGGAGCCGGCCGAAGGGCCGGCGGGGGAGCCGGCGCAGGGGCAGACCGGCGGGCGCGTCACCCAGCCGTCCGCCTGAGCCCCGGCGGGAGGCGGTGCGCCTAGGCGCGCCGGCGGCGCTGCGCCAGCGCCGCGCGCCGGCTCCCGGCGGACTGCGCTCCGGCGGTCCGCGGCGGCACCGTGGGCATCGACGCCGGGTCGCAGCGGTGGTCGCCGTCGATCCGGAACAGGTCGAGCGCCCCGCAGACCTCGAGCACGAACAGGTCGCGCTCGTCCGCGCCCCGCAGCACCGTGGCCCCGCCGCGCTTGCGGCCGGCGTCGGCCAGGGAGATGAGGAACGCCGCCCCGGTGGAGTCCATGAAGGTGACCCGGCACATGTCGATGACCAGGAGCTGGCGGCGCAGCCCGACGACGCGTGCGGCGATCTCCGGGAACTGGTCGCGCTCGGCGAGGTCGAGGTCCCCCGCGATCACGAGGGTCGCAGTCGTCGAGGACGTCGCGATCTCGATCATGCGCTCGAGCCTACGGCGTGCGCGGGGGGCACGCGCGCGGCGGCGGGGTGCCGGACGCGCCCGCGGGAGCGGTGCGACGATGGGGCCATGAGCGACCAGCACCGCCCCGACCTCCTGGCCCCCGAGCCCACGCTGCTGCCCGACGAGCACCCCGAGGTCGCCGCCGGCCTCGACGCCGGCGAGGACCCCTCCGCGCTCGCCGCCGCGCACCCGTCGTCGTCGCTCGCCTGGGCGGCGCTGGCGGAGGACACCCTCGAGGGCTACGGCGGCGACGAGCACGCCGAGCTCGGCACCGCCCGCGTCGTGACGGCGTACGCCTACGCGCGCACCGGCTACCACCGCGGGCTCGACGCGCTGCGCCGTGCCGGCTGGCGCGGCCGCGGCCCGATCCCGGCCGACCACGCGCCGAACCACGGTTTCCTGCGCTCCTTGCTGGCGCTGGCCACGGCGGCCGAGCTCGTCGGCGAGACCGAGGAGGCGGAGCGCTGCAAGCAGCTCCTCGTCGACTCCGGCACCTCGACCGCCGAGGTCGCGGCGCTGCGCTGACGCGCGCCGGCGCGCCGGCGACGTGCCGGCGACGTGCCGGCGACGTGCCGGCGACGTGGCCGCTGAGCAGCCCGTCCGCCGGTGCGTCCACCGCCCGGCCGGCCCGCCCGCCCGGTAAAGGTCACGCGAGGGTAAACTCGGCAGGCGGTCGGGCCGCCGCCACGAGGCGGGCGCGCCGGCCTCGTCTACCTAGGGAAGAGGGATCCCCCATGCCAGCGGTCGTGCTCGTCGGTGCCCAGTGGGGCGATGAGGGCAAGGGCAAGGCGACGGACCTGCTCGGGTCCCGCGTCGACTACGTGGTGAAGTTCAACGGCGGCAACAACGCCGGCCACACGGTCGTGATCGGCGACGAGAAGTACGCCCTGCACCTGCTGCCCTCGGGCATCCTGTCGCCGGGCGTCACGCCGGTCATCGGCAACGGCGTCGTCGTCGACATCGAGGTGCTGTTCGAGGAGCTCGACGCGCTCGTCGCGCGCGGCGTCGACGTCTCGCGCCTGCTCGTGTCGAGCCAGGCGCACGTCATCACCGACTACCACCGCACCATCGACAAGGTGACCGAGCGGTTCCTGGGCAAGCGGAAGATCGGCACCACGGGCCGCGGCATCGGCCCGGCGTACGCGGACAAGATCAACCGCGTCGGCATCCGGATCTCCGACCTGTTCGACCCCAAGATCCTGCGGGACAAGGTCGAGGGCTCGCTCAACCAGAAGAACCACCTGCTGGTGAAGGTCTACAACCGCCGCGCGGTCGACGTGGACCAGACCGTCGACCAGCTGCTGGCGTACGCCGAGCGCCTCAAGCCGATGGTCGCCAACACCCCGCTGGTGCTCAACCAGGCCCTCGACGCCGGCAAGACCGTGCTGTTCGAGGCCGGCCAGGCGACGATGCTCGACATCGACCACGGCACCTACCCGTTCGTGACGTCGTCGAGCGCCACCGCCGGCGGCGCCGTGACCGGCTCGGGCATCGGACCCACCCGCGTCGACTCCGTCATCGGCGTCATCAAGGCCTACACCACCCGCGTGGGTGAGGGCCCGTTCCCCACCGAGCTGTTCGACGACTCCGGCGAGTACCTGCGCAAGACCGGCGGCGAGTACGGCGTCACCACCGGCCGCGCGCGCCGCACCGGCTGGTACGACGCCGTCATCGCCCGCTACGCCTCGCGCGTCAACGGCCTCACGGACCTCGTGGTCACCAAGCTCGACGTGCTCACCGGCATGGACAGGGTGCCGGTGTGCGTGGCGTACGACGTCGACGGCACCCGCTACGACGAGATGCCGGACGACCAGACCGCGTTCCACCACGCCGTCCCGGTCTACGAGGAGCTGCCGGGCTGGTGGGAGGACATCTCGGGTGCCCGCACCATCGAGGACCTGCCGAAGAACGCCCAGGAGTACCTGAAGTTCCTCGAGAGCGTGTCCGGCACGCGCATCTCCGCGGTGGGCGTGGGCCCGCGCCGCGACGAGATCATCCCCGTGCACGACCTCATCCACGGCCGCTGACGCTCCTGCAGCGTCGTCCCGGCGCGCCCGCCCGCCGCTGCCTCCGGCCGCGGACCGGGCGGGCGCGTCGTGCGTCACGGGCGCCCACCTACACTGGGCGCCCGTGAAGATCCTCGTCGTCGGGAACGGTGCCCGCGAGCACGCCATCGTCCACGCCCTGGCGGGCGAGCCCGGGGGCCACGAGCTCCACGCGGCGCCCGGCAACCCGGGGATCGGCCGGGAGGCGGCGCTGCACGCGGTGGACGCGAACGACGGCGCCGCCGTCGCCGCCCTCGCGACCGGCCTGGGCGCCGACCTCGTCGTCGTCGGCCCGGAGGCGCCGCTGGTCGCCGGGGTGGCCGACGCCGTGCGCGCGGCCGGGGTCCCGTGCTTCGGCCCGTCCGCCGAGGCGGCCCGCCTCGAGGGGTCCAAGGCCTTCGCGAAGGACGTCATGGCCGCCGCCGGCGTGCCCACCGCGGCGGCGCACGTGTGCACCACGCTCGACGAGGTCGCCGCGGCGCTCGACGACTTCGGCGCCCCCCACGTGGTCAAGGACGACGGCCTCGCGGCGGGCAAGGGCGTCGTCGTCACGTCCGACCGCGACGCCGCGCTGGCCCACGCCGAGGCCGCGCTCGCGGCGCCCGGCGGCGCGGGTCGCGTCGTCGTCGAGGAGTACCTCGACGGCCCCGAGGTCTCCCTCTTCTGCATCAGCGACGGCGCCGCCGTGGTGCCGCTCGTGCCCGCCCAGGACTTCAAGCGCGTCGGCGACGACGACGCCGGCCCCAACACCGGCGGCATGGGCGCCTACTCGCCGCTGGGCTGGGCGCCGGCCGGTCTCGTCGACGAGGTGGTGGAGCGCGTCGCGCAGCCGACGGTCGACGAGATGGCCCGCCGCGGCACGCCGTTCGCCGGCGTGCTGTACGTGGGCCTCGCGCTGACCTCGCGCGGCACGCGGGTGGTCGAGTTCAACGCCCGCTTCGGCGACCCCGAGACGCAGGTCGTGCTGACCCGCCTGGTCACGCCGCTGTCGGCCGTCCTGCTCGCCGCCGCCACCGGCGCGCTGGGTGACCTGGAGCCGCTGCGCTGGTCGGACGACGCGGTCGTCAACGTCGTCGTCGCGGCCGCCGGGTACCCGGGCACGCCACGCAAGGGCGACGCGATCACCGGGACCGACGACGCCGAGGCGCTGGACGGCGTGCACGTGCTGCACGCCGGCACGGCGACGTCGCCCGACGGCACGCTCGTGGCCGCCGGGGGGCGCGTGCTGTCCGTCGTCGCGCGCGGCGCGGACCTCGACGCGGCGCGCCGTCTGGCCTACGAGGGCGTGGCGCGCGTCGGGCTCGCCGGCTCGCACCACCGCACGGACATCGCGCTCAGGGCGGCGCGGGGCGAGGTCACGGTCCCGACGGCCGGCTGAGGCCGCCACCGGACCTTGCGCGGCCCGGTCTCGGCGCGGCGCCCCGGGCACGGGAAGCGGCGCCGTCCTCCGCCGGCCCGTGCTCACCGACCAGACGCCCGCCGACGTCGGCCGGCCGCCGGTAACCCGGCGGACTCTCCGCCGCCGGCGCTCGACGCCCGGACGCGGCGCCGTCGTCCGGCGCCGGGATGGGAGACTGGGCCGGTGACCGACACGCGCCCTGACAACCTCTCGGAGGCCTTCGCCGGCGGCCCGCTCGACCTGCCCGGCTGGCGGCACGTCTACTCGGGCAAGGTCCGGGACCTGTACGAGCCCGACCTGCCGTCCCTCGGCGGTGCGCACCCGCTCGGCGAGGTCGTCCTCGTCGTCGCCTCCGACCGGGTCTCGGCGTACGACCACGTGCTCGCCCCCGGCATCCCCGACAAGGGCGTGGTGCTCACGCAGCTGAGCCTGTGGTGGTTCGACCAGCTCGCGGACCTGGTGCCGAACCACGTGGTCAGCACCGAGGTCAGCGCCGCGCCGTTCGACGGGCTCGTGCCCGACGTCGTGGCCGGCCGGGCCATGATCTGCCGGCGCCTGGACATGTTCCCCGTCGAGTGCGTCGCGCGCGGCTACCTCACCGGCTCCGGCCTGGCGGAGTACCGCGCGTCCGGCTCGGTGACCGGCATCCCGCTGCCCGACGGCCTCGTGGACGGCTCCCGCCTGCCCGAGCCGATCTTCACGCCGGCGACCAAGGCCGAGGTGGGCGAGCACGACGAGAACGTGCCCTTCTCCGCCGTCGTCGAACGCCTCGGCGAGGCCGCCGCCACCACGCTGCGCGACCTCACCCTGGCGGTCTACGCCCGGGCCGAGGAGATCGCGCGCGAGAAGGGCGTGATCCTCGCGGACACGAAGCTCGAGTTCGGCACCGACCCGGTCACCGGCGAGGTCGTGCTCGGCGACGAGGTGCTCACGCCCGACTCGTCGCGCTTCTGGCCGGCCGACCAGTGGGCGCCGGGGCGCGCCCAGCCCAGCTTCGACAAGCAGTTCGTGCGCGACTGGCTCACCTCGCCGGCCTCCGGCTGGGACCGCGCCGGCGACGCCGCGCCCCCCGCGCTGCCGGCCGACGTCGTCCTGCGCACCCGCGACCGCTACCTCGAGGCGTACGAGCGCCTCACGGGCGCGCCGCTGAGCTGACGGCCGACGCGCGACGGCCGACGCGCGGCCGCCGGCCCGGCCGCACCGCCCAGGCCCGCCACGACGACGGGGCGCCCTCCGTGCGGAGGGCGCCCCGTCGTCGTGGGTGTGCCGAGCGGGTCCGGCGCACCCACGACGATGGGGGGCCGGACCGGCGTCAGAGGCCCGAGCCCTTGACGCTGCTGGTCAGCGGCTCGCCGTCGAGCGAGTAGGCGTAGCAGGCGAGCTCACGGTCGCCCATGTCCCACGAGTCGCCGTCGGGCAGGTAGGCGTCGTAGTCGAGGGCCGAGTCGTAGTAGTCGGTGCCGACGTACGGCTCGAAGGCGGACTCGCAGAACTCGACCGCCGTGCTCGCCACCGCGTCCTCGCCGGGGAAGGCCCCCTCGGCGAAGGCGTCCACGGCGTACACCTCGAACTCGTGCGACTGGGTGCAGTCGACGAACTCGATGTCGTAGACGTTGCCGCTCTCGGGCGCGTCGAAGCAGCCGCCGAGGTCGAACGCGGCGTCGGCCGCGACGGTGCCCTCGAGGGCGGTGCTGCCGGTCCCGGTGGCGGCCGAGTCCTCGGCCGTGTCCTCAGCCGTGTCCTCGGCCGTGTCCTCGACGGGCGCCTCGGACTCCTGGACCACCGAGGTGCCGGCGGCGGTGTCGAGCTCCTCGAGCTCGTCGGCGTTGTTGACCAGCCACACGACCATGGCGATCCAGACGATCCCGCCCAGGATGCCGAGCGCGCCGAGCACGATGCCGGCGATGGACAGGCCCTTGCCGTTCTGCCCGGACTTCTTGACGCGGTTCAGGCCGACGATGCCGAGCACGAGCGCGACGACGCCCGTGCCGAGGATGCCGGTGACGAGCGAGGCGATGGCGAAGCCGTCGGTGCCGGGGGCGGCGGGCCGGTCGTACGGGGAGGACCCGTAGGGCGACTGCGGCGCGGCCGACGGCTGGCTGTACGGCGACGGCGCGGCCCCGTACGGCGACGGCGCGGCCCCGTACGGCGAGGCCGGGGCGTCGGTGCTCGGCGCGCCACCCTCGGTGTACGGCGCCGGCTGTCCGGGCGTCGTCCGCGGGGCGGACGGCGCGCCGTACGGGGCGGCGGGCGGCGTGGCGCCCGCCGGCGTCGGGGCCGGCGTCTCGGGGGTCGAGGACGGCGGGGCGAACGGGTCCGGGGTCGTGCCCTCCGGGGGCGTGGTGCTCAAGGCGGCCTCACAGGTCGGCGGTGTCGTGGCGCGGGCTGGTGTCACCCCGCGGGACGGCGCCACGGGTACGAGCGGGGTGCGACGACGGCGGTGCCACCGCGTCGGTGGACGCGGACGGGCGGACCGCCGTCGCGACCCTATCCGGCCCCACGTCGCGGCGGCGGGTCGGCCCGGCGCTCCCGCGGCAGGGTGTTGCGGGATCGTGACCTGCGGACCCGCGGCGCCGGCGGGGTCGGCGGTGGCCGCGGAGGTGCGTCCCGGGTGGCGGCGCGGACGGCGGACCGGGGCGCCGCGCGCCGCGGGTAGACTGGCCGCGGAACCCCGCCGTCGTGCTCCCGCTCGCGCACGCCTGCGCCACCGCTCCGCCGGATGGCCCCGTGCGCGGGATCCCGGAGCGGCGGCACGTGCCGGAAGACCCACCAGAGGAGCCCCCGTGGGACGCGTCGTCGTCGAGGTCATGCCCAAGCCCGAGATCCTGGACCCCCAGGGCAAGGCCGTGGTCGGGGCGCTGCCTCGCCTCGGATTCACCCAGTTCACCAGCGTGCGCCAGGGCAAGCGGTTCGAGCTCGAGGTCGAGGGCGACGTGACGCCCGAGGTGCTCGCCGCCGCCCAGGAGGCCGCGGTGACGCTGCTGAGCAACCCGGTCATCGAGGACGTCGTCCGCGTGGCCGACGCCGTCACCGACGCCGCCGCGACGACGGTCGAGGGCGCGGCCTGATGGCCGCCGCCACGCTCGGCGCCGCCCGCATCGGCGTCCTCACGTTCCCCGGCACGCTCGACGACCGCGACGCGGCGCGCGCCGTCCGCCTCGCCGGCGGTGAGCCGGTCGCCCTGTGGCACGCCGACGCCGACCTGCACGGGGTCGACGCCGTCGTCCTGCCGGGCGGCTTCTCCTACGGCGACTACCTCCGCGCCGGCGCCATCAGCCGGTTCGCGCCGGCGATGGGCGCCGTCGTCGACGCCGCCCGCGGCGGCATGCCGGTGCTGGGCATCTGCAACGGCTTCCAGATCCTCACCGAGGCGCACCTGCTGCCGGGGTCGATGGTCAAGAACGACCACCTGCACTTCGTCTGCCGCGAGCAGCAGCTCCTGGTGGAGAACGCCTCCACCGCATGGACGAACGAGTTCGCGCAGGGCCAGACGATCACCATCCCGCTGAAGAACCAGGACGGGCAGTTCGTCGCCGACGACCGCACCCTCGACGAGCTCGAGGGCGAGGGCCGCGTGGTGTTCCGCTACGTCGGCCAGAACCCGAACGGCTCGCGCCGCGACATCGCCGGCATCACCAACGAGCGGGGCAACGTCGTCGGCCTCATGCCGCACCCCGAGCACGCGGTCGAGGCCGGCTTCGGCCCCGACGCCGCCGACGGCGTGCGCGCCGGCACGGACGGCCTGACGTTCTTCACGTCGGTGCTCGCGTCGCTGGTGCACGCCTGACGCATCCGCCGCACGCAGCGCGAGGGCCCCGGAGCGACGGCTCCGGGGCCCTCGTCGTCCCTGCCCCGGCCGCATCGGCCGTTCCGGGTCTCTGGCGGTCCGAGACAGCGGGGTCTGTCTCGGACCGCCAGGGACCCGGAAGGCGGGTGGAGGAAATCCCGTGCCGTCCGCCGCGCGGCGCCGCTACGGTGCCGCGCATGACCGTCCCCACGTCCTGGCTCCCCGTGCACCGGCCGTCCGACGACGAGCTCGTCGGCTACCTGCTGCCCGCGGCGGACGACCGCCGGGACCGGACCACGGCCGAGGGCGACCAGGTGCGGGAGTGGGTGCCGGCCACGCTGTTCGGGCACCCCGTGGGCCCGGCGGCCGACGAGGACGCCGGCCGCGAGCTGCTGCACGCGACGGGCCTCGCCGTGCTCGCGGACCGGTGGGTGCTCCTGCGCGGCGAGGGCGTCGACGGCCCCACGACGGTCGAGATCGCCTCCGCGCGACCCGACCGCGTCGTCGTGCAGACGCCGTACCACGCCGTCTCGAGCGGCCACGGCTCCCGCTGGCAGCTGCCCGTCCCCACGGACGGGGCGCTGGTGCGGCCGCACGAGGTCCGCGCCTGACCGGCTGACCACCCGGCACGCCCGCGGGCGAGGGCGCGGGTCACCGGCCGGCGAGGTACTCCAGCTGCGCGACGACCGACTGCCGCGCCGCCCGGCGCACCGCGTCGTCCACGTCCGCGTACACGGCGTCGACGACGGCGTCGGCCAGGCCGGCGGGCACGTCCCCGCCGTCCGGCAGCGCCACGCCGAGCGCCGCCACCGCGGCGCGCACCTGCGCGAGCCGCTCGTGGCGGTGGGCCCGGTACGCGCGCACCACGGCGCCGAGGTCGTCGACCACCGGGCCGTGGCCGGGCAGCCCGCGCACCGGCGCCGCGCCCGCGGCGCGCTCGAGCACGTCGAGACTCACGAGGTAGTCGCGCAGCGACCCGTCGGGCTCGGCGATCACCGTGGTGCCGCGGCCGAGCACCGTGTCGCCGGTGAGCACCACGCGCTCGGGCGCAGCGGCGCCCTCCGCCGCGCCGGCGGGCGCGACGACGAAGGAGACCGAGTCGGCCGTGTGGCCGGGCGTGGCCAGCACCTCGACGCGCAGGCCGGCCGCCTCGATCACCTCGCCGCCCGCCAGCGGCGCACCGCCGTGGCAGTGCGCCGGGTCCGCCGCGCGCACGGGCGCACCGGTGAGCGCGTGCAGCCGCGGCGCCCCGGCGGTGTGGTCGGCGTGCCGGTGCGTCACGAGCACCAGCGCCACCGGGCCGGCGGCGGCCAGCGCCGCGAGGTGGTCCGCATGATCCGGCCCGGGGTCGACGACGACGGCCGCCTCCGCGCCGGGGGCGCGCAGCACGTGGCTGCGGGTGCCGTCGAGCGTCATCGGGCCGGGGTTGTCGGCCCGCAGCACCGCGGCGAACGGCGTCACCGGGTCGGGCGTCGTCATGCGCGGCAGCCTAGACGGCGGGCGCCCCGGTCAGCGCGCGGCGAGGGCGCCCGCGAGCAGCTCCAGCGTCCGCGTGCGGCCCGGCGTCGTGGTCAGGTCCTCGCCGGCGTACGACGACGCGACGGGCACGGCCATGACCTCGCCGGTGCCGTGGGCGGCGGCGAGCCGGGCCAGCTCGTCGGCGGCCGCCTCGGGCGTGCCGATGATCCAGCGCGCGCGCATGTCCGCGACCGCCTGCTCGCCGAGGGTGTCGAGCGGAGCGGCCTTGGCCTCCTCGACGGTCTCCAGCGGGCCCATCGGCTTGCCGGTGCGCAGCCGCGCCATCGACCGCAGCTGCGGCAGCGCGCGCTCGTCGGCCTCCTCCTGGGTGGCCGCCACGACGACGTTCGCCGTGACGAACGTGCGCGGCTCCGGGTGCTCCTCGCTGGGGCGGTAGCCGTCGCGGTACAGCGTCAGCGCCTGCTGGAGCCCGGGCCCGGCGAAGTGGTGCGCGAACACGTACGGCAGGCCGAGCTCGGCGGCCAGGCGCGCGGAGTAGTCCGAGGAGCCGAGCAGCCACACCGTGGGGGTGCCCTCGGCGGCCGGGGTGGCCCGCACGGGGTAGGTCTCGCCGCTGGTGAGGCGGATGGTGGCGCCGTCGCGCTGCAGCAGCGCCATGACGTCCTGCACGTGCTGCGGGAAGCGCTCGACGTCGGCGGTGGGCCCCGAGGACCGCAGCAGCGCGGTGATCACCGGGTCGCTGCCGGGCGCGCGGCCGATGCCGAGGTCGATGCGGCCCGGGGCGAGCGCCTCGAGCGCGGCGAACTGCTCGGCGACCACGAGCGGCGCGTGGTTGGGCAGCATGACGCCGCCGGAGCCGAGGTGGATGCGCTCGGTCTGCGCCGCCGCGGCGGCGATCATCACCGGCGGCGTGGACGCCGCGACGGCCGGCATGTTGTGGTGCTCGGCGAACCAGTACCGGGCCAGGCCGAGCCGGTCGGCGAGCCGCACGAGCTCGAGCGACGAGGCGATGGCCTGGGCGGTGCTCTGCCCGGAGCGGACGGGCACGAGGTCGAGCACGGACAGCGCGGGGGAGGGGTTCACGGCGTTCATCGCCTAGGGCAACACCGCGCGGCGGCGCCGTGTTCCGCCCAGTCCTCACAGGGCGCGCGTCACGCCCCCGCGGCGACCGCGAGCACCACGCACGCCCCGCCGAGCAGCACGTCCAGGCCCATGCACCACACGGCGAGCGAGCGGTGCACGACGACGTCGCGCCGGTAGTGCACCGCGTCCCACGCCGCGTGCACGGCGAGCGCGACGCCGGCCAGCGCGAGCCCGACGCGCGGCGCGAGCTGCAGGGCCACGACGCACGCGGCGGACCAGCCCGCCATGGCGAGCGCCTGCGGCCACGTCGCGGCCCGCCGCGCGAGCGCGCCGAGCGCCACGAGCACCACCCCGGCGGCGACGAGGGCCGTCCACCGCGGCACGTCGAGCACCTCGGCGAGGAACGGCAGGGCGCTCGCGACCGGCACGGCGGCCCACGCCGCCCACCGGCGGCCGGTGGCCGCTGCCGCCAGGTAGCACAGCGCCGCGACGCCGACGGCGGTGGCCGGGGTGGACACGCCGACGGCGTCGAGCCGCAGGCCGCCGCCCGCGCCGCCACCGTCGAGCAGGGCGCCGGCCGCCAGCAGCCCGGCCGCCGAGAGCGCGCCGAGGACGAGCCACGCGGCGGTGCGCAACCACGGCCACGGCGCCGGGCGGGCGGCACGCTGCGCTGGGGTCTCGGGCATCGGTCACTCCCTCGTGCTCCGGCTGTGAGTACCCCCTGGGGGTAACGCTACGCCGGGGCGGGGGCGAGGGGAAGGCCGACGGGTCACCAGACGGGCGGCCGCCGCTCCGACCACCGCAGCCGCTCCTCGAGCTGCGCGGCGAGCGCCAGGAGCACGTGCTCTCCGCCGGGCCGCCCGACGAGCTGCACCCCCATCGGCAGGCCCGCCGGCGCCGAGGCCGTCGGCTCCGTCCACGTGACCGGCACCGTGATCGCCGGGAGGCCGCAGACGTTGATCATCGACGTGTACGGCGTGTACTGGCACTGCTGCTCGAAGTTGCGCTCCGGGTCCTCGGCGTCGAACCAGCCCAGCGGGCGGGGCGTCATCGCCAGCGCCGGCGTCACGACCGCGTCGAACCGCTCGACGCGCGCCACCATCGTGCGCTCGAACCGCGCGAGCGCCGCGAGCGCCTCGGCGAGCTGGCGGGCCGAGACCCTGCGGCCGGCGTCCACCAGCCACCGGGTGAGCGGCTCGAGCAGGGCGAGGCGCTCGGGGTCGTCGACGCGCACCGTGGACGCCCCGGCCATCCAGATCGTCCGGAACGCGGGCGCGTAGGCGGCGTCGGGCTCCCAGGCGGGTTCGTCGATCCCGTGCCCCAGGGCACCCAGCCCGGCCACCGCGGCGTCGAGCGCCGCGCGCGCCTCGGGCCCGGCCGGGACGTCGTAGAAGCCGTCCCACGCGCTGAACGTGCTCACCGCCAGGTGGAAGCGGCGGCGGCCGTCCGGCGCCTCGCCGCGCTGCGCGGCGGCGAGGTAGCCGCCCCGCTCCCCGGCGGCGGTGCGGAGGGTGAGCGGGTGGTCGACGGTGCCGTCGCCGCGGCGCGGCAGCATGCCCTCGAGCAGCAGCGCGGCGTCGGCCGTCGTGCGGGCGAGGGGCCCGGCGACCACGAGCCCGCCGAGGGAGTCGACGCCCGACCCGGCCGGCAGCAGGCCGCGGGTCGGCTTGAGCCCCACGAGGCCGCAGGCGGCGGCCGGGATGCGGATCGAGCCGCCACCGTCGGACCCCGGCGCGAACGGCAGCAGGCCGGCGGCCACCGCGGCGCCCGCGCCGCCGCTCGACCCGCCCGCCCCGCGGCCGAGGTCCCACGGGTTGCGCGCCGGCGGCCCGGCCAGCATCTCGGTGTAGGCCGGGAACCCGAGCTCCGGCGCCGCCGTGCGGCCGAGCGACACCGTGCCCGCGGCGTCGAGCACCTGCACGACGTCGCTGCTGACCTCGGGCACGTACGCGTGCCGACCGGCGAACGCCCGCGACCCGAACCCGGTCGGCACGCCCGCGCGGTCCCACAGGTCCTTGTCGGCCGACGGCAGGCCCCACAGCACGGCGTCGTCGTCGGGGCAGTCGTCCACGAGGGCGCCGGCGTCCCGCTCGCGCTCCAGCACGGCGGCGCGCTCGCGGGCGGCGTCGGCGGTCACCAGGGTGAGGGCGCCGACGGCGGCGTTGCCCGCCGCGACGCGCTTGAGATAGTGCTCGACGACGTCGGTCGGCGCCAGGGAGCCGTCCCGGAGCAGGTCGCGCAGCTCGACGGCGGTGCGCTCGTGCAGCTCGGTCATGCCGCCAGCCTAGGAGGCGCCGCCCTCACCGCAGCAGCGGCGCGACCTCCTGGCCGAACCAGGCGGCCAGCCCCTCGGGGTCGCGCTCGTGCGCGTCCGGCTCGGCCACCACGGTGGTGGCTCCGGCGTCGGCGTACGCCCGCAGGGTGGCCGCGACCTGCTCGGCGTCGCCGAACGCGGCCAGCCGGGCCAGCCCGGCGTCGTCGGCGACGTCGTGGCCCCCGCGGGCGAGCATCGCCCGGGTGTCCGCGAGGTGCTCGACGCGGCGCGCGACGGCGACGAACGCGACCACGGCGAACGGGTCCTCGCGGCCCACGGCCCGGCGGCCGGCACCGACCTGCTCGAGCGCCCCGGGAAGGCCGTCCAGCCCGGTCGCCGACGTGAGGATCACCCCGTCGGCGTGCTCGCCCACCAGGCGCAGCGTCCTGGGGCCGACCGCCGCCGCCAGCACGGGCGGGCGGGTGGCCGGCGGCCAGTCGAGGGCGACGTCGTCCAGCGTCACGTACCGCCCGCGCGTGGTGACGCGCTCGCCGGCCAGCAGGGCCCGCAGCGCGGTGAGGTGCTCGCGCAGCAGGGCCAGCGGGGAGGCCGCCCGCGCGCCCGCCCGGCCCATCCACTCCTGGACGCCGTGCCCGACGCCGGGCACGAGCCGGCCCGGGAACATGCCGTCGATCGTGGCGATCTCCATCGCCGTCAGCGCCACGTTGCGCAGCGGCACGGGAAGCACGCCGAGCCCGACGCGCAGCCGGTCCGTCGCGCCCAGGACCGCCGCAGCCCCGGCCACGGCCGTCTCCTTGAAGCAGTCCTCCCACAGCCACAGCTCGTCGATCCCGGCGGCCTCGACCGCGCGGGCCAGCGGGACGTACCTCGCGGGCGGCAGCGTGGGTCGCGCGATGAACCCCAGCGTCGGTGCGCTCATGTCCCGACCCTGCCCGCGCCGGGCGGGGCCGGCCGGCCGACACGCCGTCCGCCGGCCCGGCCCAGCCGGCCTCAGAGCGGCGTGACCGTGCCCTCGAAGTGCTTCTGCCGGCGCAGCGCGTTCCAGCCCACGTAGGCGAACCCGCCCGGCTCGAGCGCCTCGGGCGCCGCCTCGGACGCGATCGCGACCTGGGCGGGCGTGACCGCCACGTCGATCGTGCCGGGCAGCAGCACCGGCTTGGCGAACTGCACGGTCCACCGGTAGGCGTCGCCGCGCGCCACGCCGACGTCGGCCAGCGCCCGCGCCGCGGTGTACATCCCGTGCGCGATCGCCCGCGGGAAGCCGAACGCCTTGGCGGACAGCGCCGACATGTGGATGGGGTTGCGGTCTCCCGACAGCGCGCCGTAGGCCCGGCCCGTGCCGGCGGGCAGCACCCACCGGCCGGTGGGCAGCGGCGGGGCCCACGGGTCCGCGGCCGACCGGCCGTCGCCGTCCGCCCCGGCCGCGGCGCCGTCCGTGACGCCGTCCGCGGCGCCGGCCACGCCGTCGTCGTGGGCCTCGTCGGCGCCCTCGACCTCCGACGGGTCGAACCCGCGGGCCAGGTACGTCGAGACCCCGCGCCACGCGGGCACCGGGTCGTCCAGGGCGCCGTGCTCGCGGACCTCCGCCACGAGGTCCACCTGCACGCCCCGGCGGTGCGGGCGCAGGTTCTCGGCCCACGCGCGCAGCTCGAGCCGGTCACCCAGCCGCAGGGGGCGGGCCAGCGCGGCGTCGTTGGCCAGGTGCACCATGCCCAGCAGCGGCAGCGGGAAGTCGGCACGCACCATGACGGCCGTGGCCAGCGGGAACGCCAGCACGTGCAGGTAGCCCGACGGCAGGCGGTCCGACACCGGCTCGTGCAGCAGCCGCTGGTAGTCGCGCAGATGGGACGCCATGCCGGCGGTGTCGACGTCGGCGACGCGGTAGGCGACGGGCGGCAGCGTGAGCGCGTCCTCGCCGCCCGCGCCGATGACCGGCAGGGACGGCAGCGCGCGCCCGGCGGCGATGCGGCCGGACGACGCGGCGCCGCGCGCGTAGAGGCCGGTCAGGCCGGGCACGGACGTGAGGGTCTCGACCGCGAGCACGCCGCCCGCGCCCGTGGTCACGGCCAGCGGTCCGGCGGTCACCGGCCCACCATGTTCTGGCCGCACACGCGAAGCGTCTGCCCGTTGACCCCGGCGGCGGCCGGGGAGGCGAGGAACGCGATCGCCTCGGCGACGTCGACCGGCTGGCCGCCCTGCAGCAGGGACGACAGGCGCCGGGCCGCCTCGCGGGTGGCGAACGGGATCGCCCGCGTCATGTCGGTCTCGATGAAGCCGGGCGCGACGGCGTTGGCGGTGCCGCCGTGCCGCGCGAGCAGCGGGCCCGTGGCCGCGGTGTGCCCGACGACGCCGGCCTTGGTGAACGCGTAGTTCGTCTGCCCGCGGTTGCCGGCCAGGCCGCTGGTGGAGGCCAGCGACACCACGCGCAGCCCGGAGACCTCGCCGCGCTCGGCCGCCTCGAGCAGCTGGGCGTTGATGCGCAGCTGGGAGGCGAGGTTGACGGCCACGACGGAGTCCCACCGGGCGGCGTCCATGTTGGCCAGCAGCTTGTCCCGCGTGATGCCGGCGTTGTGCACGACGACGTCCAGGCGCCCGTGGCGGGCCCGGGCGTGCTCCAGGAGCCGCGTCCCGGCGTCGGGCGCGGTGACGTCGAGCTGCAGCGCGGTGCCGCGCACGGCGTTGGCGGTGCGCGCCAGGCCCTCGCCGGCGGCCGGCACGTCGACGCAGACGACGGTGGCGCCGTCGCGCGCGAGCGTGCGGGCGATGGCGGCGCCGATGCCGCGGGCGGCGCCCGTGACGGCGGCGACCTGGCCCTCGAGCGGGCGGTCCCACGACGTCGGCAGGGCGGCGTCGGTGGGGCCGACCTCGAGCAGCTGGCCGTCCACGTACGCCGACCTCGCGGACAGGAAGAACCGGAGCGCGGCCAGCGCCGACGTCGAGCCGGCGGCCGCGCCGTCGGTGAGCACGACCCCGTTGCCGGTGGCGCCGGCCCGCAGCTCCTTGGCCAGCGAGCGGCAGAAGGCGTCGACGCCCTGGCGCGCCGCGGCGAGCTCGGGGGAGTCCTGCTCCGTGCGGGCGCGCGAGAGCGTGACGACGCGGCCGTGCGGGGCGAGCTTGCGCAGCACCGACCCGGCGGCCAGCACGGCCTCGGAGGCGTCCTGCGGCCGGGCCAGCTCGGTGAGCACGAGCACGACGGCGCCGAGGCGGCCGGGGTCGGCCCGCAGCTCGACCGGGTCGCGGCGCACGTCGAGCTCCCAGGCGAGCAGCGCCTGGGCCACGCGGTCGGCGTCGGCCTTCGACGCGGCGTCGGACAGCACGAGCACGGGGCCGACGGTGAGCGGGTCGCCGGGGCGGTGCCGGCGCAGCACGGCGGGGCGCGGCAGGCCGAGCTTCTTCGCGAGGGTCTTGGTGATCCCGGTGTTGACGAGCCGGGTGTAGGAGTCGGTCATCGGTGGTCCCTCCCTGGGTCCCGGGTCGTCAGGCGGACTCGATGATCGCCGTCGCGCCGAGGCCGCCGGCGGCGCACACCGACACCAGCGCCCGCGCGGGGCGCCCGGTCTCGGCGGCGCGCTGCGCCACGAGCTTGGCGGCGGTCGCGAGGATGCGCCCGCCCGTCGCGGCGAACGGGTGGCCCGCGGCGAGCGAGGAGCCGTTGACGTTCACCTTGGAGCGGTCGACCTTGCCGAGGGCGCCGGGCAGCCCCAGCTCCGTGCGGCAGTACTCGTCGTCCTCCCACGCGGCCAGCGTGGTGAGGACCGTCGCGGCGAAGGCCTCGTGGATCTCGAGGAAGTCGAAGTCCTCCAGCGTCAGCCCGTTGCGGGCGAGCAGGCGCGGCACCGCGTGCACGGGCGCCATGAGCAGGCCCTCGTGGCCGTGCACGAAGTCGACGGCGGCCGTCTCGGCGTCGACGAACCGGGCCAGCACGGGCAGGTCGTGCTCCTCGGCCCACTGCCGCGAGGCGAGCAGCACGGCGGAGGCGCCGTCGGTCAGCGGCGTGGAGTTGCCGGCCGTCATGGTCGGCACGGCCGGGGTGTCCGACGTCGCCAGGCTCTTGCCGAACACCGGCTTGAGGCCGGCGAGCTTCTCCGCCGAGGTGTCGGGGCGCAGGTTGTCGTCACGGGTCAGGCCGCGGAACGGCGTCACGAGGTCGTCGAAGAACCCGGACTCCCAGGCGCGGGCGAGGTTGCGGTGGCTGGCGAGCGCGACCTCGTCCTGGGCCTCGCGCGTGATGCCCCAGCGGGCGGTGGTGACGGCCTGGTGCTCGCCCATGGACAGGCCGGTGCGCGGCTCGTCGGTGGCCGGGGTGAGCGGCTTGAGGTCGGCCGGGCGGATCCTGGCCAGCGCCTTCAGCCGCTGCTGCAGCGTCTTGGCGTGCGAGGCGGCCAGCAGGGCGCGGCGCAGGCCCTCGCTCACGGCGATCGGCGCGTCCGAGACGGTGTCGGTGCCGCCGGCGACGCCGGACTCGATCTGGCCCAGGCGGATCTTGTTGGCGACCGCGATGGCCGCCTCCAGGCCGGTGGCGCACGCCTGCTGCAGGTCGTAGGCGGGGGTCTGGGGCGACAGGGAGGAGCCGAGCACGCACTCGCGGACGAGGTTGAAGTCGCGCGAGTGCTTGAGGACGGCGCCGCCGACCACCTCGCCCAGGCGCTCGCCCTGCAGCCCGAAGCGGGCCACGAGGCCCTCGAGGGCGGCGGTGAACATCTCCTGGTTGGAGGCGTCGGCGTACTTCTTGCCGGCGCGCGAGAACGGGATGCGGTTGCCGCCGACGACGACGGCGTCGCGCAGGGCGGGCGCGTCGTCCGCGCGCTTCGGGGACCGGGCCTTGCCGGAGGCGGTCGCGGCGGCGGTGGAGCGTGTGGCCACTTCGTCGTTCCTTCGCTCAGGGGGTGGGTGCTGCTCGTGACGTAGGACTCACAGTACCTGATACTCTCGGTCTCGTGAGTCGGGTCACAGGAGGCGGTCGATGACGGCGGTGGACGGGCGCTCGACCCGTTGGGACGATCATCGCGCGGCGCGGCGCACCCAGCTGGTGAACGCCGCGCGCAAGGCGGTGCACCGGCACGGTCCCGGCGTCTCCATGGACGAGATCGCCACCGAGGCCGGTACGTCGAAGTCGATCGTCTACCGCTACTTCGAGGACAAGGCGGGGCTGCGGCTCGCCGTCTCCTCCGCCGTCGTCGCCGACATGCACGACGCGCTGCGCCAGGCGGCGGAGGCGGCCCCGACCCCGCTCGCGGCCCTGCGGGCCATGGTGCGGGTGTACCTCGAGATGATCGAGCACTCGCCGCACGTCTACTGGTTCGTGACCCGCACGTCGATCGCCGGCGTCGAGCCCGCGGACTCCGCGGTGCCGGCCGAGCCCGCCGACCGCCGGCCGGGCGTCGTCGGCACGGCCGACGCCCCGCTGAGCGCCTACCTCGACTCGGTCATCGAGCTCGTCGCGCGCCCGTTCGCGCAGGTGGCCGACGTGCCGCCGGGCGTCGCCGCCGCGTGGGCCGCGGGCGCCGTCGGCTTCGTGCGCGGCGCGGGGGAGTGGTGGCTCAGCCACCCCGACGAGCGCCCCGAGCGCGAGGAGCTCACCGAGCAGGTCACGCGGTGGCTGTGGCACGGCCCCGTCGGCGTCCTGCACGACACCCTGCACGGCGCCGCGCCCGCCACCGAGCCGGCCACCGAGCCAGCCACCGAGCCAGCCACCGCGCCCCGGCCCCCGGCGCCGACCCCCTGACCGCCGGCACGGACGCCGGCCCTTCCCACGGAAGCACGGAGAACCACCGATGACGACGACCTCCGACCGCACCGCACCCGAGCCGACCACCGACCCCACGGACGCGACCGAGGCGACGACCGGCCCGGCGGCCGGCTCGGCGGCCGGCGTGGAGCCCGAGCCCGCCGAGACCGACCGGCTCACCGGACCCGCCTTCGTCCACGAGGCCGCCGCCGCGGCGGCCGCCCCGGGCGAGCCGCCGGCGCCCGCGGCGCCGGCCCGGCGCCTCCCCGTCGGGCGGCCCGCCGCCGACGACCCCCGCGTCGACGTCCCCGCGCTGGAGCACCTGCTGCTCGGCCGCTGGCCGCAGTGGCGCCAGGCCGCCCGCGACCGCGCCACCGACCCGGACTTCTGGAAGGACGAGTCGCTGTCGATGGCCGAGCACCGCGAGCGGGTGCTCGAGCAGCTGCGGCGCCTGGCACAGGAGGAGGCCAAGCAGGTCTGGCTGGCGTTCCCCGAGCGCCTCGGGGGCGGCGACGCACCGGGCGCGAACCTTGCGGGGTTCGAGGAGCTCGCCCTCGCCGACCCGTCGCTGCAGATCAAGGCGGGCGTGCAGTGGGGCCTGTTCGCCGCGGCGATCCTGCACCTGGGCACGCCCGAGCAGCAGGACCGCTGGCTCCCCGGGGCGATGGACATGTCGGTACCCGGGGCGTTCGCGATGACGGAGACCGGGCACGGCTCCGACGTCGCCGCGATCGGCACCACGGCCACCTACGACCCGCAGACCCAGGAGTTCGTGATCCACACGCCGTTCCGCGCGGCGTGGAAGGACTACCTCGGCAACGCCGCCGCGCACGCCACGGCCGCGACCGTGTTCGCCCAGCTCGTCACGAACGGCGTCAACCACGGCGTGCACTGCTTCTACGTGCCCGTGCGCGACCCGGGGACGATGGAGTTCCTGCCCGGCGTGGGCGGCGAGGACGACGGCCTCAAGGGCGGCCTGCGGGGCGTCGACAACGGCCGGCTGCACTTCACCGAGGTCCGCGTGCCGCGGGAGAACCTGCTGGCCCGGTACGGCCGGGTGGCCGAGGACGGCAGCTACACCTCGCCGATCGACAGCCCCGGCCGCCGCTTCTTCACGATGCTCGGGTCACTGGTCCAGGGGCGCGTCTCGCTCGACGGCTCGGCGTCGGTGGCCGCGAAGGTCGGCCTCGCGATCGCCGTGCGCTACGGCGCCGAGCGCCGCCAGTTCACCGGCGCCTCGCCCGTCGACGAGGTGGTGCTGCTCGACTACGCCACGCACCGCCGCCGGCTCTTCCCCCGCATCGCCGAGACCTACGCGATCCACTTCGCGCACGACCGGCTGCTCGACCTGTTCGACGAGGTGTTCTCCGGCGCGGGCGACACCCCCGAGAACCGCGAGGACCTCGAGACCATGGCGGCCGCGCTCAAGGCGACCTCCACGGACTTCGCCCTGAAGACCCTGCAGGAGTGCCGCGAGGCCTGCGGCGGCGCCGGGTTCCTCACGGAGAACCGCATCACGAGCCTGCGGCACGACATGGACGTGTACGCCACGTTCGAGGGCGACAACACGGTGCTCCTGCAGCTCGTGGCCAAGCGGCTGGTGGGCGACTACGCCCGCCAGCTCGGCCGGCAGGTGCGGAGCGGTCCCGGCATGGCGCGGTTCGTCGTCGACCAGGCGGTCGACCGGGCGCTGCACCGCACCCCGCTCGCGCGCGCGGTGCAGGTCGTCGAGGACGTCGCCGGCGGCCGCGGGCTGCTCGACGCCGCGACGCAGCGCGAGCTGCTCGCCGACCGCGTCGCCACCAAGGTGGAGGAGGTGGCGCTCGCGCTGCGCCCGGCGCAGAAGGCGGACCCGGTCACGGCCCAGCGCCTCTTCGACGACAACCAGGTGGCGCTCGTGGACGCCGCCCGCTCCCACGCCGAGCTCGTGCGCTGGGAGGCCTTCACCACGGCGCTCGAGAAGGTCGAGGACGCCGGCACGCGCCGGGTGCTCACCTGGCTGCGCGACGTCTACGCCCTCACGGTCGTCGAGCGCGACCTCGCCTGGTTCCTGCTGCACGGGCGCCTGTCCGGCCAGCGCGGCCGCGCCGTCGCCCCGGCGCTCGAGGAGCTGCTGGTGCGCCTGCGCCCGCACGTGCTCGACCTCGTCGACGCCTGGGGCTACGGGCCTGACCACCTGCGCGCGCACATCGCCAGCGGGGCGGAGAAGCAGCGGCAGGACGAGGCGCGCGCCTACTACGCCCGCCGGCGCGCCGAGGGCACGGCCCCCGTCAGCGAGAAGGCGCTGCGCAAGCAGGAGAAGGCCGCCCGGCGCTGACCGGCGCTGAACGGCGCTGACCGGCGCCGACCCGGTTCAGGCGGCGGCCGGCGACCCGACGTCGCCGGCCGCCGCCTGCTGCGGCGGTGCCGGCTGCTCCGGCCCCGGGGCGGCTGCCTCGGCCCCGACATCGCTCTCGACATCGCTCTCGGCCTCGCTCTCGGCCCCGCTCTCGGCCTCGTCGTCCGCCGTCGCCGCCCCCGCCGGTGCGGGCCCGGACAGGGTCACCGTCCGGGTCGCGCCCCGCTCGTCGACCGGCGTGGTCAGCGCCAGGACGACGGCCAGGACGACGGCGACCACGGCGGCGCCGGCCGCGACCGCGGTGTGGCCGAGGGCGGCGGCGGTGCCGAGCACGACGCCGTCCAGCAGCACGGCGGTCCCCGCGACGAGTGCGCGCGTCATCCCACGTCCCCTCCCGCACGCGGTGCCATGCGGCATCGTGGTCGCGCGCGCCCCGGTGTGCCGGCGTCGTCGTCGGGCCTGGCGCTCTGCGGCCTCAGCACCATGGGACGCCGCCGCCGGGCGTCTCGCCAGCGGGCGGCGCGGCGGCCGTCACACCGGGGCAGTGGCCGGCGTCACGGCCCGCGCGGCGGCGCTGTGCCTACGCTCCCGCGGTGAGCTCCCAGAGCACCTCGGCCGCCCGGCCGGTCCGCATCGACGCCGCCCGCCGCCGCTCGATGATCGCCTCCGCCGTCGGCAACGGCCTGGAGTGGTTCGACTGGAACATCTACGTCGTCTTCACGCCGTTCCTCACCGCCGCGCTGTTCGACCCCGGCGACCCCGCCTCGTCGCTGCTGCAGGTGCTGGCCATCTTCGGCGTCGGCTTCGTGTTCCGGCCGGTGGGCGGCATGCTCGCCGGCTACCTGGCCGACCGGTACGGGCGGCGCACGGTGATGATGGCGACCATGCTGACGATGTCGGCGGCGTCGCTGCTCATCGCCGTGACGCCCGCCTTCGCCGTCGCCGGCGTGGGCGCGTCGGTGCTGCTGCTCCTCGCGCGGCTCGTGCAGGGGATGGCGCACGGCGCCGAGTCCACCGCCGGCTACGCGTACATCGCCGAGATCGCCCCCGCGCCGCGGCGCGGCTTCTTCTCCTCCACGCTGTCCACCGGCGTCCTGGTCGGCTCGATGCTCGCCTCCGCGCTCGGCTGGGCCCTGACCGGCCTGCTGCCGGACGACGCCATGGCGGCGTGGGGCTGGCGCGTCCCGTTCGCGGTCGGCTCGCTGCTCAGCGTGGCCGTGCTGGTCATGCGCCGCCGCATGATGGAGTCGGAGGCGGTCACGGAGGAGCTGGCGCACGAGGACCTCGGCGCGCCGGCGGACCCGCGCGTGCGCCGCGCCGTCTTCTGGTCCGGCTTCCGCATCTTCTGGTTCGTCGCGGCCATCACGATCGTCTTCTACACCTGGCTCACGTCCGCCTCGACGCTGGCCACCACCCAGCACGGCATGGACGCGTCCGCCGCGTTCGCCTCCAGCCTCGTGGCGCAGGCCGTGTGCGTGTGCCTCATGCCGGTGGCGGGCCTCGTGAGCGACCGCGTCGGCCGCCGCCCGGTGACCCTGGTGTTCGCGCTCGGGTTCGTGGTGCTGAGCTTCCCGCTCATGGGGATGATCAGCGACGCCCCGTGGACGCTGCTGGTCGCGCAGACCGTCGCGCTGTGCTTCGTCGCGTGCGGCAACTCGATGTACTCGGCGCTCCTGGCGGAGCAGCTGCCGACACGCTACCGGGCCCGCACGATCGGCATCGCGAACTCCCTCAGCGTCGCGATCTTCGGCGGCACCGCGCTGTACCTCAACCAGTGGCTGTTCGGGCTCGGCCTGCAGTGGGTGTTCACCCTCTACTTCGTGCTCGTGTGCCTCGCGGCCGCCGTGGCGGTGTGGTTCATGCCGGAGCGCAAGGGCGTCGAGCTGCGGCACGTCTGAGCACGTCTGAGCACGTCTGAGCACGTCTGAGCACGTCGGAGCACGTCTGAGCACGGCGGCCGGGGCCCGGCCCCGGTCCCGGCGGTCACCGGTCAGCCGTCGCCCATCGTGGACGCCCGCACGACGAGGCGTGGCGGGGACGGCTCGACACCGTGCGACGGGCGGCCGTCGATGGCCGCGAGGAGCAGCTCCGCGGCGCGCTGGCCGAGGCGCTCCAGCTGCGGGTCGACCGTGGTCAGCGGTGGCCGGCTGGCCATGGTCATGACGTCCCAGTCGTCGTACCCGGTGACGGCGACGTCCTGCGGGACCCGGATCCCGCGGTCGCGCAGCCGGTCGCAGCCGCCGCGGGCGAGCTGGTCGGACGCGAAGGCGACGGCGTCGAACGGGAGCGGCTCGCCGGCACGGTGGTCACCGAGCAGCAGGTCGACCGCCAGCCGGCCCCAGCGCTCGGACCACTCGCCGTACAAGGGCTCGCCGGCGCGCTGCAGGCCGTGCTCGGCCAGCGCGTCGACCAGGGCGTCGTGGCGCAGGGTCGAGGCCAGCTGGTCGCCCCGGCCTCCCACGTAGGCGACCCGCCGGCGGCCGAGCGACAGCAGGTGGGCGGCGACGGCGCGCATGCCCGCGGTGTCGTCGGGCACGACCGACGCGTCGTCAGGGTCCTGCGAGGGGGCGAACGCGTAGACGACCGGCATCGGCACGTGGATCGGCGGGCGCGGGTCCACGGTGCGGCCGGTGACGATGATGCCGTCGACGCGCCGGGCGACGAGGCTGCGCACGTGGTGCTGCTCGCGCACCGGGTCGTGCCTGGCGGTCGCGAGGAGCGCCGAGATCTGCCCGCCCACCAGGGCGTTCTCCGCGCCGAGCACCACGGGTAGCGAGAAGCGGCCGGCGGAGTCCGTGCTGAGCAGCCCCACCGTGAAGCTGCGGCGCGCCGACAGGGAGCGTGCCGTCGCGTCGGGGACGAACCCGAGCCGTTCGGCCGCCTCGCGCACCCGCGCCCGCGTGGCCGGGCGCAGCGAGCCCGTGTCGTTGAGCGCCTTGGACACGGTGCTCGGGGACACGCCGGCGAGCGCGGCCACGTCCGTGATCCGGACGACGCCGGATGCCTCCGCCATGGTCGCCTCCCTCGGTTTTCCGGCCGTTCCGCGGCGGGCCCCGGGGAACGCATCCCTCGATCCTAGCCGCGCATCCGATACTGGGTGTTGACGGTGGTGCGGCGCGTCCCTACCGTAGTCGGAAATCGGATTCCTAGCTTCCGGATCGCGATCCCGTCCTCAAAGGAGAGGTGCATGACGACGACGACGCAGCGGCCCGCCGGCCAGACCACGGGACGCGGCCCCGTCGCACCCACCAGCTCCGCCATCGCGGCCCTGCGGCCGCTGCCGCCCGGTGCGGCGTCGATCGACGGCGGGCTGTGGGGGCACCGGCTCCGCGCGAACCGCGAGGCCTCGGTGCCGTCCGGCCTCGACCGGCTGCACGAGGCGGGCAACCTGCGCAACCTCGAGATCGCCGCCGGGCAGGCCGCGGGCGAGGCGCTCGGCCCGGTCTTCGCCGACTCCGACGTGCACAAGTGGCTCGAGGCCGCCGCGTGGGAGTACGGGCGCGAGGCCGACGCGAGGCTGCTCGAGGACGTGCTCCGGGTGACCCGTGCGGTGGCCGCGGCGCAGGCGCCGGACGGCTACCTCGACTCCGTGCCGCAGCTGCGCGGCCTGGAGCGGTACACCGACCTCCCGTGGAGCCACGAGCTGTACTGTGCGGGGCACCTGTTCCAGGCGGCCGTGGCGCAGTCGCGGGCCACCGGGCGGCGGGAGCTGCTCGACGTGGCCGTCCGGCTCGCCGACCATCTCGTCGCCACGTTCGGCGACGCCGAGGGGCAGCTGCGCGAGGTGGACGGCCACCCCGTGGTCGAGATGGGCCTCGTCGAGCTGTACCGGGAGACCGGGACGGCCGCCTACCTCGAGCTCGCCCGCTGGTTCGTGGAGGCCCGCGGCACCGGCATCATCGCGGGCCACGGCAAGGCGCCGACCTACTTCTCCGACCGCGTGCGCGTCCGCGAGG
This sequence comes from Puerhibacterium sp. TATVAM-FAB25, assembly GCF_046535855.1. NCBI lineage: Bacteria > Bacillati > Actinomycetota > Actinomycetes > Micrococcales > Promicromonosporaceae > Puerhibacterium > Puerhibacterium sp. TATVAM-FAB25. Next base: position 25,729 of record NZ_JAXUAK010000007.1, on the reverse strand, counting down.
CCACCACCGTCGAGGGCCATGCCGTCCGCGCCGTCTACCTCGGCGCCGGCGCGACCGACGTCGCCGTCGAGACCGGCGACACCGAGCTGCTCGCCGCGCTGGAGCGCCAGTACGCCGCGATGGTCGACGCCAAGCAGTACATCACCGGCGGGCTGGGCTCCCGGTGGGAGGGCGAGGCGTTCGGCGACCCGTACGAGCTGCCCGCCGACCGCGCCTACGCCGAGACGTGCGCCGCGATCGGCGGTGTCCAGTGGGCGTGGCGCCTGCTGCTGGCCACGGGCGACGCCCGCTACGCCGACCAGATCGAGCGCATGCTGCTCAACGGCTTCCTCGCCGGGCTGTCCCTGGCCGGGACCGAGTACTTCTACGTCAACCCGCTGCAGGTGCGCGCCGACGCCCACGCCGACGAGGAGCGCACCCCCGCCAGCGGCCGGCTGCCCTGGTTCGGCTGCGCCTGCTGCCCGCCCAACGTCATGCGCACCCTCTCCAGCCTCGAGGGCTACCTCGCCACCACCACCGGCGACGCGGTGCAGCTGCACCAGTACGCGCCGGGGACGCTCGCGGTGGCGCTCGACGGCGGCACGCTGCGGCTGCGGGTCGAGACCCGCTACCCGCACGCGGGCCGCGTCGTCGTGCACGTCGAGGAGGCGCCGGCCGGCGCCCGCCTGGCGCTGCGCGTCCCGGCGTGGGCCGACGGCGCGACGCTCGACGGCGCCTCCGTGGCGCCGGGCGCCTACGCGACGGTGGACCGGGCTCTCGTGGCCGGGGACGTCGTCGTCCTCGAGCTGCCCGTGGCCCCGCGGCTGACGACGGCGGACCCGCGCGTGGACGCGGTGCGTGGCTGCGTCGCGATCGAGCGGGGGCCGCTCGTGTACGCCCTCGAGCAGGGCGACCAGGAGACGGGCGCCGTCCTCGACGACGTGCGCATCGACCCCGCGGCGGCCCTCGGCGAGGAGGAGCGGCCGGACCTGCTGGGCGGCGTCGTCGTGGTGACGGCGCAGGGGGCGGTCGCCGAGCGGCCCGCCGTCCCGGCCGGCGCCGGGCCGTACCGGCCGGCCGGCACCGCGCCGGCCGCGTCCCGCCCGGTCACCCTCCGGGCGATCCCGTACCACCTGTGGGCCAACCGCGGGCCGCAGGCCATGCGGGTCTGGGTGCCGGTCGTGTGAACCACGGCGGGGCGCCCGCGGGCGCCCCGCCGCACGCCGCGGCACCGACGCCGTGGCGGAGTCGAGCGCCCGCGGGGGCGCCGGAGGCTCGAGCGCCCGCACGGGCGCGAAGGAGGAGAGCGATGGAGCTCACCAGACGCCAGCTGCTCGCGCTGCTCGGGGCGGGTGGCACGGCGGCGGCGCTCGCCGGCTGCGCGCGCGACGTCCCGGTCGTGGACGTCGGCGCGCCGGGGTTCGGCGACGGGGCGCGCGGGACGGTCGACCTGTGGTGCCGCTCGGACACCGTCAACGGCGTGCAGGCCGTGGTGGACGCGTTCCACGCGGCGCAGGACCGGATCCGGGTGCGGCTCACCCCCATCCAGAACGGCCAGTACGTCACCAAGGTCGCCACGGCGATCCGCGGCGGGCGGGTGCCCGACGTCATCGACATCGACGACATCTACTCGACCCAGTTCGCGTTCCGCGACGCGTTCACGGACCTCACCCCGCTCGTCGAGGAGCTCGCGCTCGGCGACGCGCTCAGCCCGGGCCACCTGGCCCTGGCGACCAAGGACGGGCGCCACTACGGGATCCCGTTCCTCGGTGACTTCTCCGTGCTGTTCTGCAACACGGAGCTGTTCGACCGCGCCGGCCTCGACGTGGACGAGCACACCGGTTCCTTCGACGGGATCCTCGAGGCGGCCCGCGCGATCTCCGCGCTGGCCGACGACGTGTACGGCTGGTCGTACCCGGGCAACGCGTCGGGCGCGCTGGGCTTCACCGTGCAGCCGCACGTGTGGGCCACCGGCACGGACCTCATCGCCGGCGAGGTCGGCGACCAGCGCGGCCACGTCGAGGGCAACGACGCGGTGCGCCGCACGCTCGACCTGCTGCGCACCTTCTGGGCGGAGGGCCTGGTGCCGCCGGGCAGCTTCGCCGACGACGCGTCGCGGTGGTCGGCCGACTACGTCGCCGGCCGGCTGGGGATGTTCCCCGCCGGGTACGGCGTCGTGGCGCCGAACGCGTCGCCCGAGCTGCTCGAGCGCACCCGGGTGGTGCTGCTGCCCGGGCCCGACGGCGGGCGCAGCTTCTTCGACGGCGGCGACAACCTGTGCATGCCGGTGGGCGGCAGGAACCCCGAGGCCGCCGCCGAGCTCATCCGCTTCGCCGTCGCCCGGGAGCAGCAGGCACGGATGCCCGAGGGCTACTACTCGCCGATCCGCTCGGACGTGGCGACCCCCGAGTTCGCCCAGCGGTACCCGCTCGTGGTGCCGCCGCTCGAGACGCTCGAGTCCGGCTACGCGCCGACCACGCTCGCGTACAACCTCATCTACAACCAGCAGGACGGGCCGTGGCTGCGCATGTTCCGCCGCGCCGTCTTCGACGGGGAGGTCGATGCCGCCATGGCGGAGGCACAGTCTACGTACGACCGGATCCTGCGGCAGGCCCAGGCATGAGCGCGCCCGCGGTCCCCCGCGCCGGCGTCACGCCGCCGGCCGCGCGCGCCGCCCGGGACGAGCGCCGCCGTCCGGCGCGCCGCCGCGGCACGCTCACCCACCCCGACCGCACCGGCATCCTGCTGGTGGCGCCCGCGGTGGCGTTCGTCGTCGTCTTCGTCCTCGTGCCGCTCGTGGCGGCCGTGGTCATCTCGCTGACGAACTTCCCGCTCATCGGCTCGTTCCGGTTCATCGGGCTCGAGAACTACGCGGCGGTGCTCACCGACCCGTCCTTCTGGCGCGCGGTCGGCTACACGCTGCTCTACACCGCGATCGTCACCGGCCCGATCCTGCTCGTGGGCTACGTGCTCGCGGTCGTGGTGCGCGCCAACCGTCGCGGCGCCACGCTGCTGCGGACGGTCTTCTTCGTCCCCTACGTGATCGGGCTGACCACGCTCAGCTTCCTCATGCTCCTGGAGGCCCAGCCCAACAGCGGCATGGTGAACGTCGTCCTGCGCGCCCTGGGGATCACCGACGGCACCACCGCCTGGCTGGTCGACGGCCCGCTGGCCACCGGGCTGCTGTGCGTCATGGTGATCTGGGGCGTCTCCGGCCTGACCATGGTGCTGCTGATGTCCGGGATGCAGGGCATCCCCCGCGAGGTCTACGAGTCGGCCGAGCTCGACGGCGCGTCCTGGTGGGTCCGGGAACGGTCGATCACCGTCCCCATGCTGCGGCGCACGATCGCCATGACCGTGATCCTGTCGGTCATCGGGTCGTTCCTCGCGTTCACGCAGTTCTACATCCTGACCCAGGGCGGCCCCGGCTCGGACACCACCACGGTGGTGCTCGCGATCTACCGGCGGGCGTTCGTGCAGCTCCAGCTGGGGGCCGCGACGGCGATGTCGCTGGTCCTGGTCGTCATCACCGGACTGGTCACCGCTGCGCAGTTCTGGCTGCTGCGGGAGAGGAGCTGACATGGCCACGATCGCCCCCGCCGCCCGGCGCGCGGCCGGCGCGGCGTCGGCACGGCCGTCCGCGCGCGGACGCACCGGCCAGGACGGCGCGTCCGGTCCCGAGCGGGACACCCGTGTCCGGCGGACTCTCTACGTCGTGGGCGGCACGCTCGCCGCCCTGGTGTTCCTCGTGCCCCTGCTGCTGGCGTTCGTGCGCGCCGGCCAGCCGGGCGACGTCGTGGTCGCGGCGCCCGACGACCGGTTCCTCGACCTGTCCGCGGTGAACTTCCGGGCGATCCTCGACCAGCCGGAGATCTGGCGCGGCATCGTCAACTCGGCGGTCGTCTCGGTCGCGACGGCGCTGCTCACGGCCGTGCTCGCCACCCTGGCGGGCTACGGGTTCGCCAAGTTCGGCTTCCGCGGGCGCTCGGCGCTGTTCGGCCTGGTCCTGGTGACGCTCATGGTGCCGTTCCAGGCGATCCTCACGCCGCTGTACCTGCAGATGAACGCCATGGGCCTGACCGACAGCCTCCTGGGGCTCGTGCTCTTCTACACCACGATGAACCTGCCGTTCGGCATCTTCGTGATGCGCAACGCGTTCGAGGCGGTACCGGGGGAGATCGAGGACTCCGCGCACGTGGACGGGGCGGGCACGCTGCGCCTGCTCGTGTCCGTGCTGCGTCCGCTGGTGGTGCCGGGCGCCGCGACGGCGGCGCTGTACGCCTTCCTGGCCTCGTGGACGGAGTTCCTCGGTGCGCTGACGTTCCTCACCGACTCGGCCCTGTACACGCTGCCGGTCTCGCTGGTGAACCTCCAGCAGGGCGCCTACGGCCAGGTCGACTTCGGCCTGCTGGCCGCCGGGTCCGTGGTGGCGATGGTCCCGTGCGTGGTGCTGTACGTGGCGCTGCAGCGGTACTACGTCGCCGGGCTCGCGTCCGGCTCGGTCAAGGGCTGAGCGCACCGGGAGGTGGCGCCGGGGGGCGGGCGGCGGCGCCCGCCCCCCGGTGCGGGCCGGAGCGCGTGCGCCCGCCGGTAGACTGGCCGACGAACCCCGGCTCCGACCGATGCCGGATGCCGGCCCGCGCCCGCCGTCGCTCCCGCGACACCCGGCGCGGGCGGTGATCACCCGGTCGGGGCACCGCGCGAACCGAGGGACCTTGATGACCGCTCCTGCCGAGTCGTCCGCCGCCACCTACCAGCGCCCGGTGCTCGACACCGTCGAGCACGCTGCCGAGACCCCCGACGAGGTGCAGCCGTACGCGGACCTCGGCCTCAAGGCCGACGAGTACCAGCGCATCCGCGACATCCTGGGCCGCCGGCCCACCGCCGCGGAGCTGGCCATGTACTCGGTCATGTGGTCCGAGCACTGCTCGTACAAGTCCTCCAAGGTGCACCTGCGCAAGTTCGGCGAGCGCGTCACCGACGAGATGAAGGAGCACCTGCTCGTCGGCATCGGCGAGAACGCCGGCGTCGTCGACATCGGCGACGGCTGGGCGGTGACCTTCAAGGTCGAGTCGCACAACCACCCGTCGTTCGTCGAGCCGTACCAGGGCGCGGCCACCGGCGTCGGCGGCATCGTGCGCGACATCATCTCGATGGGCGCGCGGCCCGTGGCCGTGATGGACCAGCTCCGCTTCGGCGACGTCGAGCACCCCGACACCGCCCGCGTGGTGCACGGCGTGGTCTCCGGCGTCGGCGGCTACGGCAACTCCCTCGGCCTGCCGAACATCGGCGGCGAGCTCGTGTTCGACGCCTCCTACCAGGGCAACCCGCTGGTCAACGCCCTGTGCGTGGGCGTGCTGCGGCACGAGGACATCCACCTGGCCAACGCCTCGGGCGTGGGCAACAAGGTCATCCTCTTCGGCGCCCGCACGGGCGGCGACGGCATCGGCGGCGCCTCCATCCTCGCCTCGGAGACGTTCGAGGACGGCGTGCCGGCCAAGCGCCCCAGCGTGCAGGTGGGCGACCCGTTCATGGAGAAGGTGCTCATCGAGTGCTGCCTGGAGCTGTTCCAGGCGAAGGTCGTCGAGGGCATCCAGGACCTCGGCGCCGCCGGCATCTCCTGCGCCACCTCCGAGCTGGCCTCCAACGGCGAGGGCGGCATGCACGTCGACCTCGACTCGGTGCTGCTGCGCGACCCCACGCTCAACGCCGGCGAGATCCTCATGTCGGAGTCGCAGGAGCGCATGATGGCGGTCGTCCGGCCGGAGAAGCTGGACGAGTTCCTCGCCATCACGAAGAGGTGGGACGTCGAGACGTCGGTGATCGGCGAGGTCAACGCCTCCGGCCGCCTGACGATCGACCACCACGGCCAGCGCATCGTCGACGTCGACCCCAAGACCGTGGCGCACGAGGGCCCGGTCTACGAGCGCCCGTACGCCCGCCCCGCCTGGCAGGACGCCCTCGTGTCCGACACCACCGCCGCCGCCGGCCTGGCCCGCCCGGGCACGGCCGACGAGCTGCGCGCCACCGCGCTGCGCCTGCTCGCCGCGCCGAACCTCGCCTCCAAGGCGTGGGTGACCGACCAGTACGACCGCTTCGTGCAGGGCAACACCGCCCTGGCCCAGCCGGACGACGGCGGCGTGGTGCGCGTGGACGAGTTCACGCACCGCGGCGTGGCCCTGGCCACCGACGCCAACGGCCGCTACGCCAAGCTCGACCCGCGCGCCGGCGCGGCGCTCGCGCTCGCCGAGGCCTACCGCAACGTGGCCACCGCGGGCGCCGAGCCCATGGCCGTCACGGACTGCCTCAACTTCGGCTCGCCGGAGAACAGCGACTCGATGTGGCAGCTCGTCGAGGCGATCGAGGGCCTGGCCGACGCGTGCCAGGAGCTCGGCGTGCCGGTGACCGGCGGCAACGTGTCGCTGTACAACGAGACCGGCGAGCCCGGCCGCGTCGACTCCGCGATCCACCCGACCCCGGTGGTCGGCGTGCTCGGCGTGCTCGACGACGTGCGCACCGCCGTGCCGTCCGGCTGGCGCGCCGCCGGGCTGAGCCTGCTGCTGCTCGGCACCACCGCCGACGAGCTCGACGGCTCGGCCTGGGCCGAGGTCGAGCACCGCCACCTAGGCGGCGTGCCGCCGCGCGTCGACCTGGCCGCGGAGCGGGCCCTGGCCGAGGTGCTCGTCGGCGCCCGCAAGGCCGGCCTGGCCGTCGCCGCCCACGACCTGTCCGAGGGCGGCCTCGCCCAGGCCCTGCTCGAGGCGTCGCTGCGCTTCGGCGTCGGGGCGCGGGTCACGGTCGCGCCGGTCACGGAGCGCGACGGCGTCACCCCGTTCGCCGCGCTGTTCAGCGAGAGCACGGCCCGCGCGCTCGTCGCGGTGGACCCGGCCCGCGAGGCCGAGCTCGTCGCCGCGGCGCAGGCCGCGGGCGTGTCGGTCGCCCGCCTCGGCGAGACCGGCGGGGACGCCGTCGTCGTCGAGGGGCCGATCGACGGCGGCGCGCTCGAGATCTCGCTGGCCGAGGCCCGCGAGGCGTTCGAGGGCACGCTGCCCCGCATCTTCGGCTGACGCCGCCGCCGTGGGCGGGCCCGGGCGACCGCCCGGGCCCGCCCACGGCCGTCTCCGGGTGCCGCCGGGGCCTCGGCGCGCGCCGTCAGCCGGCGCCGAGCGCCTCGTCGAGCACCGCCCCGGCGAACCCGGGCGCGAGGTCCGGCACGTGCTCGGCGCCCTCGACGCTCCACAGCGTGACGCTCGTGCCGTCGTCGCAGCCGCCGTAGGTGGTCACCGACGTCTCGGCGCCGGGCTGCGACTCCTCGACGTCGAGCGCGCGCGGCGTCGTGGCGGGCTCGGCGTCGCACCCGTCGAGCCGCGCCCAGGCCCCGACCGAGTCCCGCGCGGACGGGTACGGGAACGGGCCGTTGCTGCCGCCCTCGTACCGGATGGTGGAGTCGGCCGTGCCGTGCACCTGCAGCACGCTCACCGGCCGCGCCGGCGCGCAGGCGTCGGCCGAGGCCGGCATGGCGCCGGCCAGGGAGACCACCGCGCTGACCAGGTCGGCGTGCTCGCACGCCATCCGGTAGGCCATGAAGCCGCCGTTGGAGTGGCCGGCGACCACCACGCCGTCCGGGTCCACGGCGTACCCGGCGGCCACGGTGCGCAGCACGTCCGCGAGGTGGCCGGCGTCGTCGACTTCCGGGCCGAAGAAGTTGCAGCACGCCTCGGTGGCGTCCCAGAACAGCCGCCCGCCGCCATCGGGCGTGCCCTCGGCGAGCACGTACAGCAGGCCGCGACGCTCGGCCTCGGCGCGCAGCCCGAGCACGGCGTCGACCTCGTCGGCGGTGGAGCCGAACCCGTGCAGCAGCAGCACGAGCGGGGCGGGGTCGGCCGGGTCGTACGACGACGGCACCACCAGGCGTACAGGACGCTCGCCGACGTCGACGGTGCCCTCCGTGCCGGGGGCGATCGCCGGCGGCGGCACCGCGCCGGCCGGCGGCGCGGGAGCGGTGCTCGGCCCCGCGGAGGGCCCCGCGGAGGGTCCGGCGACGCTCGGCCCGGGCGCGTCGTCGGGGGGCGGCGGGTCGTCCGGCGTGCACGCGGCGAGCAGCAGCACGCCGAGGACCGCGGTGAGCACCGCGACGAGGACCGCGGGGCCGGCGGCGGGGCCGGCGGCGGTGACGGCGGCGGTGACGGCGGCGTGCGGACGGCGAGCGACCGGCATGTCCCGATCCTCGCGCATGCGCGCCGCGCGCTCCATAGAGTGGAGACGACCCGTCCTTGGAGTCCCGCGATGTGGCGCACGGCCCTCGGCTCGACGACGGTCGCCGCGCTCACCGCGGTGGCCGCCCGGGCGCCGCTGTGGCCGCTGCACCGGCGGCGCGGTCCCCGCCGCCCGCGGCGGGTGCGACGTCGGCACCGCCGCATCCCCGGCCCCGACCCGCTGGCCACGCTCCGCCTGCAGGTCCGCCTCGGTGAGCTGGCGCACCAGCTGCGCGACGTCGAGCAGGACCCGCAGGTCTACGCCCGGGCCCACCACTGGCTGGCGACGCAGGGCGCCTACGACGCGCTCCTGCGCGAGGCGGGCCGGCTCGCCGGCGTCCCGGTCGACGACCGCCCGCTGCGCGCCGGCGAGCACGCCGCCGCGGCGGAGCGCCTGCGCCTCGAGCTGGAGCTGGCGGAGCGCGGCTGGTCGTGGTGAGGGCGGGGCCGGCGCCCCGACCGGCACGCGACGCGCGCACGTGGGGTGCGCGACGGGCGCACGACGGCGAGACGCCCGAGGGCGGCCCCGCCGCAGCGGGACCGCCCTCGGGCGTCATGCTCTCCGGCGCTCGGGCGCCGTCAGGCGCCGAGCGAGGCGAGCGCCTCGTTCAGCGTCGTGGACGGGCGCATCACGGCCGAGGCCTTCGCGTCGTCCGGGCGGTAGTAGCCGCCGATGTCGGCGGGGTGGCCCTGGACCGCGGCGAGCTCGTCGACGATCCGCTGCTCGTCGGCCGCGAGCTTCTCGGCCAGCGGGGCGAACGTCGTGGCGAGCTCGGCGTCGTCGGACTGCGCGGCCAGCTCCTGCGCCCAGTACAGGGCGAGGTAGAAGTGCGAGCCGCGGTTGTCGATGCCGCCCAGGCGGCGGGTCGGCGACCTGTCCTCGTTGAGGAACGTGCCCGTGGCGCGGTCGAGCGTGTCGGCCAGCACCTGCGCGCGGGAGTTGCCGGTCACGGTGGCGAGGTGCTCGAACGAGGCGGCCAGCGCGAAGAACTCCCCGAGCGAGTCCCAGCGCAGGTAGTTCTCCTCGACCAGCTGCTGGACGTGCTTCGGGGCCGAGCCGCCGGCACCGGTCTCGAACAGGCCGCCGCCGTTCATCAGCGGCACGACCGACAGCATCTTGGCCGACGTGCCGAGCTCGAGGATGGGGAACAGGTCGGTGTTGTAGTCGCGCAGCACGTTGCCCGTCACCGAGATGGTGTCCAGGCCCTCGCGCATGCGGGCGAAGGAGTACGCGCACGCCTCGGCCGGCGCCATGACGAGGATCTCGAGGCCCTCGGTGTCGTGCTCCGGCAGGTACTGCTCGACCTTGTTGATGAGGTTGGCGTCGTGGGCGCGCTCGGCGTCGAGCCAGAACACGGCCGGGGCGCCGGTGGCGCGGGCGCGGGTGACGGCCAGCTTGATCCAGTCCCGGACCGGGGCGTCCTTCGTCTGGCAGGCGCGCCAGATGTCGCCGGCCTCGACCTCGTGGCTCATGATCACGTCGCCGGCCGCGGTGACGAGCTCGACCGTGCCGTCGGCCGGGATCTCGAACGTCTTGTCGTGCGAGCCGTACTCCTCGGCCTTCTTGGCCATGAGGCCGACGTTCGGCACGGAGCCGATGGTGGCCGGGTCGAGGGCGCCGTTCTCGCGGCAGTCGTCGATCGCGGCCTGGTAGACGCCGGCGTACGAGGAGTCGGGGATGACGGCGAGCGTGTCGTGCTCGGCGCCGTCCGGGCCCCACATCTTGCCGCCGGCGCGGATCATCGCCGGCATCGAGGCGTCGATGATGACGTCGGAGGGCACGTGCAGGTTGGTGATGCCCTTGTCCGAGTTCACCATCGCCAGGGCCGGGCCCTCGGCCAGGCCCTGCTCGACGGCGGCCTTGATCGCGGCGCCGTCGGGCAGCTCGTCGACCTTGGCCAGCAGGGCGCCGAGGCCGTCGTTGGGCGAGACGCCCGCGGCGCGCAGCGCGTCGCCGTGCTTCGCGAACAGGTCGGGGAAGTAGGCCTGGACCACGTGGCCGAAGATGATCGGGTCGGAGACCTTCATCATCGTGGCCTTGAGGTGGGCGGAGAACAGCACGTCCTCGGCCTTGGCGCGGGCGACCTGCTCGGCGAGGAAGGTGCGCAGCGCGCGGACCGACATGAACGTGCCGTCGACGACCTCGCCGGCCTCGACGTCCAGGCCGTCCTTGAGCACCGTGGTGGTGCCGTCGGCCGCGACGAGGCGGATGGTCAGCGTGTCCGCGGCGGGCATGACGACGGACTTCTCGTTGGAGCGGAAGTCGCCGGACTCCATGTGCGCCACGGTCGTCCGCGACTCCGGCGACCAGGCGCCCATGCGGTGCGGGTGGGCCTTGGCGTACGCCTTGACCGACGCGGGCGCGCGGCGGTCGGAGTTGCCCTCGCGCAGCACGGGGTTCACGGCCGAGCCCTTGACCCGGTCGTAGCGGGCGCGCACGTCGCGCTCGGCGTCGGTCTGCGGGTCCTCCGGGTAGTCCGGGATCGCGTAGCCCTGCGCCTGCAGCTCCGCGATCGCGGCCTTGAGCTGCGGCACCGACGCCGAGATGTTCGGCAGCTTGATGATGTTGGCCTCGGGCGTCGTGGCCAGGCGGCCCAGCTCCGCGAGGGCGTCGTCGACCCGCTGCTCCTCGGGCAGGACGTCGGGGAACTGCGCCAGGATGCGGCCGGACAGCGAGATGTCCCGGGTCTCGACCTCGACGCCCGCCTGGCCGGCGTACGCCTGGACGATCGGCAGGAACGAGTACGTCGCCAGCAGCGGCGCCTCGTCGGTGTGCGTGTAGATGATCGTGGACTTGCTGGTCTTGACGGACGAAGCCATGGGCGGCGGTGCTCCCTGGGACGTGGGTGCTGCGGTGGCAGCCGTGCGGATTTCGCTCGACGTCAAGATATCGGACCCCTCCGGTCGCCGGGAACCGGAGCGACGGGCGCCCGCCGCGCCGTCGCGCGGCCCCGCCGGCCGCGACGGGCGGGGCCGCTCGTGGAGGCCCCGTGGAGGGTGTCGCACGCGTGGTGTCACGCCGCGCTACCAGGACCGACGGCCGCTAGTGTCGGCGACGTGCCTCTACGCAACCTGCGGATCGCACCCCCCGTGACGGACGAGGTGCGGGCCGCCCTCGCAGCGCTGCGCGCCGAGCTGCGCCTGCCCCCGATGTTCCCGCCCGACGTGCTCGACGAGGCGCGCGCCGCGGCGCAGGAGCTGGCGCCGGGCGGCGCGTGGGACACCCGGCGGGACGCCGCGGACGGGCGGCAGGACCACCGGGACGTCGAGCTGGTGACGATCGACCCGCCGGGCTCCCTCGACCTCGACCAGGCGGTGCACGTCGCCTCGTCCGGCGACGGGTACGTGGTGCGCTACGCCATCGCCGACCTCGCGACGTTCGTGGCGCCGGGCGGCGCCGTCGACCGGGAGGTGCACCGGCGCGGCGCGACGGTCTACGGGCCGGACACCCGCACGCCGCTGCACCCGCCGGCGCTGAGCGAGGGCGCGGCGAGCCTCCTGCCCGGCCAGGACCGCCCGGCCGTCCTGTGGACGATCGGCCTCGACTCCCACGGCGAGATCACCTCCGCCTCGGTGGTGCGCGCGGTCGTGCGCTCGCGCCAGCGGCTCACGTACGGCGAGGCGCAGTCGGCGCTCGACGACGGCACCGCGCCCGAGCCGCTGCAGCTGCTCGCCGACGTCGGCCGGCTGCGCCAGGAGCGCGAGCGGGCCCGCGGCGGCGTCTCGCTCGACGTGCCGGAGCAGGAGGTGGTCCCGCGGGCCGACGGCTCGTTCGGGCTGGAGTTCCGCCGCACGCTGCCGGTCGAGGGCTGGAACGCCCAGATCTCGCTGCTCACCGGCATCGTCGCCGCCCGCATGATGCGCGAGGCCGGCGTCGGCATCCTCCGCACGCTGCCCGCGGCGGACCCGCGCGACGTCGCGCGCCTGCGGCGCACCGCCGCGGCGCTCGGCATCGACTGGCCCGAGCACGTCGAGTACCCCGACCTGCTGCCGCGCCTGGAGTCGCGGCGCCCGGCGCACGCGGCGTTCCTCAACGAGGCCACGAGCCTGTTCCGCGGCGCCGGCTACCTCGCGTTCGGGGTGCCGGCCGACGGCGCGGAGGGCGGCAAGGTCGTCGCCCTGCCCACCGACGCCCGCCACGCCGCCATCGCCGCGGAGTACGCGCACGTCACGGCGCCGCTGCGCCGCCTCGTGGACCGGTACGCCACCGAGATCTGCCTGGCCCACGCGGCCGGCCGCGAGGTGCCCGGCTGGGTGCTCGAGGCGCTGCCCGGCCTGCCGGCCACGATGGCGGCCGCGGGCCGCACGGCGTCGGCGTTCGAGCGCGCCTGCGTGGACGTCGTCGAGGCGGCGCTGCTCGGCGGCCGCGTGGGGCAGCGGTTCGACGCCGTGGTGGTCGACGTCGACGAGCGCGACGGCGCCGACCGCGGCCAGGTGGTGCTGCGCGACCCGGCGGTCCGCGCCCGGGTCGACGGCGCGTCGCTGCCCCTGGGCGAGCGCGCCAAGGTGACGCTCGCCGAGGCCTCGGTGCCCGCCCGGACGGTGCGGTTCACGCTGCCCTGACGTCTACCGTTCCTCCCATGCCTCCCCGCCGCCGCACCGACCCCGTCGCCGGCCGCGCCGCCGTCGCCGCCTGGCTCGCCGGCGGCGCCTCGCGCGCCGACGTGACCACCGCCGTCCGCTTCACCCTCGAGGAGCTGGCCGACGTCGCGCCCGGCAACGCCGTCGAGGTGCGCGTCCCGCCGGCCGGGGCGGTGCAGGCCGTCGCCGGGCCGCGGCACACCCGCGGCACGCCCCCGAACGTGGTGGAGACGGACGTCGAGACGTGGCTCGCCCTCGCCACGGGCCGCCGCTCCTGGGCCGACGCCGTCGCCGCCGGGCGCGTGAACGCCTCGGGGGAGCGGGCCGACCTGTCCGCCCTCCTGCCGCTGCAGGCGGCGCGGGAGCGCTGAGCGCGCCGGAGCCCTGGAGCGCCCCGGGGCGCCCCGGGCGCCCCGGGCGACGAAACATGCCTGTCACCGGCATCCGCTAACGTCCGAGCCACCTTTGCCGGGCCGTCGTCGTCCCGTCTCCGCGCGTTCGTGCCCGGTTCACCGGGTGCTGGTCGGATGACGGCGCCTCGCACCGACGGCCCACTCCGACAAGCAGGAGCCAGCGTGACCACGACAGCTTCCCCCCACGGCCGCGCAGGAGCGGTCGCCACGGCGCTCGCGGCGGCGCTCGTGCTGCCGACGACGGCAGCGCTCGCCGCGCCCGCGTCGGCCGCCGTCTCGCCCGCCGCGCCCGTCGTCATCGACGAGGTGTACGGCGGCGGCGGCAACAGCGGCGGCGCGTTCGACCAGGACTTCGTCGAGCTGTGGAACCCCACGGACGAGCCGGTCAGCCTCGACGGCTGGACCGTGCAGTACGCCTCGGCCACCGGCTCCTGGGCCAACGGCGCGCAGACGGCGCTGACCGGCACCATCCCTGCGCACGGGTCCTTCCTGGTCGGCCAGGGCTTCGGCACCGACCGCGACCTGCCGGACCTGCCGGCGCCGGACGTCACGGGCACGATCGCCCTGTCGGGCAGCGCCGGCAAGGTCGCGCTGGTCCGCGACACCGCGCGGCTCGACTGCGCCGCCGCGGCCTGCGCGCAGCTGCCGCAGGTCGTCGACCTCGTCGGCTGGGGCGGCGCCTCCGCGTTCGCCGGGTCGGCCCCGGCGCCGGGCACGAGCAACGCCACGTCGGTGGCCCGTGTGGAGCACGCGAACACGGCCGACAACGCCGCCGACTTCCGCACCGGCGCCCCGACGCCCGCGGGCAGCGGCGCCGGGCCGACGCCCGAGCCCACCCCCGAGCCCACCCCCGAGCCCACCCCCGAGCCCACCCCCGAGCCCACGCCCGGGCCGACCGACCCCGGCACGCCGGTCCCGGTCGTGCCGATCGCCGAGATCCAGGGCACGGGTGCCGCCTCCCCGCTCGCGGGCCGGACCGTCACCACGGTCGGCGTCGTCACCGCCGCGTACCCGACCGGCGGGCTCGACGGGTACACCATCCAGACGCCGGGGACCGGCGGCGCCCTCGACCTCGCCGCCCACACCGCCTCGGACGCCGTGTTCGTCTACTCCGCGGCGACCGACCACCTCGTCGCCGTCGGCGACACCGTGCAGGTGACCGGCGAGGTCACGGAGTACCAGGGCCTCACCGAGGTCACCGTCCGGGCCGCCACCGACCTCGTCGTGCTGCCCGACGCCGCGCCCGTCGAGCCGGCCGTCGTCGCCTGGCCCGGGACCGACGCCGAGCGCGAGGCGCTGGAGTCGATGCTCTACGCGCCCGGTGCCTTCACGGTCACCGACACCCACTCGACCAACCAGTACGGCGAGGTCGGCCTCGCGGCCGGCGACGGCCCGCTGCTGCAGCCGACCGACGTCGCGCGCCCCGGCACCGCCGAGGCCGCCGCGGTCGAGGCCGAGAACGCCGCGCGGGCCGTGGTGCTCGACGACGGCGCCTCGACGAACTTCCTCAGCAGCGCGAACCAGGGACTGACCCCGCCGTACGTCTCGCTCGACGAGCCCGTGCGCGTGGGCGCCGCCGCCGACCTCACCGAGCCGGTGGTCGTCGACTACCGGAACAGCGCGTGGAAGCTCAACCCCACCCGCCCGCTGGTGGCCGGCGAGGACGACCCGGTGACCTTCGCCGACACGCGCACCGACCGGCCGGAGGACGTGGGCGGCGACGTCCAGGTCGCCACCTTCAACGTGCTCAACTACTTCACCACGGTCGGCGCCGACGTCGCCGGGTGCACCGCGTACTCCGACCGCACGGGCGACCCGGTCACCACCCGCAGCTGCCCGGGCAACGGCCCCCGCGGCGCGTTCGAGGCCGAGGACCTGGAGCGCCAGCAGGCCAAGATCGTCGCGGCGATCAACGCGCTCGACGCCGACGTGGTCGGCCTGCTGGAGATCGAGAACTCGCTGGTGGTGGACGGCGTGGCCGACGAGGCGACCGCCACCCTGGTGGAGGCGCTCAACGCCGCCGCGGGCGCGGACGTCTGGGACTACGTCCCGTCGTCGGAGCAGCTGCCGGACGTCACCGAGATGGACGTCATCGCCAACGCGATCATCTACAAGCCGGCCGAGGTGCGCCGCGCCGGGGAGTCGCTGGCGCTCGGCACCGAGTCGGCCGCCGGCGGGGCGTTCGACAACGCCCGCGAGCCGGTCGCGCAGAAGTTCGTGCCGGTGGGCGGCGGCAAGCCGTTCCTGGTCGTGGTCAACCACTTCAAGTCGAAGGGCTCGGCGGGCCCGTGGCCGGGCGACGCCGACGCCGGCGACGGCCAGGGCGCCGCGAACGAGTCCCGGGTGCGGCAGGCCACGGCGCTGCGCGACTGGGTCGGCGAGATCGCCGGCGCCGGCCAGGCCGTCGCGCTGGTGGGCGACTTCAACTCCTACACGCAGGAGGACCCGCTGCAGGTGCTCTACGACGCCGGGTACACCGACGCCGCGTCGCACCTGGCCGAGGGCCAGCACTCCTACTCGTTCGACGGCCTGTCCGGCTCGCTCGACCACGTGCTGCTGAACGGTCCCGCGCTCGCGCGGGCCACCGGCGCCGACGTGTGGGAGATCAACGCCGAGGAGTCCGTCGCCCTCGAGTACAGCCGGTTCAACTACCACGGCACGACGTTCTACGCGGCGGACCCGTACCGCTCGAGCGACCACGACCCCGTCGTCGTCGGCCTCGGCAGCGGCAAGGGCGCGCCGTCCGGCCGGGGCACCCGGTGACCGCCCGCCCCGACCGCTCCGCCCGCCGGGCCGAGCGCCCCCGTCCCGCAGCACCGAACCCCTCCCGAGGAGAACTCACCGTGAACGACCGAACCCTCCGGCGCCGGGGCAGCGCGGCCGCGGCCGCCGCCCTGTCCGTGTCGCTGGCCGTGCCCGTGACGGTGTCGCTGGCAGGCCCGGCCGCGGCAGCGGACCCCGTCCGGATCGACATCGTCGACATCAACGACTTCCACGGCCGCATCGACATGGCCGCCCCCGACACCGCCGTGCAGCTCGCCGGCACGGTCGAGGAGCTCAAGAGCCGCAACCCCGAGGGCACGATCTTCGCTTCCGTCGGCGACAACATCGGCGCCTCGCTGTTCGCCTCCTCGGTGGCCGGCGACCGGCCGACGATCGACCTGCTCGACGCGCTGGACCTGCAGGTCTCCGCGGTCGGCAACCACGAGTTCGACCAGGGCTTCGCCGACCTGACCGGCCGGGTGGCCGACGCCGCCGACTGGGACTACCTCGGCGCCAACGTCTACGCCAAGGGCACCACCACCCCGGCCCTGCCCGAGTACGCCGTCGTGCCGGTCCAGGGCGTCGACGTCGCCTTCGTCGGCGTCGTCACGCAGGAGACGCCGACGCTCGTCTCGCCGGCCGGCGTGGCGGACCTCGACTTCGGCGACCCGGTCGAGGCGCTGAACCGCGTGACCGACGAGCTCAAGGACGGCGAGGCGGCCAACGGCGAGGCGGACGTCGTCGTCGCGCTGGTGCACGACGGCGCGGGCGCCGGCACGCCCGACGGCTCCACCCTCGAGGAGGAGGTGGCCGCCGGCGGCGTGTTCGCCGACGTCGTCACCGACTCCGACCCGCGCATCGCCGCGATCCTCACCGGGCACACCCACAAGCAGTACGCGTGGGACGCCCCGGTCGGTGACACCGGCAAGACCCGCCCCGTGATCCAGACCGGCAGCTACGGCGAGCGCGTCGGCCTCGTCTCGCTCTCGGTCGACCCGGCCACCGGCGAGGTGCTGACCGCCTCGGCGCAGAACGTCGCGCGCACCACGCGCACCGCGGCAGACCTCGTGGCGGCCTACCCGGCCGTCGCCGAGGCGAAGCGGATCGTGGACGCCGCGGTGGCGGAGGCCAAGGTCGTGGGCAACCAGCCGCGCTCCTCGGTCACCGCCGACATCACGACCGCCTTCGCCGGCGGCTCCTACGTCGACGGCAGGTACGTCGGCGGCACGCGCGACGACCGCGCCGCGGAGTCCGCGCTCGGCAACCTCGTCGGCAACGCGCTGCGCGACTCGCTCGCCGCGCCGGAGCGCGGCGCCGCGGAGATCGGCATCGTCAACCCCGGCGGCCTGCGCGCCGAGCTGCTGCGCGGCGAGGACGGCGTCATCACCTACGCCGAGGCGAACGCCGTGCTGCCGTTCGTCAACAACCTCTGGTCGCTGACCCTCACCGGCGCCCAGCTCGAGGAGGTCCTCGAGCAGCAGTGGCAGACGGACGCGAACGGCAACCGCCCGTCGCGGCCGTACCTGGCGCTCGGCCTGTCCGACAACGTCACCTGGGTGGCCCGCAGGGCCGACCCGGCCGCGACGCCCGGGGACAACGTCCTCGCGGTGTACGTCGACGGCGAGCCCGTCCGGCCGGACGACACGTTCCGCGTGGCGACGTTCAGCTTCCTCGGCACGGGCGGCGACAACTTCCGCGCCTTCACGCAGGCGACGGACGTGCGCGACTCCGGCCTGGTCGACCGCGACGCGTGGATCGACTACCTC
Source organism: Puerhibacterium sp. TATVAM-FAB25 (assembly GCF_046535855.1). NCBI lineage: Bacteria > Bacillati > Actinomycetota > Actinomycetes > Micrococcales > Promicromonosporaceae > Puerhibacterium > Puerhibacterium sp. TATVAM-FAB25. The sequence continues at coordinate 7,972 of NZ_JAXUAK010000007.1, read as the reverse complement.
GGCGCCAACCAGCCGCTCACCCCGTCCTTCGCCCGGTCCCGCACGGTCGCCGACGCGCTGCCCGACACCGTGACCGCGGGCGAGAAGCTCTCGGCCACCCTGCGCGGGCTCGACCTCACGTCGCTCGGCGCGCCGCAGAACACCTCGGCCACGCTCACGCTGGTCCCGGCCGGGCAGCCCGACGCCGAGGGCGTCGGCCTCGGCGAGGCCGCGGTCTCCGGCGGCACCGCCGAGATCGCCGCCGTCGTCCCGGCCGACACGGCCGCGGGTGACTACACGTTGCGCGTGAGCGTCGCGCCGTCGGGCACGGTGGCCAGCCTGCCGGTCACGGTGGAGGCCGCCGCCCCGGTGTACCCCGAGTGGTCCCGCACCACGGTGTACGGCGCGGGCGACCGTGTCGCGTACCAGGGCAAGGTCTACGAGGCCGACGGCCGCGTCCGGGGGCTCGCCCCGGGCAAGAACAAGAACGGCCCGTGGTTCGAGGTGCAGGGCGGGCTGACGACGCGCTGACGCGTCGTCAGCCCGCAACGGGGTCCCGGGCCGCGCGGCCCGGGACCCCGTGCCCGTCCGCGGCGTCGGCGCCCGTCGTCCTCCGTCGTCCCGGTCCTCCCAGAGGGGGGTCCGGGGGCGCCCGGGGCGCCGATAGGCTGGGCGGGTGAGCACCACCGCGGACGAGCCGGGCGCCCCGCGCCCGCAGACCGGCCGGCCCGACGTCCCGCAGGACGGTCGCGAGACCGGCGCGGGGACCACCCCGGACAGCCCCCCGCCGCCCGGGACGACGGAGGCGGGCCCCGAGGCCGGCGCGCAGGCCGACGCCGACGTCAGCACCGTCGTCGACCCGACGACGGTGCGTCGCGCCCCCCGGTACCGGGCGTTCTTCTGGCTGGGTGCCCTCCTCGGCATCGTGCTCGGCGGCGCGTTCGGCCTCTACCTGGTGGCCAGCACGGACCCGGCCGACATCGGTGGGCCGCTGCAGAAGCCGGGCGTCTACGTCACGGTGATCATGCTGGCCACCACGACGGTCACCGTGCTGCTTGCCGGGCTGGTCGCGGTGCTGCTCGACCGGCGCAGCGTGCGCCGGCGCTGAGCCGTCGCGGACGCCGGGCGGCGGCCCCGGGCCGCTGTGAAATACTCGAGCCATGCCTCTGCGCCCTGACGGCCGTCTCAACCACGACCTGATGCCCGGCGAGAAGGGGCCGCAGGACGCCTGTGGCGTCTTCGGCGTCTGGGCTCCCGGCGAGGAGGTCGCCAAGCTCGCCTACTTCGGTCTGTACGCGCTCCAGCACCGCGGGCAGGAGTCCGCGGGCATCGCGACCAGCAACGGCGAGCAGATCCTCGTCTACAAGGACATGGGCCTGGTCTCGCAGGTCTTCGACGAGACGGCGCTCAACGCCCTCCAGGGCCACATCGCCGTCGGCCACTGCCGCTACTCCACCACGGGCGGCGTCACGTGGGAGAACGCCCAGCCGACGCTCGGCGCCACGGCGTCCGGCACCGTGGCCCTCGGCCACAACGGCAACCTCACCAACACCGCGGAGCTGGTCAACCTCGTGGCCGAGCGGTACGGCGCCCAGCGGCGCGGCGAGCTCGCGCGGGGCAACACCACGGACACGGCGCTGGTCACGGCGCTCTTCGCGGGCGACCCGGACCACACGCTCGAGCAGACCGCGATGGAGGTGCTGCCGCGGCTGCGCGGCGCGTTCTCGCTGGTCTTCATGGACGAGCGCACCCTGTACGCCGCCCGCGACCCGCAGGGCGTGCGGCCGCTCGTCCTCGGCCGCCTGGACCGCGGCTGGGTCGTGGCCTCCGAGACGCCGGCCCTCGACATCGTCGGCGCCTCGTACGTCCGCGAGGTCGAGCCCGGCGAGCTAATTATGATCGACGCCGACGGCCTGCGCTCCCACCGGTTCGCCCCGACCCAGCGCGCCGGCTGCGTCTTCGAGTACGTCTACCTGGCCCGCCCGGACACCTCGATCAACGGCCGCTCCGTGCACGCCGCGCGCGTCGAGATGGGCCGCGCGCTCGCCCGCGAGCACCCCGTCGAGGCGGACCTGGTCATCCCGACGCCGGAGTCGGGCACCCCGGCGGCCGTCGGCTACGCCCAGGAGTCGGGCATCCCGTTCGGCCAGGGCCTGACCAAGAACGCGTACGTGGGCCGCACGTTCATCCAGCCGTCCGACACGCTGCGCCAGCTCGGGATCCGTCTCAAGCTCAACCCGCTGCGCGAGGTCATCCGCGGCAAGCGCCTCGTCGTCGTCGACGACTCGATCGTGCGCGGCAACACCCAGCGGGCCCTGGTGCGCATGCTGCGCGAGGCGGGCGCCGCCGAGGTGCACGTGCGCATCTCCTCGCCGCCCGTGAAGTGGCCGTGCTTCTACGGCATCGACTTCGCCAGCCGCGCCGAGCTCATCGCCAACGGGCTCGCGGTCGAGGAGATCGGCCAGTCCCTGGGCGCGGACTCGCTCGGCTACATCTCGCTGGACGGCATGATCGCCGCCACGGAGCAGCCGGCGTCGCAGCTGTGCGCCGCCTGCTTCACCGGCAGGTACCCCATCGAGCTGCCGCCCGAGGACCAGCTCGGCAAGCACCTGCTCGAGCAGGAGGAGCTGCCGCTCGGCGCGCCGGAGGACGGCCTGCGGTCCCTGTCCGTCGCCGCCGGCGGCGGGTCGTCGCTGCAGCACCCCTGAGCCACCCCCGCGGCGCTGCGCAGCCCGGCGCCCGCCCCTGCACGAGGAGCACCACGACGTGACGAACGAAGGCCTGACGTACGCCGCCGCCGGCGTCGACACCGAGGCGGGCGACAAGGCCGTCGAGCTGATGAAGGACGCCGTGCGCCGCACGCACGGCCCCGCCGTGCTGGGCGGGGTCGGCGGGTTCGCCGGGCTGTACGACCTGTCGGCGTTCCAGGGCTACCGCGCCCCGCTGCTGGCGACGTCGACCGACGGCGTGGGCACCAAGGTGGCGATCGCCCAGGCGCTCGACAAGCACGACACCATCGGGTTCGACCTGGTGGGCATGGTCGTGGACGACATCGTCGTGGTCGGCGCCAAGCCGCTGTTCATGACCGACTACATCGCCACCGGCAAGGTGGTCCCGGAGCGCATCGCCGACATCGTGCGCGGCATCGCGCAGGCGTGCGAGGTCGCCGGCACGGCGCTGGTCGGCGGCGAGACGGCCGAGCACCCCGGGCTGCTCGCGCCGGACGAGTACGACGTCGCGGGCGCCGCCACCGGCATCGTCGAGGCGGACAAGGTGCTGGGCCCCGAGCGCGTCCGGGCGGGCGACCTGCTCATCGGCATGGCCTCGAGCGGCCTGCACTCCAACGGCTACTCGCTGGTGCGCGCCGTGCTCAAGCACGCCGGCTGGGGCCTGGAGCGCCACGTCGAGGAGCTGGGCCGCACGGTGGGGGAGGAGCTGCTCGAGCCCACCCGCGTGTACGCCTCCGACGTGCTCGCCCTCGCGGCCGACGACGCCGCACACGTGCACGCCTTCACGCACGTCACCGGCGGCGGCCTGGCCGCCAACCTCGCCCGCGTGCTGCCCGCCGGCCTGGTGGCGACGGTGGACCGCAACACCTGGCAGGTGCCGCCGGTGTTCGGCCTCGTGCGCGAGCTGGGTCAGGTGCCGGTCCGCGACCTCGAGGGCACGCTGAACCTCGGCGTCGGCATGGTCGCCGTCGTCGGCAAGGACGGGGCCGACGCCGCGCTCGCGCGGCTCGCGGCGCTGGGCGTGCCCGCGTGGGTGCTCGGCGCGGTCGGCGAGCTCGACGCCGACGCGCCCGCGGCCGACCTCGTGGCCGGGACCAAGGGCGTCGAGGGCGGGGCCGTGCGCCTGGTGGGGGACTACCGGTTCTGACGGCCGGCCGTGCCCCGGGAGCGCGCGAGGGGCCGGACGACGCTCAGCGTCGTCCGGCCCCTCGTCACCTCTGGAGAACCGGCCGCGACCGGCTCAGGGGTCAGCGCTCGTCGTCAGCCCAGGTCGAGTACTGGTTGTCGTACTCGGTGTCCGCGTCGGAGGCGAACCGGTCCTCGGTGGCGAGGTCGGTGCGGCGGCCGCCACCACTGAGCTCCTGCTCGAGGGCGTGGTAGTTCGTCTCCGGGCTGTAGTACTTCAGCGCGCGAGCAACCTTGGTCTGCTTTGCCTTCTGTCGGCCGCGGCCCATGGCTCCCCCTCAACGTAGGAGCGGGGCGGCAACGCGCTCAGACGTGCGGCCCCGGAGTAAGTGCGTGTCTGTTCAGTCCACAACGGTACAGGACCCGGGGCGCTTCCCTCCACTCCACACGGAGTCGACAGCGTCACGTTGCGAGACGCCGTGTCACTCCGTGAGCGCCGGGCGGGCCCCACGGCACGCCGCGACAGGGTGAAATCCCTGGTCAAGAGCCTCCGAGCGGCGCTCTTTCGGCATTTTTCATCCTGTCACCAAGTCGCATATATCGCCCTTGCGGCGACAATAGTGAGACGACGGCCGCCTCTGTGCCCGGGACCCTCCGGGGCCGGCCGTCGCCGATGAGGGAAGGTGTCGGGATGTCGCTCCACGGAGAGTCGGAGGTGCTGCTCACGCCCGCCGAGGTCGCGAGCATGTTCCGTGTCGACCCGAAGACGGTCACGCGATGGGCCAAGGCGGGCAAGCTCTCGTCGATCCGGACCCTCGGCGGCCACCGCCGCTACAAGGAGTCCGAGGTCCGGGCGCTGCTCGGGGCCGCGTCGGAGAACGCCGAGGGCGTCGACAAGTAAGCGTGCCGCGGGTCCCGGCGTCGCCGCCGCGGACCTGCCGGTCGACCCGCGGGTCGACTCACGACGTGCCGGTGCCCGGCGGCGGACCCCCGCCGCCGGGCACCGGCACGTCGTGCGCCGCGCAGGACGCTCAGGGCGCGGTCAGCGGCGCACCCGGCGGACCAGCGCGATGGTCACCACGGTCACGCACGCGGCGACGGCGCCCAGCAGCGCCTTGGCGTTGCGGGCCCGGTCGCGGTCCTGGCTGGGCAGGCCGTTGCCCGTGAAGAAGGCGCCGACGTCCTGCGCGGCCGTCCGCGCGACGTCGCGCAGCCGCTCGGCCTGGTAGGCGGGCGACAGCCGGGTGGTCAGCGCGTCGAGCGTGGCACCCAGCTCGGCGCGGGCGCGCTCGACCTCGGACCGCAGCTCGTACGGCGTGGGCCCCTTGCCGTCGGGGGCGGGTCCGCCCCGGCCGGCCGCGGGGCGCGGCAGCTTGTCCTCGACGCTCACCGGTGGATCCCCTCCTTGACCGCGTCGATGTCGTCCTTGACGCGGTCGATCGTCTCGGGCCGCGTGGCGGCTCGCTTGATCAGCCGGCTCGCGACGAGCACCATCAGGCCCGCGACCAGCAGCATGACCACGCCGACCACCAGGGCGGAGAGCCACAGCGGCCACGCCTCCGCGAGCCCGGTGATGGCGGCCCAGATGAGCACGCCGACGGCGTAGAGCAGGATCACCAGCGCGACGGCGACGAGGCCCGCACCGATCCCGAAGCGCTTGGCCTTGGCGGTCATCTCCGTCTTCGCGAGCGCGATCTCCGCCCGCACGAGGCGCGTGGCCTGCTCCGAGAGCTGCTCGACGAGCTTGCCCAGCGTGGGCTGCTGCGCCTTCGGCGGTGTGCTGCCGTCGTCCCAGTCGGTCATCCGTGGCTCCATCCGTGGTGGTCCTGTGGTGAAGATTCGCAGGACTCCGTGCCCCACTCAACTCGGACGCGCTGGTCCCGGCAATTCGGGGGCCCGACGGCGGCGCCGCAGGTGGCGGGGGTCGCGCCGTCCAAGCAGCCCCGCAGGCACCTCCGTGCCCGCGCGCGGGGCGCGGACGGCCCGGCCCGGAGACGGCGAGACCCCCGGATCCTGGTGGATCCGGGGGTCTCGTTCCGGTGGCTCCGAGGGGCGTCGATCCCCTGACCTCACGATTTTCAGTCGTGCGCTCTACCAACTGAGCTACAGAGCCTCGGACACGAACGCCCGGGGCGTCGTTTCCGACGAACCGGGCGCCTTGTGCGCGACCCTGACGGGACTTGAACCCGCGACCTCCGCCGTGACAGGGCGGCGCGCTAACCAACTGCGCTACAGGGCCTTGACTCCGCGGCGTTCCCGCCGTTCGAGCCGAGAAGAAGCGTACCCCACCCCGCCGGAAACCTGAAATCGGCCTCTGACCTGGTCAGACACGTTCTGCGTGCCGCTCTCGGGGAGAGCGGCGGCGTACCCCCAACGGGATTCGAACCCGTGCTACCGCCGTGAAAGGGCGGGGTCCTAGGCCGCTAGACGATGGGGGCTGGACGGCCGCCAGCATACCGGTGCGCCGGCATCGGCGAGGATGGGGCGGCGACCCGGCGACCCGGGTGCCGGCGGGACGACCGCAGGACGACGACGCAGGACGATAGCGGCGCGCGAGGCGCCGCGAGGGAGGGGCACCGTGGCGGTCGAGATGTCGCGCGAGGACTTCGAGGGCGCGGTCGCGGACGCGCTCGATCTCATCCCGCCGGACCTGGCCGCCCGGATGGACAACGTCGTCGTGCTGGTCGAGGACGAGGCGCCCGCCGACGACCCGGAGCTGCTGGGCCTGTACGAGGGGGTCCCGCTCACCGAGCGCGACCTCGCGTGGGCCGCCGGCGCGCTGCCCGACCGGATCACGGTCTTTCGCAACCCGACCCTGGCGATCTGCGACACCCGTGAGGACGTGGTGGAGGAGGTGGCGGTCACGGTGGTGCACGAGATCGCCCACCACTTCGGCATCGACGACGAGCGGCTGCACGAGCTCGGCTGGGCCTGAGCGGCTCAGTCCTCCGGGTAGCCCTGCGGGTTCTGCGACTGCCACCGCCAGGTGTCGGCGCACATGTCGTCGATGGTGCGCGTGGCGTGCCAGCCGAGCTCGGCGTGGGCGCGCGACGGGTCGGCCCAGTAGGCCGGCAGGTCGCCGGGGCGGCGGGGGCCGATCTCGTGCGGCAGGTCGTGCCCCACGGCGCGCTCGAACGCGTGCAGCAGCTGCAGCACGGAGGTGCCGGTGCCCGTGCCGAGGTTGAAGGCGCGGACGGGCTCGCTCATCGCCTCCAGGTGCTCCAGGGCGGCCACGTGCCCCTCGGCGAGGTCGTCGACGTGGATGTAGTCGCGCTCGCAGGTGCCGTCCGCGGTGGGGTAGTCGCCGCCGAAGATCGTGAGCCTGTCGCGGCGGCCGACGGCGACCTGCGCCAGGAACGGCATGAGGTTGTTCGGCACGCCCTGCGGGTCCTCGCCGATGCGGCCCGACGGGTGCGCGCCCACCGGGTTGAAATAGCGCAGCAGCGCCACCTTCCAGCCCTCGGTCACCGCGGCGACGTCGGACAGGATGCGCTCGTTCATCACCTTGGTCTGCCCGTAGGGCGACGAGGAGGAGAGGAACCCGTAGTCCTCGCTGTAGGGCACCGGCGCCTGCTCGCCGTACACGGTGGCCGACGACGAGAACACGAGCCGCGTGACGCCGTGCCGCTGCATGGCCTCGATCAGCGACAGCGTGCTGTCGAGGTTGTTGCGGTAGTACGCGGCCGGCTTCTGCACGCTCTCGCCCACGGCCTTGAAGGCGGCGAAGTGGATGACGGCGTCGAGCTGCTCGGTGGCGAACAGCTCGTCGGTGCGGGCGGCGTCGGTGAGGTCGAAGGCGTGCACCGGCACCGAGCGGCCGGCGAGCTCCTCGAGCCGGGTGATCGCCGCGGGCTTCGCGTTGGAGAAGTCGTCGACGACGACGACGTCGTGCCCCGCCGCGGCGAGGGCGAGGACGGTGTGGGACCCGATGTACCCGGCGCCGCCGGTGACGAGAACGCGCATGGGCACAGCGTAGAGGCACGCGGCAGAGGGCCCCGCCGGTCCGCCCCGGCGTCGTGGGAGACGGCGGGACGGGCCGGCGGGGCCCTCGGGGTGCGGCCGGGGGCCCGGCCCCGCGCCCCCCCGCCCCCCCCCCCCGGGGCGTCGCCGCGGGCGCCATCCCCCAGGCCCCGCCCCCC